>JABSQW010000549.1 GCA_013215605.1 Myxococcales bacterium
ACGGCGCGCTTTCCTCCAGCGGGTGGATCGCTTGGCGATCTCGAAACTTTTCCGCAACCGGTCACATGGCGACCAGTTGGCGACCAAATGCCGTGACGTGCAACGTCATCGTGTGTCACGGCCTAACATGACCAAGCTAAGGGAGAACCGAATTAAGTCAAGTGATGGCGATGACTTACGGCGACAGACGAGGACAGAAGATGGTGGCCCAGGGCAGAATCGAACTGCCGACACCTTGATTTTCAGTCAAGTGCTCTACCGACTGAGCTACCGGGCCACCGGGGCCGCAATTTAGCCATTCGACCGGGGCTCGGCCAGAATGCCGGGGCGGGTGCGGGCGGCGTTGCGACGCGGAGTGCGTCGCGCCGGGGGACCCTCGGGGTCAGGGAGCGGCGGGCGAATCCGCGCGGGCGACGACGGCTTTGTCGGGGTGGGTTTCGACGCGCACGCCTGCCACCCGCGCGTCCACGGGATGGGGGCGGTCGCGCGGACCCCAGCGCCCGAAGGTGTCGATCTCGAGTTCGGTGATGGCGTCGACGACGTCCATCCCCGCGACGACGCGGCCGAAGGCCGTGTAGCTGGCGTCGAGGTGGGGGCTGTCCCGATGGACGATGAAGAACTGGCTGCCCGCGCTGTGGCGCCGGCCGCGATTCGCCATGGAGACGACGCCGCGGGTGTGGGGGAGGGGGTTGAGTTCGTCCTCGAGGGTGTAGCCGGGGCCGCCCTGGCCGTCGTTGCGCGGGTCCTTGTCCTTGGTGTTGGGATCGCCGCCCTGGATCATGAAGCCCGGGATGACGCGGTGGAAGCTGGTGCCGTCGTAGAAGCCCGCGCGGGCGAGCTTCTCGAAGTGGGCGACGGTCTTGGGCGCCACCTCGGGGAGCAACTCGATCTGGATGTCGCCCAGGGCGGCGACCTGCAGCACGACGGTCTGGTGGGGCCCCGGGTCGATGAGCGCCGCCGAATCCGCCCCTCGAGGAACGGCTTCGGGGGAGGGCGCCGCGGCTTTCTCGCAGGCCACGGCGAGGCAGGCGAGGAGCAGGGCCACGAGGCTGCGGTGAATCGGCACGGGGTCTCCGGGATTGCTGTCGAGCCCGAGGGCTTGCTGGTAGGCTTCGCGGCATGTCGCGTGTTCCCCTGATCGGTCGACGTTCCGCGCTTCTTGCGGGCCTTTTCGCGCTCGCGCTCGGCGCGGTTCCCCTCGAAACCCGCGCCGCTGCCGCGGCGCCCGCCCGCTCCCTCGGCGGCATGGTGGTGAGCACCCAGGTCGACGCCGCCCTCGCCGGTGTGGGGATGCTCGAGCAGGGGGGCAACGCCATCGACGCGGCGGTGGCCACGGCTTTCGCGGTGTCGGTGACCCAACCCTTCTCGACCGGCATCGGCGGCGGCGCCTTCGTGCTGATCCGGCGGGCGAACGGCGAAGTCCTCGCCGTCGACACGCGCGAGACGGCCCCGGCTCGTGCCGACCGGGACATGTACCTGCGCGAGGGTCTGCCCGAGCGCGCGTCGCTGCACGGGCCCCTCGCCGTCGCGACGCCGGGGCTCGTGGCGGGCCTCGTGCTGGTCCTCGAGCGCTACGGCACGCTGCCCCTGCAGCAGGTGATGCAGCCCGCCATCGACCTCGCGGAGAACGGCTTCGAGATCAGCCCGTACCACGCGCGCATGGTGAACCGCATGGCGCGTTACAAGCTCCTCGAGCGCTTTCCCGAGACCGGGCGCATTCAGCTCCCCGGCGACGGCCAGCCCGCCGAGCCCGGCTGGCGCCTCGTGCAGCAAGACCTCGCGAATTCTCTCCGCCAGATCGCCGAGGCCGGGCCCGACGCCTTCTACCGCGGCCCCCTCGGCGCCGCGATCGCCGATCACCTGGCCTCGATCGGCGGCCTCGTGACCCGCGAGGACCTCGCCGCCTATCGCCCGGTGGTGCGCGAGCCGGTCGTCGGCAGCTACCGCGGCTACACGATCCACTCGTTTCCCCCGCCTTCGTCGGGCGGCGTGGCGCTGATCGAGATCCTGAACATTCTCGAGGGCTTCGACCTGGCGGCGCTGGGTGCGGGCTCGTCGGCGAGCACGCACCGCATCGCCGAGGCGATGAAGCTCGCCTTCGTCGACCGCGCCGTCTACCTGGGCGATTCCGACTTCGTCGACGTTCCCGTGGACCGCCTGATCTCGAAGCCCTACGCCGACGGGCTGCGCGCGCGCATCAACCCGCCGCGCTGGAAGCGGGCGCCCTGGACGTGGGGCCGGGGAGAGGTCGCCATCTCCGTGCGCGTGCCCGGACAGCGGCTGGACGATTCCGGAACGACGCATCTCTCGGTCACCGACGCCCTGGGCAACGCCGTCGCGATCACGAAGACGATCAACACGCCCTTCGGCTCCGGGATCACCGTGCCGGGCACCGGCATCGTGCTCAACAACGAGATGGACGACTTCGCGATCGCGCCCAACGAGCCCAACACCTACGGGCTCATCGACACGCGCGGCGCAAACGCCATCGCGCCGGGCAAGCGCCCGCTCTCGAGCATGACGCCCACCATCGTGACGAAGGACGGCGAGCTCTTCATGGTGACGGGCAGCCCCGGCGGTCCGCGCATCATTTCGACGGCGCTGCTCACGATCCTCAACGTGATCGACTTCGGGATGGACGTGAAGGCCGCGGTGTCGGCGCCGCGCTTCCACCACCAGTGGGTGCCCGACAAGCTGCGCGTCGAGCCGGCCATCCCGGCGGACGTCGTCGAGGCGCTGCGCGCGCGCGGCCACAAGGTCGAGCAGTCGAGCTACAACTGGTCCGCCGCCGAGGCGATCGTGGTCGACCGCGAGACCGGCTGGCACCTGGGCGGTAGCGACCCGCGCACCCAGGGCCTGGCGATCGGTCCCGCGCCGGACTGAGCGCGGGCCCCGGGATCGTCAGGGCCGGACCGACGCCAGCGTGTAGGTGTCGAGGTCGATGATCCGCCGCGTCACGCGTTCGATGTCCTCGGGCGTGATCGCGGCGACCAGCTCCGGGTAGCCGCGGTACGCCATGGGGCCGAGGCCGTAGCGGCCGTCGAGGGCGGCGTGCGCGGCGTGCACCGAGTTGCGCTGCTGGTCGATGGAGAAGTTGCCCGTGAGGTAGTGCTTCGCGCGTTCGAGCTCCGCGGCAGAGGGCGGACTGGCGACGAGCAGTTCGAGCTCTCTCAACAGGCCGGCTTTTGCTTCGTCGAACTTCTCGGGCGCCGTCGCGATGTACACCGCGAAGTAGCCCGGGGCCATGCCCTCGATGTTCATGGCGCTCACGGTGTAGGCGAGACTCTGCTTGTCGCGCAGCTCGAGGAAGAGGCGACCCCCCTGACCGGCCAGCAGCTGGGAGACCACTTCGAGAGCGAAGCGATCCTCGTCGTGCACCGTGAAGCCGCGGAAGCCGATCACGAGGTGGGCCTGCTCGCGGTCCTTCTTCGCCTCGGCGGTGCGGATTTCCGTGGGCGCGTCCTCGACGGGCGGCAGCGTCTGTGTGTACTGGCCCGACGGGAGGCCGGCGAGCCGCGTCGAGATGCGCTTCGCCACGTCGTCGGGATCGACGTCGCCCGCGATCGCGAGTACGAGGTTCTCTGCGCAGATCAGTTTCCGATGGTGGGCGATCAACTGCTCGCGTGTGAAGCTCGACACGGCTTCGGCACTGCCGAGGATGGGGCGGCGGTACGGGTGCTCGCGAAAGTGGGCCGCTGAGAACAGCAGAAAAGCGCGCTGCGCGAGGCGGTCCTCGCGGCGCTCGATGGCCGCGAGGGTGTCGCGGCGTTCGCGCTCCATCTCGTCGGCGTCGAACGCGGGCTCGAGCATCACCTCGCTGAACAGGTCGAGGGCCGCGTCGAGGCGATCGCTCGGCGTGTCGAGGGTGAAGCCGAGGGTGCTGCGGCCCGTGAAGCTGTCGATCTCCACGGCGATGCCTTCGCTCGCTCGCGCGAAGTCGGCCGCGGAGCGAGTCTCGGTACCGCGCAGCCACATCGAGGTCAGGAACGCCGTGAGGCCCGAGGTGCTCTCGTCCTCGGACAGAAGACCTCCCAGAAACGCAGCGCGCGCGGCCACGACGGGCACCTGGCGCCGCGGGATGACGTGAAGCGTGGCACCGCCGGCAAGCTCGTAGCTCGAGATGTCCGCGGCGCTGGTGGTGCGCCGCGGCACGGAGAACACGCGCTGGGTGCTAGCGATACCGCGCGCTACGGCGTCTGCGACCTTCGCGTCGTCGAGGGCGTCGGCGGCCGATTCGTGGATGAGCGCCCCAACGGTGAGGCGGTCGGCGCAGAGGTACTCGCGCGCGACGCGCAGCAGATCGTCGGGCGTCGCCGCGCGCAGCGCGTCGAAGAAGCGTTTCTCGACTCGGTGGTCGCCCGCGGTGACCTGGAAGCCGCCGAACTTGTGGGCCTGCCCCGAGACGCTCTCGCGCTCGTAGTGCTCCGACGCGAGGAAGTTCGCGCGCGCCTTCTCGAGTTCGCCGGCGCTCACCGGCTCGGCGCTCAGCGCTTCCACCTCGAACGCCGCCGCCGCGATGGCGTCGGCCGCGCGCTCCGGATCGGTCTCGATGTCGACGGAGAAGAAGCCCGGGTCGAGGGGCGTGTAGCAGCTCGCGTCGACGCGGTCGGCGAGCTCCTGGCGCTCCTTCACGCGTCGCACGAGCCGCGAGCTGTCGCCCGTGCCGAGGATGAAGGCGAGCAGGTCGAGGTACGGGGCGTCGGGGTGGCGGAGCGAAACCGCGGGGTAGGCGAACTCGATGCGCGCGCGCTCGAAGTGACGCGCGAGCACGACGCTTCGCAGTGCTTTCTGCGCGGGCTCGGGCGGGCGCGCGCGCTGCGTTCCCCCCGGCTCGATGTCCGCGAACGCTTCGCGCACGAGGGCGCAGAGCTGCGCGGTGTCGAAGGCCCCAACGGCCACGACGGTGAGGTTGTCGGGCGTGTACCAGCGCTCGTAGAACGCGCTGACGCGATCGCGGTCGAAGCTCGAGACGCTCTCGGTACTGCCGAGGATGGGCAGGCGGTACGGGTGCACCTGGTAGCTGTTGGAAAAGAGCGCGTCGGAGAGCACGTGGCCCGGCGAGTCGTCGCTGCGGCGAATCTCCTCGAGCACCACCTCGATCTCGCGGCCGAGCTCGTCGGAGTCGAAGCTCGAGTGCAGCACGGCGTCGCACAGGACATCCACGCCCACTTCGACCTGGTCGCTCGGCACCGTCGCGTGGTAGACGGTGACGTCGAAGGACGTATAGGCGTTGATTCGACCGCCCGCGCCCTCGATTTCGCCCGCCACGGCGCCGACGCCGCGGCGCTCGGTGCCCTTGAAGAGCATGTGCTCGTGGAAGTGCGCGAGTCCGCGCTCGTGATCGCGCTCGTCGGCCGAGCCGACGCCCGCCCAGATCTGGAACTCGACCACCGGCGCGAGGTGGGTCTCGTGCAGCAGCAGGGTGAGGCCGTTGGGGAGGACTTCGCAGTGGGGGCTTTGCTGGCTCAAGTACGATGAGCGTAACCGAGACCCATATTCGACGCCTCCGACGAGAAACGCCGCAGCGGCCGGCAGTCTCGACCGAGGAGCGACGACCCCGCCGGGCGCGGACGCGCTCACGCGGCGCCGGGCGGGCCGGTACTCTTCCCGCGTGACGTCGCAGCCACCGGGGCCCGAAGCCCGTCGCTCGAACGGCGACGAGACCGTCGGGGTGTACGTTCACGTGCCGTTCTGCGAGCGCGTGTGCCCGTATTGCGACTTCGCGGTGATCGCCGCCCGGCCCCTCACGCGCGAGCTCGAGGACCGCTTCGTCGCCGGCCTGCTCGTCGAGCTCGAGCGGCGCGCGCCCGCCTTCGACGGACGCCGGCTCGCGAGCCTCTACTTCGGAGGCGGGACGCCGTCGCTCCTCCACCCGGAGTCCGTCGAGCGGGTGGTCGAAGCGGTGCACCGCGCGTTTCCCGCGTCACCCGAGGCAGCGGTCGAGATCACGCTCGAGGTGAACCCGAGCACCCTCGAGCGCAGTCGCCTGCCGGATTTCCGTTCCGCCGGGGTCGCCCGGGTCTCGGTGGGCGTGCAGTCGTTCCAGGATCCCGTGTTGAAGCGCCTCGGTCGCGCCCACGGCGCCGCCGAGGCCCACCGCACCCTCGCGGCCTGCCGAGACGCCGGCTTCCCCTCCCTCTCCCTCGACCTCATCTACGCCGCCCCGGGGCAGAGCGCGGGGGACCTCGAACGCGACCTCGCAGAGGTCACGAGCTTCGCGCCCGAGCACGTCTCCGCGTACGAGCTCAGCGTCGAAGCCGGTACCCCCTTCGCCCTTGCACGCGAGCGCGGCCAGCTCGAGCTGCCCGCGGAGGACGTCGCGCTGGCGATGGCGCGCAACCTCGAGGAGCGCCTCGCCGCCGCCGGAATCCAGCGCTACGAGATTTCGAGCTACGCGAGGCCCGGCTGCGAGGCCGTTCACAACACGCGCTACTGGAGGCGCCGCCCGGTGCTCGGAATCGGCCCGAGCGCCGTGTCGACCGATCCGCCGGTCAGCGACCAAACGCCGTTTGGATCACGCCGCCGCAACCTGCCCGCTGTGGTTCCCTGGCTCGAGGGGATCGAGTCCGGGAGCGCCGCCGAAGCCTCGCCCCCCGAGGTCTTCGACGCCGCCACCGCGCGCGGCGAAGCGGTGTTCCTGGCGCTGCGCGAGCTTCGCGGGCTCGACGCGGGCCGCTTCGCCGGGGAGTTCGGCGCTCCGCCGCGGCAGTTCTTCGCGGCCGAGATCGACGAGCTCCGAGCCGACGGCCTCGTCGACGAGGACGCCGACGGCTCGCTCCGCTTGACGAGGCCGGGCCGCCAACTCGCCGACACGGTCTTCGTGCGTTTCGTCTGAGCCCGAGAGGCAGCGATCGGCCGTCCCGATCATCGTTTCGTTGACTCCGGAACTTCTGGGTGTTACCCCTGTTTTGCCGGTTTTCCGTGGATAATCGGGGGGTTCGTGGGTTCCATCGCACCGCATGGCAAGACACGGGGCCGCCGTCGGCGCAATGAGTCGCGCCGATCGTCGGCCGCACCGGCCGATCTCGTTCTGAGCGACCGGCAGGCCACGGTCCTGGGCGCGATGGTGGATGCCTACGTGGGCGCGGCCGGGCCCATCGGCTCGGGAACCCTCGCGCCGCTGCTCCCGGTGAGCCTGTCTTCGGCGAGCGTTCGCACCGTGCTCGCGGAGCTCGCCGAGCTCGGGCTCGTCGAAAAACCGCACGCGTCGTCGGGTCGGATTCCGACGGAGGGGGGCATGCGCTTCTACGTCGACGAGCTGCTCGAGGCCGACGACATCGCTCTCAACGAGCGACGCTCCATTGCGTATAGCGTCGACACCGCTAACGCCGACGACATTGCCAGCGTCGCCTCGAAGCTGCTCTCCGAGCGCACGCACCAGCTGGGTTTCGTGGTGATGCCGCGGCTCGACCGCGTCATCCTGCAACACGTCAGTCTCGTGCGACTCAGCAGCGAGCGGTTGCTCGTGGTGTTCGTCTCGCAGGCCGGAACCCCCTACCGCCGGGTGATCGACGACGAGTGGTCGTTCGCCCAGTCCGAGCTCGACGGCATCGCGGCGGCGCTCAACGAGCGGGTCGTTGGACGCACGCTGCTGCAGGTCCGCGACGCCCTCGCGCTCGAAGCCAGAGACGCGCGCATCCGGGCCGACCGCGTGCTCTCCAGGATGATCGCGCTCGGCACACGCGCCCTCGCTTCGAGCGCGCAGGGCGATGAGCCGATGGACCTGGTGATCGCGACCCGCCTCGCGCTGCTCGATCAGCCCGAGTTCCGGGATCCGCGACGCGTGCGCGAGCTGTTCGCGGCGGTCGAGACGAAGGAGAGCCTCCTCGAGGTGCTGGACCGGATGCTCTCGGAAGGCGGCGTACAGGTGGCGTTCGGTCAGGAGGTCGACGAGCCCGGCCTGAACCGCTGCGCGCTCGTAGCCACCCATTATTACCGGGGTGAGGGCGACCAACCGCTCGGTGCGCTCGGCGTGATCGGCCCGAGCCGGATGGACTATCCGCGCGTGATCTCCCTCGTCGACTACTTCTCGCGGATTCTTTCCGAGAAGCTGCTGGCGTGATGCCGAAGCCCCAGGACGAAGCAGAAGAGGGCGACGGCAAGCTCGCCACGGACCCCGAGATCGAAGCTGCGATGCGCGAAGCCGAAGAGGCGCTCGACGCTGCATCGGCCGAGGCGAGCGCCGGGGAGCCGACCCCCGCCGGGGAGCCCGCTGAGGCCGACACCGAGTCGGACCTCGAGGCCGCTACGGCCTCGGCTGCTTCAAAGAAATCGCCCACCGAGGAGGTCGAGGAGCTCTCGGCAGAGCTGATCGAGACCAAGGATCAGTTGCTCCGCCTCCAGGCCGATTTCGACAACTTCCGGAAGCGCGCCCTCAAGGAGCGGCAAGAAGCCCTCCAGTATGGGCACCAAAATCTCGTCAAGGATCTGCTTTCGGCGGTCGATAACCTGGAACGCGCCGTCGACCACGCCGGGCAGAGCGGGGACGGGGACTTAGAGAACCTCTTGCAGGGTGTCGAGCTGGTTCAGAGGGAGCTTCTGGCGGCCCTCGGGAACCACGGTGTCGTGCAGGTGGAAGCTCGAGGCAAGCCCTTCGATCCGTCGATCCACGAGGCGATGGCGCAAGCACCCGATGACACGGTGCCCCCGAACACGGTGATCGATGTGTTCCAACAGGGCTACGTGCTGCGGGATCGATTGATTCGTCCGGCCCGTGTGGTGGTGGCCAAGGCGCCGGAAGGCACAGAGAGCGACGGCGGCGAGGAGGCCGGCGGCTGAAGCCGCGTTGTGGGGCTCCTCCTCGAGTGAGGGGCGCAGCAATGGCAAAGGTGATCGGGATCGATCTCGGGACGACGAACTCCTGCGTCGCCCTTTTCGACGGCGAGCCCCAGGTGATCGCCAATTCCGAAGGCGCGCGCACCACCCCTTCCGTGATCGCGTTCACCGCCTCCGACGAGAAGCTCGTCGGCCAGATCGCCAAGCGTCAGTCGGTCACGAATCCCGATCGGACCATCTTCGCGGTCAAGCGCCTGATCGGCCGCAAGCACGCCAGCGAAGAGGTGAGCGAGTTCGCCTCCGTCGCGCCGTTTCCGATCGTGGCCGCCGAGAACGGCGACGCGTGGGTCGGCATCGGCGAGCGCAAATGCTCGCCGCAGGAAATCGCCGCGATGGTGCTCGCGAAGATGAAGGAGACCGCCTCGGACTTCGTCGGCGAGCCCGTGGTAGACGCCGTCATCACGGTCCCCGCCTACTTCGACGACTCCCAGCGCCAGGCCACCCAGGATGCCGGCAAGATCGCGGGGCTCAACGTCCTGCGCATCATCAACGAGCCCACGGCGGCCGCTCTCGCGTACGGCCTCGGTGAAGATTCCGGTCAGCGCGTCGCCATTTTCGACCTCGGCGGCGGCACCTTCGATATTTCGATCCTCGACATCACGGACGGCGTCTTCGAGGTCCGCAGCACGAACGGCGACACGTATCTCGGAGGCGAGGACTTCGACCAGCGCATCACCGACCACCTCATCGCGAAGTTCGAGGAAATGGAAGGCATCGATCTGCGCGAAGACAAGATGGCGCTGCAGCGCCTCAAGGAGACGGCGGAGCGCGCCAAGCACGAGCTCTCGTCGTGCACCGAGACCGACGTCAACCTGCCGTTCATCGCGGCCGACGATTCCGGCCCCAAGCACCTCGCCTTCACGATGACCCGCGAAGAGCTCGAGAGCCTCGTCGCCGATCTCGTCGAGCGCCTCGTCGAGCCCTGCCGGACGGCGCTGGCCGACGCCGAACTCGTCACGAGCGACGTGGACGAGGTCGTGCTGGTGGGCGGGATGACGCGCATGCCGATCATCCAGCGCAAGGTCGAGGAGATCTTCGGCCGCGAGCCCCACAGGGGCGTGAACCCGGACGAGGTCGTCGCCAGCGGCGCCGCGATCCAGGGCGGCGTGCTGAACGGCGAGGTCGCGAACGTCCTGCTCCTCGACGTGACGCCGCTCTCGCTCGGCGTCGAGACACAAGGGGGTGTCTCTACTCGCATCATCGAGCGCAACACGACGGTGCCCACTTCGAAGAGCCAGGTCTTCTCCACGACGGATGACGCCCAGACGGTCGTGCGGATCCACGTCGTCCAGGGCGAGCGAGAAATCGCCGCCGACAACACGACCCTCGGGCGCTTCGAGCTCGTCGGCATTCCTCCGGCGCCCCGCGGCGTGCCGCAGATCGAAGTGACGTTCGACATCGACGCCGATGGCGTCGTGAACGTGTCGGCCAGGGACCTGGGGACCGGCCGCTCGCAGGCGATCCAGGTCACCGCGTCGAGCGGGCTCTCGGAAGCGGATGTCGAGAGTCTCGTGAACGAGGCCACGGAGCACGGAGAGGGCGACCGCAAGCGCCGCGAATTCATCGACCTGAAGAACCAGGCCGACGGCCTCGTCTACTCGACGGAGCGCACCCTCGAGGAATTCGCGGACAGCATCACCGACGACGACCGCGAGCCGCTGCTCGTGGCGCTCGAGAAGACGCGCGCCGCAGTGGCGAACGAGAGCTCGTCGGAGCTCCGGTGCGCCGTTGACGAACTCTCCGGGCTAACCTACAAGATGACCGAGAACCTGTACGCCGAGCTCGGGAGCGACGCCGCGGATGACGCGAGCGACGCCACAAAGGGCGACTGACTCCTCCGCAACGCATTCAGCGGCCATTTCTCTTCGCCAACCTCCGGGGCCACGGCATTGGCAAAGCGCGATTTCTACGAGGTTCTGGGCGTCTCCCGCGACGTCGACGAGGCCACTCTCAAGTCGGCCTACCGGAAGCTCGCCCTGCAGCTGCACCCCGACCGCAATCCGGGCGACGCCGAGGCGGAGGAGAAGTTCAAGGAAGCTTCCGAAGCGTACGCCGTGCTCTCTGACCTGGAGAAGCGCCGCGCCTACGATCGCTTCGGGTTCGACGCCGTCGGGATGGGAGGCGGCCAGGGCGGCTTCCAGGACTTCGGCAACTTCGGCGACATCTTCGGCGACCTGTTCGGCGACATCTTCGGCGGTCGCCAGGGGCAGGGCGGTCGCTCGCGCGGCCGCGGCCAGCGCGGCGCCGACCTCCGGTACAACCTCGATATCTCGCTCTCGGACGTCCTGAACGGGACGGAAGCCCATATCGAGATCCCGAAGACGCGCCCCTGTGAGCCGTGCAACAGCACGGGAGCCAGGCCGGGTACGCAGCCCGAGATCTGCCCGCAGTGCCGCGGTGCGGGCCAGGTCATCATGCAGCAGGGGTTCTTCCGGATCAGCCGTCCGTGCGACGCCTGCGGCGGCGCCGGCGAGATCGTGCGCGAACGCTGCTCCACGTGTCGCGGCTCCGGGCGGACCGAGGGCATGCACTCGATCAGCGTCAAGGTGCCGCCGGGCGTCGACGACGGCACTCGCCTGCGCGTCTCGGGGGAGGGCGAGGCCGGCATCGCGGGCGGCGGGCCCGGCGATCTCTACGTCGTGATCTCCGTCGAGCCCTACGAGCTGTTCGAGCGCGAGGGGCAGGATATCCACTGCGGCGTGCCGATTGCCTTCGCGACGGCGGCGCTCGGCGGGACGATCGAGGTTCCGACGCTCGACGGCAAGGTCGACCTGCGCATCCCCGAAGGAACCCAGTCCGGCAAGGTGATGCGAATGCGCGGTAAGGGGCTTCCCTCACTGCGTTCGAAGACGCGCGGCGACCAGCACGTCCACATCTTCGTCGAGGTTCCCACCAAGCTCACGAAGAAGCAGCGCGAGGTGCTCGAGCAATTTGCCGAAGAGACGGGGAGCGAGGTGTCACCGGTGACCCGGGGCTTCATCGACAAGCTGCGAGATCTCTTTGACTGATCGAATTTCCTTCCGCCTGGCGCTGATCACGTCCGTGAGCCTCTGGCTCGCCTGCGCCACGGCCCCGGCGCGTCCGCCGGTTACCGAAGCACAGACGCGTGCGTTCGACGCGGCGGTCGCCAAGATCGAGGGCGATCCGCGCGCCGCCCGCGCCGAGTTCGAGGCGCTGGTCCGGGCCGAGCCCCAGAGCGCGCTGGCCGACGACGCCGCCATGCGCATCGGCATGCTGGCCTTCGAGCAGGGCGACCGCGACGTGGCGCTGGAGTGGTTCACCTTCGTCCTCCGCGAGCACGCCGACGGCAAATTCGCCGACGAGGCCCGCGTTCGCGCCGCCACCCTCGAGTACGCCCTCGGCAATTACGAGGCTGCCAACGCCGTCCTCGCGCGCGCCCGCTTCTCGCAACTCACGCGCGCCCAGCGGCGCGCCGCCTTCCGCGTGCTCGTCAGCACCGCGCCGGACGGCGTCGCCGCGCTCCGCTGGCTCGCACGCCTGCGCGCCGATGAGATCGACGAGCGGCGCCTCGCGCTGGTCGACGCCGAGATCGACAAAGTGCTGCGAGCGCTCCCGAGCGACGACTTCGAGCGCGCTGCCGACCAGATCGGCCGCTCGGTTCCGTCCGCACGAGTCCTGCTCGCGGCGGCCGAGCGAGCGCTCGACGAGGGCGACCTCGCCCTCGCCCGCGAGCGCGTCGACCGGGCGTCGCGGCTCCCCCTCGCGCCCGACTACGCTTCGCACCTCACCACGGTGATCGAGCGCATCCGCCTGCGCGAGCGCCAGCCCGAGGACCTCGAAGTGCTGCCGAGCCTCGCGGAGGTTCTGCGCGTTCCCGCGCCGTCCACGGCGTCCGCGAGGGGTACGGTTGGCGTGGTGCTGCCCCTGTCGGGTTCGTACGCGGCGTTCGGCCTGGAGAGTCTGCAGGGCATCCTGCTCGCCGCCGAACTGTTCGACGAGACCGGGGTGCCGGGCGATTTCGAGATCGCGCCCAGCAAGTCATCCGCGCGCTACGAGGCGCTGCCCGCCGTCGATCTCGGGCCCGACGGCTTCCTGTCGGAGCACGCGGCACAGGGCGATGGCAAGCGCATCCGCCTGCTCATTCGCGACAGCGCCGGCGATCCCGGGCGCGCCGCGCAGGCCGTGCGCGACCTCGCTGCGGACTCGGCGGTCACGGCCATCATCGGACCTCTCGTGAAGCAGGCGTGCGAAGCCGCGGCCGACGAAGCGGAGGCGGCCCGCATCCCCCTCGTTGCGCTCTCGAGCCGCCAGGAGGTCGCGCGCGATCGTCCGCACGTGTTCCGCGTGCGCACGCGCCCGGACGAAGAGGTGGCGCTGCTCGTCGATCACGCGATACGCAGCGGTGCACAGACCTTCGCGGTCCTCTACCCCGACGACACGTACGGGCAGCGGCTGCGCAGCCTCTTCTGGGAGGCGGTCGAGGAGCGCGGCGGGGTCGTTGTGGGCTCGGAATCCTATCGGCCCGATGCGGTCGACTTTGCCGAACCGATTCGCCGGCTCATCGGCTACATGCTCCTCACGGAGGAAGAGGAGGAGGTGATCGAGGAGCGACACGAGATGCTGCGCGCTGCGCGCCGTCTCCCCACCGAAGAGGCCTTCGCGCTGCGCGAGGAAGCACGCGCACTCGCCGGTCCCGACGAGCAGGCGCTCCCGCCCATCGTCGACTTCGATGCGCTCTTCATTCCCGACGTATACAAGAAGGTCGTGTTGATCGCGCCGCAGCTGGCGTCCCACGAAGCCGTCGGGATGCGGCTGCTCGGAACGAGTGATTGGTACCACCCCGACCTCGTCTCGATCGGCCGCGACCATGTAAGGAGCGCGGTCATCGCGGCGACGTTCTTCCAGGACAGCCGTGCTTCGGTCGTCGAGGATTTCTCCGCGCGCTACACCGCGACGTTCCGCGAAGCACCCGACGACTTTGCCGCGCAGGCCTTCGACGCCACGAATCTCGTCCTCGTGCAACTCGCGAGTGGTCTCGCCACACGCGAAGCAGTGCGTGACGGCGTGTTGAACACGCGCGCCTATCCCGGTGTGAGCGGGGTCTTGTCGATCGGCGTCGACGGAAACGCGCGTCGTCGACCCTTTCTGCTCGGCATCGAGCGGGGTCGGTTCGTCGAAATCGAGTAACGCGGTTTCACGAGCGGTGCGTGAGGCGTCGCATGCCGAGAAAACGAGGTCGCCAGCGGCGGCCTCATTTTGTTTGTGCAAAGACGTGCTCACTCATCTCAAGTGATTTCGTAGCTCCGACGAAGAACGAAGGGTATGGCAGAGTCACCCTCCTCGTTCACGATCCCCGACACCCTCCCCGTTGTGCCGCTTCGCGAGATGGTGGTGTTCCCCTACATGGTGATCCCGCTGTTCGTCGCGCGCGAAGCGTCGATTGCTGCCATCGAAGACGCGCTGGCGGGGGATCGCCTGCTGCTCCTGGTCGCCCAGCGCGACTGCGAGATCGAAGATCCCGATCCTGACGATCTGTATCAGGTCGGCACCGTCGCGACCGTGATGCGCATGCTGCGCATGGCGGATGGTCGCGTGAAGGTGCTCGTGCAGGGTCTCGCCAAAGCGGAGATCGAATCCTTCGTCGAGCAGGAGCGCTCGCTCTGGGTCCGCGTCGGCTCGTTACCCGTCGACGACGAGACCGATTGGTGTGTCGAAGGCGAGGCTTTGGTGCGCACCGTGCGCGCGCGGGTCGAGGAGCTGTTGCCGCTCAAGAACCTGCCGCCCGAGGTGCTGTCGATCACCGCGAACGTTCACGACGCCGGTCGCCTCGCCGACCTCGTCGCCTCGAACCTGAAGCTCCGCCTCACCGAAGCCCAGGAGATCCTCGAGATCGTCGATCCCCTCGCGCGTCTTCGGCGCGTCGACGCGCTGCTCAAGCGCGAGCTCGAAGTCACGACGGTGCAGGCCGAAATCCAGGCGCAGGCCCACGGCGAGGTGAGCCGCAGCCAACGCGAGCACTTCCTCCGCGAGCAGCTGCGCGCGATCCAGGCGGAGCTCGGCGAGACCGACCCGCGCGGTGAGGAGGCTGAGGAGTACCGCTCAAAGATCGACGAAGTGGGCATGCCGGAAGAGGCACTCGCCGAGGCCATCCGCCAGCTGAAACGCCTCGAGCGCATGCACCCGGAAGGCCCCGAGGCCCAGGTGGTGCGCAGCTACCTCGACTGGATGGTCGAGCTGCCCTGGTCGACCGTTTCGCCCGATTGTCTCGACCTCGTGTCGGCGCGCGCCATCCTCGACGAGGACCACGCGCACCTCGATCCGATCAAGGAGCGCATCCTCGAGTTCCTCGGCGTGCGCAAGCTCCGCGGCGATTCGCGGGGGCCGATCCTCTGCTTCGTGGGTCCGCCCGGCGTCGGCAAGACCTCTCTCGGACGATCGATCGCGCGCGCGATGGGCCGCGAGTTCGTGCGCATCTCACTCGGCGGCGTGCGGGACGAGGCCGAGATTCGCGGCCACCGGCGCACGTACGTTGGCGCGCTGCCCGGCCGCATCATCCAGAGCCTCAAACAGGCGGGTACCAGCAATCCGGTATTCATCCTCGACGAGATCGACAAGCTCGGTGCGGATTTCCGAGGCGATCCCTCGTCGGCGCTCCTCGAGGTGCTCGACCCCGAGCAGAATTCGAAGTTCAGCGACCACTATCTGAACGTTCCGTTCGACCTCTCGAAGACGCTCTTCATTGCCACCGCGAATCTCCTCGATTCGGTTCCCAACGCGCTGCGCGACCGCATGGAAGTGATCCGGTTGCCCGGCTACACGCCGGAGGAGAAGGTCGCCATCGCGAAGACGTACCTGATTCCCGGCCAGGTCGAGGAGCACGGGCTCCCGAGCGACCGCATCAAGTGGTCGCCGAATTCCGTGACCGACATCGTGACGGAGTACACGCGCGAGGCCGGCGTTCGCGGCCTCGAGCGCCAGATCGCGTCGATCTGTCGGAAGACCGCGCGCCGCGCCGCCGAGGGCGACGAGAGCGGTGTGATCGTGAATCGGCGCAACCTGCAGCGGCTCCTCGGACCGCCGCCCTACAGCGAGGAGAAGCCGGCCGAGATCGGCGAGATTGGCCTCGTGAACGGACTCGCCTGGACGGAGAGCGGCGGCGAGGTGCTCAGCATCGAGGCGACGATGACCCCGGGGACGGGGCTCGTTCTCACGGGCCAGCTCGGCGACGTGATGAAGGAGTCGGGTGCGGCGGCGCTCACCTACGCGCGCGGCCGCGGACCCAAGCTCGGTTTCGATGAGAGCATCTTTCAGAGCCACGAAGTTCACGTGCACGTTCCAGCCGGAGCGATTCCGAAGGACGGTCCCTCCGCGGGCATCGCACTCGCGACCGCAATGCTCTCGCTCGCTACGCTCACGCCGGTTCGCGCCGACGTTGCGATGACGGGTGAGGTGACGTTGCGCGGACGCGTGCTGCCCGTCGGCGGCGTGCGCGAGAAGGCGCTCGCCGCACTTCGCTCGGGCATCACCCGCCTGATCCTGCCGAAGAAGAACCTCCAGGATCTCCAAGACTTCCCGCGCGAGCTGAAGCGGAAGATGACCTTCATCCCTGTCGAAGACATGGAGCAGGTGATCGAGAACGCCCTGGAGCGGGACCGCGCTGAAAGCCGCAAGAAGCAGGCGCGGTCGCGGCGGCGCGGGAGCACAGGGACGGTGGCCTCGGCCAGATCCCGCTAGATCTGGGGATCGCCCCGGCTTCGCTCGCCGGTGGCTCGCTGCGCGCGCTGTCGCGCTTGCAGGTCGATCGTCGTTGAGCCCGGCTCGAAGGCTGCGCCGCTATCTTTGTGCGATGCGTGTGGGCGAGCTTGGGGAGTTCGGGCTGATTGCTCGGATCGAGCGGGCTGCGGAGCGGGCGGGTGTGCTTCGCGGGGCGTCGGTGCGACTCGGGATGGGTGACGACGGCGCCGTCGTGCGGCCGCGCGCGGGCGAGGAGGTCGTCGTCAGCACCGATGCGTTCGTCGAGGGGGTGCACTTTCGGTGGCGCACGCAGAGTGCCCGGACGGCGGGACGTCGGGCGCTGGTGGCCAGTCTCTCCGACCTCGCCGCGATGGGAGCGCGACCGCTGGGTTTCACCTGGGCGTTGGGCGTGCCGAGGGATTTGTCGGTTTCGGCGGTCGACGGTCTGACGGCTGGACTCGTCGCCGAGGCGGCGACCCACGGCGCCCCCCTCGTCGGCGGAAACGTCACCGGGTCCGATCAGACCTCGCTCACGCTCACGGTGCTCGGAGCGGTGAAGCGGGGGAGGGCGCTCACGCGCTCGGGCGCGCGAGCCGGAGATCGGATCTTCGTGACGGGTGAGCTCGGAACCTCGGCCTTCGAGGTCGCTCGAGCGGAGCGGGGCGCCGGGCGCGTCCGCTTCGTACCGACACCGCGCCTGGCCGCCGGTCGAGCCCTCGCGCGTATCGCGGGCGTGGGCGGTTGTATCGACGTGTCGGACGGCCTCGACGCCGACCTCGCTCATCTGCTCGCGGGGACCGAGCTGGCGCCCGAGCTGGCCCCCGATCGGTTCCCCCGACCGGCGCGCTTCGACACCCGCTGCACGAGAGCGGGGCTCGACGCCGAGCTCCTGCTGCGCAGCGGCGGCGAGGACTACGAGCTCCTCTTCACCGCCCGCGGCCCCGTCGCCCGCGAAGCGTCGCTCAGCCGCCGACTCGGGGTGCGGGTCTCTGAGATCGGCGCTGTCCGAAAGGGCGCTCGCGATGCGTTCCCAAGCGGTTACCGGCATTTCTGACGCGCCTCGTCGCTCTCTCCAGGTTCCCCGCAAGTTGCCGGTTTAAGTAGTGATTTTTAAGCTCTACCGTCAAGGAGACAGGTCTTCGCACCGATACACCCTGCGTGCGATTTGCGCTCAGTCAGAAGTTCGTTTTCGGTTCATTGATCATTGGAGCGGCCGTCGTGGCGCTACCGAAGCTCGCGGCGGTGTCGGGCCTCGTCGTCGAGAGTCAGATCATTGGCGCCGTGGCGCTGTGTATGGGCGGTGTGCTCGGCTTCGCGCTGTCCCACAACCTGGTCCAGACGCTCGGCAACCTCGCTCACACCATCGAGCAGATTCGCCGCGGCAATCTCCGCGCGCGCGCCCGCGTCGTGGCCCGTTCGAGATTCGGCGACGAGTCGCGCGATCTCGCGGAGGGCGTCGAGGCGATGGCGGTGACCCTCGCCGAGGTCGTCGAACGCGTGAAGGACACCAACGAGCAGTTGTCGTCCACGGCGCGCGAGCTGGCGTCGTCGTCGGGCAGCGTGAGCGCTCGCAGCAGTGAGATCGAGACGACGCTGGGCGAGGTCGCCGACAACATGGCCGAGCAGAAGGCGCTGTTGCAGGGAGCCAACGGGCTGATCCGCGAGCTCTCGTCGACCATCGATCGCAACGCGTCGCACGCACGAGAGGCTTTCGGATTCGCGGCCGAGGCGAACCAGAAGGCGAACTCGGGCGTCGAGATCTCGCGTCTCGCGATCCAGAAGATGCGCAGCGTCTTCGAGCGGGTAGAGCAGAGCGCCGAGCGCGTGTTCGCCCTCGAATCCAAGACGCGCCACGTCCACCAGATCACCGAGATCATCACGGACGTCGCGAACCGCACGAACCTCCTCTCGCTCAACGCGTCGATCGAAGC
>JABSQW010000550.1 GCA_013215605.1 Myxococcales bacterium
ATGAGCGCCGAGTACGGGTCGAGCTGGAACATCGGGTGACTGGGGTTGAATACCTCCGAAGTCCCTGCCGAGAACACGACGCTGGAGACGAACAGGGCGGCGGCGAGGAACAGGACGGCCGTCACCATGATGAAGCCGCCGATCTGGAAGTCGGTGATCCCCTCGCCCTCCGCAGCGCGCTCCTTCGCGCGCGTGAGAATGACTTCGAGCATGAGGATCGCCATGGCGCCGGTCCCGACGCACAGGACCGGTCCGACCACGGAGATGTTGAGGAGCGGCGGTGTCACGGCTGCGGCTCCCTGTTGGGGTCTGCGGCGGGGTCTGCAGCGGTGTCTGCGGCAGCCAGCAGCGCGACGTCCTCGGTCGACGGGAGCGTCGTGAGCGCCGTGCGGACTTCCACTTGGTGGAGCAACTCGATCACGGAGGGTTGGATGCGCAGCAGGAACGTATTGGGGTAGATGCCCAGCCACAGGATCGGCACCGCCATGGCCACCATCACGAGCTTCTCGCGAAGTCCGAGGTCGATGAGGCTGCGGTTCTCGGGGTTCGTAACGGGCCCGAACATGACACGGCGGTACATCCAGAGCATGTAGACAGCCGCGAGCACTACGCCGAAGGTCGCCACGGCGGCCGACGGCGGATGCGCGAGGAAGCCGCCCATCAGGATCAGGAACTCGCCCACGAAGCCGTTCAGCATCGGGAGTCCGATGCTCGACAGCGTGACCAGGCCGAAGAATGCCGCGTACACGGGCATCGGCTTGGCGATTCCACCGAAGTCCGAGATCAGCCTCGTGTGGCGGCGTTCGTAGAGCATCCCCACGAGCAGGAAGAGCGCTCCGGTCGACACGCCGTGGTTGACCATCTGGAGGACGCTTCCGTTCAGCCCCTGCTCGTTCAGCGCGAACATCCCGAGCATCACGAATCCGAGATGTGCGACGGATGAGTAGGCGACGAGCCTCTTGATGTCCGTCTGCACCATCGCCACGAGCGATCCATAGAGAATTCCCACCACGGAGAGCGCGAGAATGATGGGAGTGAACTCCAATGCTGCGACGGGAAAGAGCGGGATCGCGAACCGCACGAAGCCGTAGGTGCCCATCTTGAGGAGCACACCGGCGAGCACGACGGAGCCCGCCGTAGGTGCCTCGACGTGGGCGTCGGGAAGCCACGTGTGGAACGGGAACATGGGTACCTTGATCGCGAAGGCGAGCCCAAACGCGGCAAAGAGCCACGTCTGCGTCTTCCACCAGACCACCGGCTCGCCGTCCACAATCTGACCCGAGAGGGGAATCACGGTGTCGAGCAGCGCTTTGCTCTCGCCCGTCGTCGACACGAGGTCGAACTGGAGCGCGCCGAACTGCTCGAAGTGGAGGAGATAGGTGACGAGCACCGCCACCAGCATGAAGAGCGATCCGAACATCGTGAACAGGAAGAACTTCACGGCCGCGTAGATCCGACGAGGGCCGCCCCAGATTCCAATGATGAAGTACATCGGAATCAGCATCACTTCGAAGAACAGATAGAACTGGAAGACGTTCAGGGAGACGAAGGCGCCCAGCATGCCCGTCTCGAGAAAGAGCATGAAGAACACGAAGGTCGGGATCGACTCGCGGATGTCGTCCCACGACGCGATGAACACGATGGGAACGAGAAACGTGGTGAGCATCACCATCAGGAGGCTGATGCCGTCGATGCCCACGAAGTAGTTCACCCCGTACTCGGGGATCCACGAGAGGTGCTCGACGAACTGGAAGCCCGTGCGCGTGGCGTCGAACTCCACGAAGAGCCGGACCGAGACC
Organism: Myxococcales bacterium; assembly: GCA_013215605.1. Lineage (GTDB taxonomy): Bacteria > Myxococcota_A > UBA9160 > UBA9160 > SMWR01 > JABSQW01. Next base: position 1,800 of record JABSQW010000550.1, read on the forward strand.
CCGAACGTCGCGAGCGTCGACGCGAGTCCTACGGACTTCCAGAGTGAATCGGGCAGACCCTTCGTACCGATCCACGACGCCAGCGCGGCGATCAAGAGCAGCCCCACGCCCGCCAGCAGCGGGAAGAAGGTCACGAACGACAGCAGGAACGGTTCGATCGGTCCCATGGTTGGCCCAGTGCCATCTCCTCCGCGCTAGCGGAGGAGGATCCAGACGATCGCGACTGCACCCGCGATCATGAAGAAGATATAGGTCTGCGCGAAACCCGACTGCGCATGGCGGAGCAGATTCGTTCCGGTGGCCCGCACGAGTCGCGCGATTCCGCCCACCGCAAGTCCATCGATTACCGCGACGTCGATGACACGGAACAGTACGCGGTCGGAGATCGCAACGAGGGGGCGCACGAAAAGGAGGTCATAGGCCTCATCGACGTAGAACTTGCGAACCAGCAGCTGGTGGGGAATCCGCAGCGCAGCAGCGATGCGTTCCGGGAGCTGCGGTCGCATCATGTAGAAAAACCACGCGAAGCCGAAGCCCACGACTCCCGCTGTGATGGCGGCCGCTGCGAGCCACACCTCCGTCGTGTGGTCGAGTTGGTTGTGGGGCACAACGGCGAGCGTCGGCATCAGGAAGTTCGCCAGGCTGTTCGAGTTGTCGACTCCGAAGACGAGGTCTCCCCACACCTGGGGCAAGCCCGCGTAGCCGAAGAAGATCGCAAAGAACGCGAGGACATAGAGGGGGTAGATGATCAGCTTACCGGGCTCGTCGATGTGCTCGCGGATGTCGGCGGAGGCGCGCGACTCCCCGTAGAACGTGAGGAAGTGGAGCCGGAACATGTAGAACGCCGTGAGACCCGACGTCGCGAGGCCGATCCCGTAGAGCCATGTGTGGCCGGGGATCTCGGACGCGAAGGCGGCGACGAGGATCTCATCCTTCGAGAAAAAGCCCGAGAGCCCGGGGAAGCCCGCGATGGTGAGTACGCCGATCAGGAAGACCACGTGGGTGCGCGGGGTGCGCCGCCAGAGTCCACCCATGTTCTCGAGATTCTGCTCGTGGTGCAGGGCGAGGATCACCGAGCCAGCGCCGAGGAAGAGCAGCGCCTTGAAGAACGCGTGCGACGCGACGTGGAAGACGGCCGCCGTGTAGCCCCCACAGCCCGCTGCCAGAAACATGTACCCGAGCTGACTCACGGTGGAGTACGCGAGCACCTTCTTGATGTCGGTTTGCGCGATGGCGATGACCGCCGCGAAGACCGCAGTGAGCGCCCCGGTCCACGCCACCACCATCGATGCGAACGGCGCCACCGCGAACAAGAAACCCATCCGGCACACCAGGTACACGCCGGCGGTCACCATCGTGGCCGCGTGGATGAGCGCGGAGACCGGTGTCGGACCCGCCATCGCGTCCGGCAGCCACACGTAGAGCGGGAGCTGGGCCGACTTCCCCACCGCGCCCACGAAGAAGCACAGCGCGATCACGTTGACGAGCAGCCACTCGCCGCCTCCGAGCCACTCGGGAACCGCGAGGGTCGCCTCCGTGATCAGCGCCAGGTTTCGCTCGATGTCCTGGAATTCCACTGCGGGCTTCCCGACGTCGACGAGCGAAGAGAACAGCAGGAACAGACCCAGCAGGAACCCGAAGTCGCCGATGCGGTTCACGATGAACGCTTTGCTCCCGCAGTAGGCGTTCCACTCGTCGCTGTACCAGAAGCCGATCAGCAGAAAGGAACAGAGCCCGACGCCCTCCCAGCCGAGGAACATCAGCACGAGATTGTCGGCCAGCACCAGTATGAGCATCGAAAAGGTGAAGAGATTCAGGTAGCAGAAGAAGCGCTGGAAGCCCTTGTCGTCGCGCTGGTCGTCGTCCATGTACGCGACGGAATAGATGTGGATCAGGGAACCCACACCGGTGATGACGAGAGTCATCACGCTCGACAGGGGATCGAGAAGGAACGCCACGTCGGCGCTGAACGCGTGGACGCCGACGCCGGAGCCAATCCACGAAAAGACATTGTCGACGAGCAGGTGCGACCCATTCGGATGCTGGATCAGGCTCCAGAACGCCACGCACGACGCCACGAACGACGCGAGGACGGCACCGCAGGAGATCGCAATGGTGACCGTTCGCGGCGTGGGTCGGCGAACGAGCCCGAGCATGACTCCGTGATAGGCGGCTGCCGCCAGCGGCAGCAGCGGAATCAGCCGAAGCACACTCTCCTCTGTGGCGCCGTTCACCATTTGAGCAGGTTGACCTCGTCGATGTTCACGGAATCGCGGTTGCGGAACATCGAGATGAGGATGCCGAGCCCCACCGCCACCTCACACGCCGCCACCGTGATCACCATGAGGACGAATACCTGGCCATCCATACGCGGCGCGCCCTCGATGCCAGGCCACATCCGGTTGAATCCGATGAGCGCGACGTTGGCGGCGTTCAGCATCAGCTCGATCGACATCAGGATCACGATGAGGTTGCGACGAATCAGCACGCCGCCGACGCCAATCGTGAAGAGGGCGGCCGAGAGTGCGATGACGTGCTCGATCGGCACCATCAGTCGATCTTCCGTTTCGCGAGGATGAGGGCGCCGACGATGGCCGCGAGGAGGAGCAGGCTCACCATCTCGACGAGCAGCACGTAGTCGGTGTAGAGCGCGATCCCGAGTGCGCGGTAGCCCCCGTAGCCCGTCGGCGCGGCGGGAATCTCGGGGAATACGCCCCCCAGCAAGCGGGGGATCGCGGACACCACCACCACGACGAGCAGTCCGCCGCCGAGCTTTGCGAGGCGCAGCCCAACCGGCGGGAAGTCGTCGGTGCGCAGATTCAGGAGCATCACGACGAACAGAAACAGCACGACGATCGCGCCGCCGTAGACCATGATCTGCAACGCGGCAACGAGGTAGGCATCGAGGAGCACGAAGATGCCGCCGATCGACACCATCGTAACCACGAGGCTCATCGCCGCCGCCACCGTGTTGCGCACGTTGAGCACCATCGCGAGCGCGGAGATCACCGCGAGTCCGGCGAACACGTAGAAGAGAACGGCCGATATTTCCACGTCCTACTCCCCGAGCAAGAGCACGAGAGCCGCCGTAACGAAGATGTTGACGAGAGAGAGCGGCAGCATGACCTTCCAGCACAGGTCCATGACCTGGTCGTAGCGGAAACGCGGTAGCGTCCAGCGCAGCGCCATCTGCAGCCAGATCACGGCGACCACCTTCACGAGGAAGGTCGCGAAGTGGACGAGCATGCAGAAGCCGTTCGCGAACCCGTCGCCGAAGCCCGCGAACGCTCCAAAGCCGTTCCCGACGCGGTCGACGATCCACTCCTGGGACAAGAAGGGCACCGCCCAGCCGCCGAGGAACACGGTGGTGATGAGTCCCGCGATCACCACGACCTCGATGAACTCCGACATGAAGAACAGGCCGAATCGCATGCCCGAGTACTCGGTGAAGTAGCCGGCTACGAGCTCGGACTCGCTCTCGGGGAGGTCGAAGGGCGGGCGCTTGTTCTCGGCCATGATGCAGGTGAGGAACATCAGGAAGCCGAGCGGCTGGAGGAAGATCCCCCACTGTGGGAGCACCGCAAACTGACTCACCCACCACGGGAGCTCGCCGCCGAACAACACCTCGACGAATCCGAAGACGCGGAACGTCGTGTCCTGGGCCATCGCCATGTCGGTGAGCTTCAGCGTCTCGTAGACGAGGAAGCAGCCCACCACGGACAGCCCCATCGTGACCTCGTACGAGATCATCTGGGCCGATGCGCGCAGGCTGCCGAGGAGCGACCAGTTGTTGTTCGACGCCCAGCCCGCAATCACCGTTCCGTAGGTGGCGATGGAGCCGATCACGAAGATGTAGAGGAATCCCCAATCGGGATTCGCCACGACGAGGCTGATCGTCTCGCCGCCGAACACGTACGTCGATCCGAACGGGATCACCCCGTACGCGATGATCGCCGGCACCGCAGCGATGACGGGAGCGATGAGGTGCAGCACGCGGTTTGCGCCGGTCGGAACGACGTCCTCCTTGCTGAGCAGCTTGATCACGTCGGCGAGAGGGTGGAGGAGACCGAGGATCGTGATGCCCCCGATGTCCGCTCGGTTCGCGCCGATGCGGTCCTGCATCACCGCGCTCTGCTTGCGCTCGATCCACGTGATGACGGGCGCAAAGGCGCCCACCACGACGCCCAGGATCACAGCGGTCATCACGAGGGCCTCGACCACTAGAGGTTCGGTCCCTCGGGTTCGCGGTCGCGTTGGCTCGCGTCGGGATCGATGAGAACACGACCGCGATCGCCGACGCTGTCGAGATGGATGCCCGAGAAGGCCGGCTCGCTCTCGGCGAGCGCCTTCGACACGGCCCGCACGTCGTAGCTGCCGTCGAAGCCCGGGAGTCCCAGGGCCTTGCCGAGGTGGGACAGGACCGCGCCGTCCGGATGCGCTTCGTACGCGGGCTCGACGGCGGCCCGAAGCCTTTGCACGCGACCCGCCGCGTTCGTCAGCGTGCCGTGCTTCTCCGCGGCGTGGCGGGTGGGCAGGATCACGTGGGCCACGCGCGAGAACTCGCTCTTGTGCGTGTCGAGCACGATCACGGTGTCGAGCCCCGCAAGCTCTTCCACGTTTGCGAGCAGTCCCGTACCGAGGAAGTCGGAGCCGAGGCATACGAGCGCGTCGATGCCGCCGCTGCGGATGCGATCGGCGACGAGCGACGCGTCGCCCAGGCCGAGCGCGCGGGCCCCCGCCGCATTCGCCGCCTTCTCCGCCTTGATGAGCAGATCGTCCGCGTCGCCTTTCGGCACCGCGACCCCGGACGTTTCCGTTCCGAGGGCTTCGATGAAGCGGCGGAACGTGAAGAGATCCTCGTTGGTGGCGTGTGCCGAAGCGACTCCCGCGATCACACCGGCGCCCTTGCTCCCGATGATCGCGCGGAGGCGGCGGGCAGCGGCGCCGATGGCTGCCTCGTAGCCAGCGGCCTCGAGTGAGCCGGTCGCGTCGCGCACGTACGCGTACTGCAGGCGGTCCGGCGCGCCGATGTCGCGATAGGAGAGCCTGCCGGCGTCGCACATCCACGTTTCGTTTACGTCGTCGTTTCGCCGCGGCTGGTAGCGATAGACCTTGTTGTTCGCGATGCCCAGGTAGATGTTGCAGCCGTTCGCGCAGCCCGTGCAGAGGCCCTCGACATCCTCGAGGAACCAAACGCGGATCTTGAAGCGGAAGTCCTTCGTGGTGAGGGCGCCCACGGGGCAGATGTCCGCGACGTTCATCGAGTACGGGTTGTCGAGCTCCATGCCCGGAAACGTCTCGATCACGGAGCGATCGCCGCGTCCGAACACCGCGAGCTCGCGCGTCTTCGGGACCTCGTCGCAGAAGCGTACGCAGCGGCGGCACAGAATGCAGCGCTCCTGGTCGAACACGATGGTCGGCCCGAGGTCGACACGCTTCTTCGCTGCACGGCGCGGCTCCCGCGTGCGCGACTTCTCGACCCCGTAGTCGAACGCGTAGTCCTGCAGCTTGCACTCGCCGGCCTGATCACAGATTGGACAGTCGAGAGGGTGGTTGATGAGCAGGAGCTCCACGACGCCCTCGCGCGCCTTGCGCACGCGGTCGCTCGTCGTGTTCACCACCATCCCGTCCTGCACCACCGTGTTGCACGCGATCTGGAGCTTCGGGAACCCCTCGACCTCCACCTGACACAGCCGGCACGACCCGTCGACACTGAGCTTCGGATGCCAACAGTAGTGGGGCACGTCGACCCCGTTCATGAGCAGGCCGGCGTCGTCGAGGGCCTCGAGGATGCTCTTCCCCTCAGCGGTTTCGATCACTCGACCGTCGACGGTGAGGGTCGGCATCAGAGTTCGAAGCTCGCAGTGAAGGGACATCGGCCGAGGCGGACGTGCTCCTCGAAGTCGGCGCGAAAGTGGCGCAGCAACCCCTGCACCGGCCACGCGGCGGCGTCGGCGAAGGCACAGATCGTCTGCCCCTCCATCTTCGCAGCGATGTCGAGCAACACACCGAGGTCTTCCGACTGCCCGGCGCCGCGCTCGATGCGGTTCATGATCTTGTTCAGCCAGCCCGTGCCCTCGCGGCACTGCGTGCACTGACCGCACGACTCGTCGCGGAAGAAGTACGAGATCACGCAGCCGACGCGCACCATGCACGTGGTCTCGTCCATCACCATGATGCCGCCGGTGCCGAGCATCGTGCCGCGCTCGCGCAGCGATTCGTTCGCCATGGGAACGTCGAGCTGGCCGGCCGGGAGGATCGGCATCGACATCCCGCCCGGGATGACGCCCTTCACCTTGCGCCCGCCCGCAATGCCGCCGGCGTGCTCGAAGACGATCTCCGAGAGCGGGGTACCGAGGGGCAGCTCGAATAGGCCGGGCTTGACGACGTGGCCGGAGACACCGAACAGCGTCGTGCCGGGGCTCGCCTCGGTCCCGAAACCCCGGAACCACTCGGCCCCCCGGTTCACGATGTAGGGCACGTGGCAAAATGTTTCGACGTTGTTCACGGTGGTGGGCATCCCGAAGGCGCCGACCTGGGCGGGGAAGGGCGGCTTCTTGCGCGGCTGTCCCTTCTTGCCCTCGAGCGACTCGAGGAGACCCGTCTCCTCGCCACAGATGTACGCACCGGCTCCGCGATGCACGACGACATCGTGCCGGAAGCCCGACCCGAGGACATTCGGTCCGAGGTGGCCCTGGTCGTACGCCTCGGCCACCGCGCGCTCGACCTGGTCGGCGGGAAACGAGTACTCGCCGCGGATGTAGATGAAGGTCGTGCAGGCTCCGACCGCATACGCGGCGATCAGGATGCCTTCGAGGAGCTGGTGGGGGCTGCGCTCGAGGAGGATGCGGTCCTTGAACGAGCCCGGCTCGGACTCGTCGGCGTTGCACACGAGGTACTTCGGGACGTCGCTGTCCGCGGGCATGAACGACCACTTGAGCCCTGTATTGAAGCCCGCGCCGCCGCGGCCCTGCAGGCCCGATGCCTTTACGAGCTCGATCACGTCGCCCGGCGCCATTTCCGTGAGCGCTTTGCGCGCCGCCGCGTACCCGCCCTTCTTCTCGTAGCCCGCGAGCGTGCCGAAGGCGTCTTCGGCGAAGTGCTCGGTGAGATAGCTGGTGACGTGCGGGACCTTCAGCATTCGCTGCACCTACTCGAGCGCGTCCAGGATGGACTTGGCGTGCTCGAGATCGAGATCCTCGTGGTAGGCGTCGTCGACCCGCATCATCGGCGCGAACGCGCAGGCGCCGAGACACTCCTCGTGACCCAACACCAAACGACCGTCGTCCGTGGGTTCCCCGACCTTCGACCCGACGTGCTCTTCGAGCTGAGCGAGGAGCACGCGCGCGCCGCGTAGCGAGCACGGGAGGTTCGTACACACGCTTGCGTGGTGGCGTGGCTGCGGGCGGTCGAAGAACAGGTTGTAGAACGTCACGACCTCCATCACCTCGACGGGATGGAGGCCCATGATCTCGGCGAGCTCGCGCACGGTGTCGCTCGAGACATAGCCGTGCTCGGCCTGTACGAGGTACAGGGCGGGGAGCAGCGCGCCGCGCTTCTGCGGGTAGCGCTCCATCTCTGCTTCGATCTTCGAGCGGGTCCCGGTGGAGATCACCAGTCGAGTCCCCCCTTCATCCACTCGTAGAGCAGGCCCACCGCCAACGGCACGGTGAACACCGCCATCGCGACGAACCCGAACCAGCCGATCTCGGTAAAGACCGCCGCCCACGGGTAGAAGAAGATCGCCTCGACGTCGAAGATCACGAACAGGATCGCGACGAGATAGAACTTCACCGCGTAGCGCCGGTGGGGCGAGACGATCTGGCTCTCGCCGCACTCGAAGGGCTCGTTCTTCGCACGGAACTGGCGGCGCGGGCCCAGGACCAGGTGCACGCACAGCATGCCCACGGCCACCGCGATGCCGACGATGAGGATCACCAGAATACCGGTGAAGTCGGCAAGCATGCCCACGGTCCCCTTTGCTCAAGGCCGGCGGCAGCGCCGGCCGGGCTTCACAATGGCAGAGACTGAGCACCGGCGCACGCCGGGGGACACGACGAGCGGTGCTGAAACTCCCCGAACCCATTACGGAAACCGCGCGGAAGGTAACGGCCAGCCGTTTCAGCGTCAACGTTCGAGGGGGTTTCAACAGGCTTCGACTGAAACGAACTCTGGCGCGCACGAGGGCCGTGTGTGGATACACTGGCGCCCGTGGCAATTCCGGTCGGGGTGTTGGGCGCAGGGAGCTTTGGAACCTGTCTCGCGATGCTGTGTGCGCGCGAGCACGACGTGCGCCTGTGGGCCCGAAATCCCGAGATCGCCGATGCCATCAACCAGGAGCGCCGCAATCCCGCCTACTTGAGCGACATCGAGATTCCAAAAGGCGTGACGGCGAGCTCGGACCTCGAAGAGGTGCTGGCCGATCGCGAGCTCGTCATCTGCGCGGTCCCGAGTCACGGCGTGCGCGATGTGATGGGCCGGGCCGCAGCTTACCTGTCCGACGAAGCCGTCGTGGTCTCGACGGTGAAGGGCATCGAGGTCGATACCTGCATGCGGATGGACGAGGTGCTCTCGGAAGTCCTGGGTGAGCGTCACGATCCGCGGCTCGTGTTCCTGTCGGGGCCGTCGTTTGCGCGGGAGATCGCCGACCATCGACCGACGGCAGTGACGGTTGCGTGCCACGAGGAGGCCTATGCGATCTCCGTCCAGGAGTCGATCTCCTCGCCCTGGCTGCGCTGCTACTCGAGCACCGACGTGATCGGCGTCGAGCTCGCGGGTGCGCTCAAGAACGTGATTGCGATCGGCGTGGGGGTCTGCGACGGCCTCGAGCTCGGTCTCAACGCCCGCGCCGGCGTGATGACCCGCGGCCTCCGCGAGATCACCCGCCTCGGCGTGAAGCTCGGCGCCGATCCCCTCACTTTCCTCGGGCTGGCCGGCATGGGGGACCTGGTCCTCACCTGCACCGGGGACCTCTCGCGGAACCGTCGGGTCGGCCTCGAGCTCGGCAGGGGGAGCTCTCTCCACGAGATCGTTGCCGGGATGAAGGAGGTCGCGGAGGGCGTCCGCACCACCCAGGCCGCCTGTCAGCTCGCCGAGCGCCACGGCGTCGAGATGCCCATCTCGAATACCGTTCGCGCCCTGCTCGACGGCGAAATCCACCGCAGCGAAGTGGTCGAACACATCATGCGCCGCCAACTCCGCAGCGAAAACGAATAGTGGCACCTCCACTCAAAGATTCCCCAATAATTCCAGCGGATTAGGGACGTTCCTTCGGCACCTTGGGATAACCGGGGGAGGTTGTACTTCCCCAGGTTTCCGGGTTTCCCCCGCGGGAAGTAGCGACGGCCCCAATTTGGATATGGGAACGGATTCGCATGGTTTGGGTGTGTTGACGCAGGCGGTGGGAGAGGTAGGATCTAGACGAAATCGAAATTCGTTTTCGATTTGGTGGAGCCCGATGACGAAACCTCTACCCAATCCCGTTTTCGACCTGGAGTCGACCCCTGGCTCGATGGGGCCCAGGTTCGCAGCCACCCCGCTGAGCGCGCTGGCGCCCGGGAGCAGCGGCGTGATCGTGGCGGTCGACACCGAGGCGCCCGTCGCGCGCCGGCTCCTCGACCTCGGATTCATTCCGGGGTCCCGCGTGACGGTGGTTCGGCGCGCACCGCTTCGCGATCCCGTCGAGTACGAGGTCCGCGGCACGCGACTGTGCCTGCGCAACTCGGAGGCCAGCTGCATCCAGGTGCGGTCCGCGGACGGCGCGTGAGCGCGTCCGCCGCGCTGCGACTCGGCCTGATCGGCAGTCCCAACGCGGGCAAGACGACCCTCTTCAACGCGCTGACCGGCCTGCGCGCCAAGGTGGGCAACTACCCCGGCGTGACCGTGGAGCGACGCGAGGGCAGCAGCGAGGTCGCCGGGCGTTCGGCCGTGTTCATCGATCTGCCCGGCAGCTACAGCCTGGAGCCCCTCAGCCCCGACGAGGCCGTGGTGAGCCGCGTACTGGACGGCGAGCTGATCGATCCCCCCGACGCCCTGATCGTGGTCGCCGATGCCTGCTCGCTGGCGCGCTCGATGCTGTTCGTCGCCCAGGTCCTGCGCCGCAACGTCCCCACCTGCCTCGTGATCACGATGATCGACGAACTCGAAGCGCGCGGGGGGGAGCTCGACCTCCCGCGCCTCGAACGGGCGCTCGGGGTTCCGGTTCGCGGGGTCGTCGGCCACCGCGGTCGGGGGCTCGACGAGCTGCGCGATCTGCTCGGCGCCCCGGAGAGCTGGGCGCGGCCCCCGATCCCGCCCCCCGAAGACGCGCTCGGCCGCGCGGGCTGGGTCGATTCGGTCCTCGCGACCGCGCTGGTGCGAGAGCCGGGCACGAGTAGGATCACCCAGTCGATCGACCGCGTGATCCTGCATCCCGTCGCGGGCAGCCTGCTGTTCGCCGCGGTGATGGTCACGTTCTTCCAGCTGATCTTCGCCTGGGCGGCACCCGCCATGGACGCCATCGATGCGGGGATCTCGGCGGCGGCCCGCGCCGTGCACGCATCGCTCCCGGCGGGATTGCTCGCCGACTTCCTCGCCGACGGCCTCATCGCGGGCGTGGGTGCGGTGGTGATCTTCCTCCCGCAAATCCTTCTGCTCTTCGGGGTCCTCTACCTCCTCGAGGACATCGGCTACATGGCGCGCGCGGCGTTCGTGATCGACCGCGTGATGGGGCGCGTCGGGCTCGAGGGTCGCGCGTTCGTCTCGCTGCTCTCGTCCTACGCGTGTGCGGTGCCGGGGATCATGGCGACGCGCACCATCCCCTCACCGCGCAATCGGCTGGTCACCATGCTGGTCGCGCCGCTGATGACGTGCTCGGCGCGACTCCCCGTCTACGCGCTATTGATCGGAGCGTTCGTCCCGCCGACTGCAGTCTGGGGTCCCATCGGTCTGCAGGGTCTCGTGTTGCTCGGCCTCTACCTCGGCGGCGCCGTCGCAGCCCTCGGGGTGGCCGCGCTGTTGAAGCGCACGCTGCTTCGCGGCGAGGAGTTCCCCTTCTATATGGAGCTCCCCCCGTACCGGCTGCCCACCGTCAAGCTGTGGCTCTCGCAGGTCTGGGGAAGTGCGTCGGCGTTCCTGCGTCGCGCGGGAACGATCATCCTGCTGGTTTCCGTGGTCCTCTGGGTGCTCCTGACCTTTCCGCGGACCGAGCCCCCTGCCGACGCCAGCCCCGGCGAGGCGAGCCGCTACGCGCTTGCACACAGCTTTGCGGGCCGCGCCGGGCACGCCCTCGAGCCCGCCATCGCACCGCTCGGCTTCGACTGGAAGATCGGCGTGGGGCTCCTCGCAAGCCTCGCCGCACGCGAGGTGATCGTGGCAACCCTCGCGCAGATCTACGCCGCGAGCGACGAAGAGACCTCGCTCCGCGAGGCAATTCGCTCCGACCGCCGACCCGACACGGGCAGACCCGTCTTCGACCCACCCACCGTCGCGTCGCTGCTGGTGTTCTTCGTGTTCGCCCTGCAGTGCATGTCGACGCTCGCGGTGCTGCGCCGCGAGACCAACTCGTGGCGCTGGCCGCTGTTCGCGTTCGGCTATCTGCTCACACTCGCCTACGGGGCGAGTTTCGCGACCTACCGAATCGTGGGAAGCCTCACCATCTGGTAGCCTCCGGTCCGATGCGCATCGCTCCTCGCGGGACCCATCGCACCCTCGGCATTCTCGCCACAACAACCGCTGCAGTCTTCGTCACCGCCTGCGCGACGCGCACGCTGAGCGAGAAGATCTACGATGTCGACCGCGTTCAGGTATCGCTGCGCGGCGACGTCACGAGCGGCGGGCCCGTGGATCGCGGATTCAACCAGCCGGTCACCATCTCCGCCGTGCGCCTCGGTCACATCCTCTCGCGCATCGACCTCCGTACGGAGGTCGATGACAGTAGCCAGCGCAGCCCGGCGTTTGCCGCCGAAAGGCTCTTCAACCTCGCCGAGGGCGTGTCGAAGGCACTCGCCGAGGCGGACTCCTCCCAGGAGATCGTCGTGATGTGGGTCCGCAAGGAGAAGCGTTTCGGCATCTTCGACCGCGACTACCTGACGAGCTTCGTCGCGTACGTGAAGGGCGAGCAGCTCTACCTCCACGTTGCCCGCACGGATTGGGAGATCCCCGAGAAGCGCAAGGATCGCCTCCCGCAGCCACACCGGGGCGAGCATCCGATGAAGTTCCGGGTGCTGCCATCGCGCGGCATGACGCTGGTCGACAGCCAGTCGGTGGCGGTCGACTGGCGAAGCCGTGTCTTCGAGAAGGAAACCCGGACGCGCGTCTCCGCCGGCGGCCGGGTGGTGCGCCGGACCATCCTCTTCGAGTCCGCGGCCGATCAGGCGGCCGCGACGAAGAACGAAGGCCCGCTTCCCCAGAATCTCAACGCCACAGCGCTCCGCCGCCTTGCCGACCTCGAGGAGCAGCGCGAGAAGGGTCAGCTGAGCCAGTCCGAGTACGACGAGCGCCGGAGCGAGATCCTCGCGCCGGCCCCCGCCTCTCCCTGACCTCGAAAGACGTCGAGCCGTTCAGCTTTCGAGCCCGTAGGCCGCGGGTCGAATGCCCTCTCATGCGACGCCTTCGACCTGCCGCTTCTTTGCGTGGGTCGTTGGGGTTCGCATGGTCACATCCAGGTGGGAGCAATTCGCCACACGGCGGGGCGTCGTTCTTCGTTGCGAGTTGCGCTCGGATCGGCAACCGCGCTCGCTTTCGAGTGTTCGGCGAGCGGTTCGATGGAGTTTCTGCGGTCTCGGGAAAGTCCCCGAAACCGCCCGGGAAAACGCCATGCGGTTTTCCTTGGTTCTGGGACCCCCATCTCATAGATTTTGGAGCCGCCTGGGAGACCCCGGGTAGACCCCGAAGCCCGAGCGGCGAATCGCCGCCCGGGGCGGGAGCCGATGGGGAGTGGCCGGACGTTGGTCCCGGACACGAGCCCGGTCACGGACGGTCGGAGAACTGCAGAAGATGATCCTCCTCGAAATCCTGGCGGTTGCGATCCTCGCGATCCTCACCGCGAAACTCGTCCCGCAGCCCTGGCGCGGCCGGCTGCTGAACGTCTTCAAGGCATGGGTCACGGTGCGCGCCTTCTGGTTGCTGCTCGCCCACCCCGTCACCCTCGAAGACGGCAGCAAGGTGGCCGCCGGACGCCTGGTGCTCGACACCCTGGCCAACATCGACGCCGGCACCTTCTGGACTTTCTGCGGGCTCGCCGCCGGCATCAAGTTCGTGGGAATCCTCTCGTCGATGTACCGCTGGACCCTGCTGCTGCGCGGTCAGTCGATCGAGTTGCCCTTCCGCCACATCTTCGGATCGTTCCTGATCGGTCGTTTCATCGGCACGTTCCTGCCGAGCACGGCGGGTCTCGACGGCTACAAGCTCTACGACGCCGCGCGTTTCAGCGGGAAGTCGGTGGAGGTGACCGCCACAACGCTGCTCGAGAAGGTGATGGGCTTCTCGGGCATCTTCCTGTCTTTCCTCGTCGCTCTGCCCTTCGGAATCAAGATCTTCGGCGAGAACGCGGGACTGATCGCGAGCATCACCGTGCCCGTCTGCATCGGGCTGATCACCGGCCTGATGCTC
>JABSQW010000551.1 GCA_013215605.1 Myxococcales bacterium
AGAACGGCTTTGTTGCTCGACGTGCCCAGGTCGTGGGCGAGGATGAAGCTCACGTTGCCCCCTGCTCTTCGCGGAGTTCCCGGCACATCGGTTGGAGCGTCGGGTGGCTGAATCTACGCTGCATCGGGTGCTGTGGATCGTCGATGGACGATGCGCGAAAAGCGATCCTCGATCAATCGAATCCCCGCGCTCGCGCCACGGGAATCGGACCATGGCGACACAATGGTCTAATCAAGCAGAAAATCAAAGGGGTGAGGATGCGGTTTCGGCAGAGCGATAACACCCGACGACGTGCTAGGGCCCGCCGAGCCGCAGATAGTAGTAGAAGAGTGGGGATACCGCTACGACCGAGTCATACACGTCGAGCACGCCCCCCTGGGTCGGGACCAACTCACTAAAGTCTTTGATTTCAGCACGGCGTTTGAACCCGGAAGCGATCAGGTCGCCCGCCTGCCCCGCGACCGCCAGCAGGAGTCCCGCGCCCAGCAGCTGAGCGACGCTCAGACCGGGTACGGTGAATGACAGCGGAAACGCGAGGGCGACGCACGCCAGCGCGCCTGCCAGGCTGCCCTCGACGGTCTTGTTGGAACTCAGGCCCGGCCACAGCTTTCGCCTGCCGATCGCGCCGCCCACCAGGAAGGCGGCGACATCGTTGATCTCGATCAATGCGTACAGGAAGACGAGGTAGCCGAAGCCGCCTTCCAGCGTGCCGATCGCAACGAAGTGCGCGATGCAGAGTCCGGGAAACAGAATTCCGACGAGGGTGGAGCTGCCCGACGCGAGGGTCGGACTGTCGAGGCGCGACGCCGCGAACCGCGCGAGAAGCGCAACGGCCAGAAGCACGGGGAGCGCGATCACCGAAAGCTCGGGCCGGAACAGTGCAGATCCGACGAAGACACAGCTGACGGCCACACCGACGTGACGGCGCGGGCGATCGCCGGCGGCGTGGAGCGCGCCGTAGAGTTCCCAGCACGTCACAGCGCACAGGCCGACTGCCATTGCGCCGAGCCAAATTCCGCCCAGATAGGCGGGCACCAGGATCGTCGTGACGATTCCCATCTCGACGCAGTACACGGTCCAGATCCGGCTCTCCCGGAAGCCTCGCCGGCGCCACGCGAGCATGATCCAAGCCGCCGCGGCCGCGAACAGCAGGATCACGATCTGCAGGAACTGGAGCGCGATCTCGTCTTTCAACGGGGTCTTCGATCAGCGCACGCGGTCGAGGTAGCGGCGCAGCGCTGCGAGGAAGCCCTCGATGTCTGTCGAGGAGATGGCGCCCAGAACCGACAGGCGAAACGTGGGCTCGGCGCCGGCCTTGCCGGGGTAGATCGTGAAGCCCTCGGCGTACATCGCATCGTGGAGTGAATCGAAGTCGTACCACGCGGCGGCGGGCTCCCGAATCGCCACGAGGATTCCGCTCTGCACGTCGTCCTCGAGCAGGAGCTCGAAGTCGAGCTCGCGCAGCCCGGCGACGAGGGTCTGCATGCTCCGGTCGTAACGCGCCCGGCGGCCGGCGAGCCCCTCCTCCTCGAATTCGATCAAGGCCTGCTGTAGCGCGGACAGGACCTGCGGCGGCAACGTGAAGCGAGACTGCCCGGTCCTCTCGAGGTGGTCGTACTCCGCGACCAGATTCAGCACGAAGCTCCGCGGGGTCACCCCGCGCGCGTCCTCGACGACGCTGCGGCGGGCGATCGCAAAGGCCAGTCCGGCCATCCCCTGGATGCACTTGTTTGCACTCGCCACGATGACGTCGGCAGTGCTCGCGTCACCCGCACCGCCCACGGGCACGTCGAGCACGCCGTAGCTCGACATCGCGTCCACCATGACGCACAAACCGTGCTCGTGGCCAAGACGCGCCAGCCCGTCGAGCGGGTTCAGCAGGCCCGAGCTCGTCTCGTGGTGGACGAAGAACAGGTGGGTCGCACGTCCCGCGCGCTCGGACATCACGCGCGCGAGCTCATCCGGGTCGACGGGTACGCCCCAACCCGGTGCGACGACGCTGTGCGCGATGCCGTAGGTCTTCGCCATTTCGATGAGGCGCGTCCCGTAGTCGCCGTTCTCCACGAAGATGACCTCGCCCTCGTCCGGGACGAACGAGACCAGGGTGGCTTCGAGGGCGGTCGTTCCGCTTCCCACCACGGGAATCGCCGTGACCTCGGCGGGGTCGCCGGCGACGGCCGCGAGGCGCCGGCGCACGTCGGCCACCCGCTGGCAGAATTCCTCCTCCCGCGGGCAGACGTCGGGCATCACGAGGGCCTGCTTCACGGTGTCGGACGTGGTAGCCGGGCCCGGGTTCAGAAGTACGCGGCGTTCGAAGCGTGGCGCGGCACTGCGCCGCGCGAGCTCCGGCACGACCTCGTCGACGAGTCGGTGGTAGTGGCTCTCGTAGTCGACCTCGCCCCAGAGCAGATCCGGGACGACCTCGACGTGCACCGGGTGCTCGACCGCCGCGCCGACGAGTGCTTCGGTCTCGTACGCCATGCGCCCGTGGCCCTTGGTTTCGACGAAGGCGCGGTAGTCGGCGTGCATGCGTCTTCCGAGCGCGCGCGAAATACGCAGGATGCCGACGAACTCACCGGCGGGGTCGTCGATCTCGTTGCGGCGCTTGCTGAGGCGGCGAAGCTTCGCTTCGGGCGCGTCGATCCACACCTCGTCGGTGGCGCCAGTGGGCGCCGAGGCGAGCAGGCTGTCGGGCTCTGCGCTGTCGAGCAGCGTTCGCAGCGCGCGGGGTTCGTAGAAGAGGTCGCTCTCGAGGAGCAGGAAGTCGTCGTCGACGATGTCGAGCGCGCGCGCGAGCGACGCCATGCTCTCGGTGGCCGCGTACTCGGTGTTGAGGATGACTTCGACGCCGGTCCGTCGCGCCGCGAGCGCCTCGTAGGCCTCGGCCTTGTAGCCCGCGACGATCACCATGCGCGTGATCCCCGCCTGGGAGAGCAGTCGCAGGGAGCGCTCGATCAGCGGTTCGCCGTCGATCTCGACGAAGCCCTTCGGGAGATCGGGCCAGGTGTTGCGAAGGCGCGTACCGCGACCCGCTGCGAGGATGATGGCGGTCGTGATGGTCGCGCTCATGCCGCGCCCTCCATGAGATAGCGCCGGAAGTTTGCCGCGATCTGCGGCGGCCCGATCTTCGGCCGTTCGAGGTCCTTTGCCTCGCGCGTGTCGATGGCCACGTGCAGCAGAGACGGCCCGCTGCCCAGCCCATCGCGCGCCCAGTCTATCGCGGCGTCGAGGCCGCGACGTCCCTCGCACACGCCGACGCGCCCGTAGCCGCAGTGGGCTGCCACGCGCGCGAAGTCGACGCCCGGGGACACGGTCTTCTGTCCGCCCGTGGACGCGTAGGTGCCGTTGTCCGCGACGATGTGCACCAGCCGGGTGGGCTGGGCGGCGCCCACGGTCGCGAGGCTCCCCATGCGCATGATGAGCGCGCCGTCGCCGTCGAGGACGAAGACCGGCAGTTCGGTCTTCACGCGGGTGATCCCGAGAGCGATGGCGGCCGCGAAACCCATCGAGCCCTGCATGGGAAAGAAGCGGCCGCAGAGGTGGGCCGACAGCTCGCGCGACATGTAGCCGGTCGTCGACACGGTGGCGCCGTCCATGGCGCGAGGCAGGAACGACTCGAGCAGCTCGGTCCGATTGGGCAGGGGGCCGCCGCCGAACGTCGCGACGCTGGGCGCCGCGACCGGTCGCTGCGCCGACGCCATCGGTGGCGCTGCGTCTTCCGGCCGACCGCCCTTCTCGAACACACCGCGCGGAACGAGCAACGCTGCCGGCGTGAGCGTCTCGTCGAGGTGTTTCGAGGCATCGGCGACGGCGCGACCCAGGTCGGCGTCTTCATCGAGTACGGTCACCGGTACGTCGAACAACTCGAAGAGCGCTTGCGTCGCCCGCCCCATTGGCGCGTGGTGGACGGCGTCCTGCGTCCCCGGCTCGCCGCGCCACGACGAGATCAGCAGCATTGGAATCCGGTACGGAACCGCGAGTGATGCGATCGGGTTGATCGCGTTGCCGAGGCCGGAGTTCTGCATCAAGACCACCGATGGGCTGCCGGCGAGCCATGCGCCGGCCGCCACGGACACCGCCTCGCCCTCGACGGACGCGGGGAGATAGTGGACTTCCGGCGATGCCTCGGCGTCGATGATGAGCGGGTCGAGGATCGAACAGGGCACGCCCGAGAACTCTTTGAAGCCGTTCTCGAGCAGGGCTGCGTAGAGCCTCTTGGGATCGTGGGGCACGGATCGGATCTCCGGATGCGGGGTGCGGGGGAGGAGTCGGCTGTCAGACGGCGTGACCGCGGGCAACGTCGGCCATGCTGTTGATGTCGACCCAGTCGCGCTGAACGTAGATCACGCGGATCGGGTAGCCGTGCTCCCGAGCAAGGGAATCGAAGACGGCTGCGATATCGAGCTTCTCACCGCCCGGACGCGTGAGAAGTTCGGCCGCCAGGTCGGCGAAGCGAGTGCTGCCCTCGCCGCGCAGGCGCGCGAGGCCGATCCACTCGCCGGTGGCGACGCCGTCGGGGATGTCGTGGCCCATGGCCACGAGGGTGTACTCGCTCTCGTCGTAGCCGCTGGGCGGTGGCGCCGAAGCCTGCACGCGGTCGCCCTGCTTGCCCGATTCGAGGAACTCCCGCGAGCCGTCGACGACGAGCGTGATGGGCGCGTCGGAGGCCATCAGCTCGTGGAGGATGTAGCGCTTGTAGAGGATGTCCCCGTAAGCGAGGACGACGTCGCCCTTGAGCGCACTCCTGGCTTCGGAGAGCGACGAGAGCTCGCCGGTCTGCTGCCAGCGGTGGTTGTCGAAGAAGGTGACGCCGTCGATGGCGAGGCCCTTCGGCTTGTAACCGCGTACCACCGAGATGTCGCGCACGCCTTCGGCGCGCAGGTGCTGGAGCTGCTTTTCGATCGCGGGCTTGCCGCCGATGGGGATCATGCACTTCGGGCGGTCGCGCGTGAGGTCGTCGAGGCCGCTGCCTCGAGTGGCGGCGAGCAGGATGGCCCTGAAGGGACTTCTCTGGCCGTAGACGCGCTCGCTCTCGGTCAGGCCCTCGGTGTCCTGCAGGCGGAAGAGCTCCTTCACCGAAGCGATCTGGTCCTCGACCCCGCGCGCGGTACCCGATCCAGCGATCTGCTGGGCCACGTCCTGCATCGCCGTCACGGCGGCGCGCAGCAGGTGGTTGGCCCAGATGACGAGCGACACCCCGGCCTGCTGGAAGGCCTCGGTCGGCGTGCTGTAGTAGGTGGTGGGAACGCAGATGATCGGCTCGTTGCGCTTCCACTTCGACAGGAACTCCTGCACCTGGGCAAATGTGTGAGCCTTCGAGTGCACGAGGATCGCGTCGGCGCCGGCCTCGGCGTACTGCTCGGCGCGGTCGAGGGCCTCGCTCATGCCGAGTCCGGTGATGAGCGCCTCGGTGCGCGCGGCGATGACGAAGTCCGAGTCGAGCTGGGCGTCTTTGCCCGCGCGGATCTTTCCGCAGAACTCGTCCACCGGTGCGAGCTGCTGCTGCTCGGACTGCAGGAACGAGTTGGTCTTCGGGAAGACCTTGTCCTCGATACAGACCCCGCCCACTTCGCGCGCACAGAGCTTCTTCACGAGCTGCTGGAAGTGGCTGAACTGTCCGTAGCCGGTGTCTCCGTCGAAGAGGATGGGGGCCTCCACGCGGGCCGTCATGCTCTCGAGGATGTCGAGGACCTGGGTCATCGTCATCTCGCTGTTGTCCCGCATGCCGTAGGCGGCGGACAGTGTGAGCGAGCTGGCCCAGAGCCCGGGTGCGCCAGAGGCCTCGGCGATGGTGGCCGAGAGGGCATTGTGGGCCTCGAGGATGTACTCGGTGCGCGGGCTCTCGAGGAGCGCTCTCAGTCGTCTGGGTGCCGTCATTGGGTTCCACCTGTGGAGGTCGGTGATGCGGGCGCGGGATTCGCGGGAGATCCCGAGCCGAGCCTGCGCGCCATGGCCGTTTTGAAGTGTCCTTCGAGTCGTTCCGCGACCGTCGGCCACGAGTAGCCGAGTGCTGTCTTCCGCCCCGCCGCGCCGAGCTCGGTCAGGAGCGCGGAATTCGATAGAAGTTCGGTCAGTGAATCGGCGAGGGGAGTGGCACCGACCTCGTCCACCAGCCAGCCGTCACACGCGTGACTCACCACGTCGCGATAGCCGGGTATCGAAAAGGCGACGGGCGGCCTTCCGGCGGCCATCGCCTCGAGGAGCACGATGCCCTGGCTCTCCTGACCGGTGGCGGGCGAGCAGAACAGCGTGCAGCCCGCATAGTAGCGGGGCAGATCGGCCGCGGAAACGTACCCCGCGAACAGGATGTCCCGCGGGAGGTCCGGGTCGAGACGGGCCAGGGCGGGCTCGAGCTCGTCTCGCCGCGCCCCGACGACGACCAGCCGCAGGCCGGGAATCCTGCCCCGCAGGGTCTCGAAGGCTTCCAGCAGCAACGGCAGCCCCTTGCGGGGATCGGCGCGGCCCACGAAGAGAATCGTCGGACGGTCGTCGTCGAGAACCTCGATGGGCGGCAGGTCGGGGCGGAAGCGCTCGGTGTCGACTCCGTTGGGGATCAGCTCGTACGCGGCAGGGAAGTAGTGGGAGATGCAGCGCTCGGCTTCGCGGGACACGGCAATGCGACCGTGCAACCGCGCGAAGAGTCGACCGCTGATCGGGCGCAGCCACTGGAAGAGTGCGTTCCAGAGCAGCGAAGGGGAGAAGCTCGCGTGGAACGTGCCAACGGTGGTGACCTCGGACGCCGCCAGGCTGGCCCAGCCGAGCACCGGGTCCATGGGCGCGTGGATGTGAACGACGTCGAGGCCGAGGCGCCGCAGTTCGCCGCGCAGCCCGATGACGGCACGGCCGAGAACCATCCGCGACGCCGCCCCGTTGCTCGTGAAGCGGATCTCGAAGCCGAGGCGCACGACGTCCGGCTCGTCTCGACTCGCTTCTCGCGCCCCGTCGCCGGACGCGGGGCCGGTCACGATCACCACGTGGTGGCCGCGCTTGCGCAGCTCTACGGCCTCGTGGTGAACGTGCTCGGAGATTCCGCCGGGCCATGGACGGGAGTACTCAGTCACGATGCCGATGCGCAAACGGCCTCCTGGATCGGCCGACCCCGTGTCGCCGGCGCACGTGGGCGCGAGGAGGTCGGTACGGGTGGCATTCGGGGGAGGCCGAAGTGTAGAGCGCCCGTCGTCGGGGCGCGAAATCGCGCGGTTTCCGGTGCCGAGCCACTCAGCGAGCCAACGCGCTTATAATGCACACGCGTTCGAGGCCGGTGGCGGCCTCGACTCCCGCCCCGGAGGCTTTCCGCCCCGAGGCAAGAACACTTGCAAACCCGCGAACCCGCTCACAAAGTCGAGCCGAGGAAACATGGCCAGAAATCCCCTTCACGACGTTGCGATCGTCGGTGCCTACAACACCCGTCAGGCCAAGGTGTTGGAAGGCGAGACAGACCTCTCGATCATCCACGACGCCGTCACTGGCGTTCTCGAGATGGCGGGACTGGAGCTTTCCGACATCGACGGCGTCAACATCAGCAACATGCGCGGCGGCATCAGCTCTCGCAACGGCGTCTACATGCTAGGCGGCCGCGCCAGCTGGTCGGGAAACGGCGAGATGGGCATCGCCGCGGTCATGGAGGCGGCGGCTGCGATCGCCACCGGCCAGTGCCACACCGTCATCATCGCAAGCGGCCAGGCAGGCATGTACACCGATCGTTCTGCGACGTCGCCGTGGACGCGTCCCACCAACGAGTTTGTCGAGTGCTGGGGGCTGTATACGGCCGCCGAGTTCGCACTGATCGCCAAGCGACACATGGCGCTGTACGGCACCCGCCCCGAGCAGCTCGCCGAGGTGGCAGCGGCGATCCGCAGCAACGGCGCGCGACACCCGGAGGCCGTGTTCTACGGGCGGAAGGTGACGGCGCAGGACGTCCTCGATTCGCGCATGGTCGCCGACCCCTTTCATCTTCTCGACTGCGCGATGAACTCCGAGGGCGGTGGCGCCATGCTCATGACCACCCGGGAGCGCGCAGCGGATTTGAAGCTCGAGCCCATCACCGTCCTCGGGGGATCCCTCGATCGCCAGGGCATGGCCTACGTGACGGCGCCCGTTTGGGACAAGTACGGGCTCGTCGGCCAGCGCGCCGCTCGCATCAGCTTCGAGCAGGCCGGTTTGAAGCCGGCGGATGTCGACGTGTGCGAGTTCTACGACCCTTTCTCGTTCGAGATCATTCGCCAGTTCGAGGCGTTTGGTTTCTGCGCACAGGGCGAGGGGGGTGACTTCGTCATGGACGGGCGCATTCGGATGGGCGGAGAGTTTCCCGTGTGCACGAACGGCGGACTCATGTCGTTCAGTCATTGCGGGGTAATCCAGATGCTGCAGAAGGTCATCAGTGGCGCGCAGCAGCTCTGGGGCCTGTATCCCGATGAGCTGACCGTCCCCGATGCAAAGACCGTGATGGTGTCGGGCGGAGGCGCGGGCGCGCTGTTCAACGACGTCATGCTGATCGGAAAGGAGCGACCGTGCGCGCTGCACCCCAGACCGGTGACATTCCCCTCCCGCGACCGACCAAGCTCTCGGGTCCGCACTGGAACGCCTGCAGAGAGGGCAAACTCCTCGTGCAGCAATGCGGCGATTGCGAGACCTACGTCTTCATTCCGCAGACCCAGTGCACGAGCTGCTACTCGCAGAACCTCGCGTGGGTGGAGTCGTCGGGACGCGGCACGGTCTACAGCTCCACCACGGTGCACCGACCCCAGCGCCTCGAATTCGAGGTCCCCTACACGGTGGCGATCATCGAGCTCGAAGAGGGCTGGCACATGCTCTCGAACGTCATCGGTTGCCCTCACGAGGACATCGAAGTGGGCATGCCCGTCGAAGTCACGTTCCAGAAGATGTCGGACGAGATCACGCTGCCGATGTTTCGACCCGTCGCCTGACGTTCGCCCCTTCAGGCCCCCAGACGTTCGAGGAGCTGGTCCTCGAAGCTCCAGTCGAACTCGAGGGTCCGGTCGAGGCCCTCGGCGCGCAGCCAGTCCCAGGTCTGCTGGACGGCGCCCTCGAAGCTGTACTCGGGCGCCCAGCCCGTGTCGCTCTTCAGGCGCTCGCTGCTGAAGAGCGTACTGCGGTTCCAGTGGTGGAGCTGCGGGGCGATGCGCTGGACGATCAGGGAAAGCTGGAAGAGGTGAGCATCGCGTTGGGGCTTGGTGGTGCGGATGTCGATGTTGGTCTTCGGGCGTCGGCCCGTGACGGCGACCCGGCCCGCCCAGAGGTCCTCCATCAGCTCGGCGGGGATCGACACCTTCTCGGGTTCGGCGCCCACGACGCGCGCGAAGGTGTCCACGTAGCCGTGGTCCGTGTAGAACTCGTCGCCGGTCAGGTTGTAGCGCTTCCCGTAGGTGCTCGGCTTCATCATCATCATGCGCAGCGCTCGCGCCTGATCGTCGACGTGGCCGATCTGTCCGAGCGTCGAGCCGTCTCCCGGGATCAGGATCTTTCGCCCCTTCACGAAGCGCATGAACATCCGCTGCTCGCGGTCGGGAATGATGTTGCGCGGGCCGAACACCATCGAGAAGCAGACGATGCTCCCCGGAAAGCCGTTCTCGCGGTACTCGCGAAGCAGATGATCCTCGCACAGGAGCTTGTTCATCCCGTACTCGTTCTGCCGCTCGCCCCGGTCGACCGGGAAGCCCTCGTCGATGGGAAGCACGTCCGAGGGCGAGTAGATCACGGTAGAGCTCGCGAAGATGTAGTGGCCCACTCTTCCGCGCAGGATGTCGCACATGAGCTCGACGTCCTCGAGGCGGTAGGCGCACATGTCCTGTACGACGTCGAACTCCTCGGCCCCGAGCACCTCCTTCATGCGCGCGTGGTCGGTGCGGTCGGCGGTGAGCCGTCGGATACTTGCGGGCAGCGGGGCGTCGGTCTTGCCACGGTTGAGGATCGTGACATCGTGGCCGGTGCGGGCCAGCTCACGCACGAGGGCGAAGCCGTTGAATTGGGTTCCACCGATGACGAGTACTCTCACGGAGGCTCCACCTGCAGTTGCGGGGTCGGGTCACGATATCAGGATCGGGGTGCCCCGGGGCCTTCGGCGCCGAGATCGCCGCGACGCTCCCGGGACTCGATGGTCCAGTCTGGTGCGAGGGATCCGTTGTCCTCGCGCTCGACGGCCCGGGCGAGCTCCGACGGACTGGCGAGGGCCGCGCGCAGAGATTCGTGGCGGCAGATCACGATGTGGTTCACGAGTTGCAGGACGCGGTAGGCGCCGGCGCTGAAAGACGTGCCGTTGGGCAGCGCTTCGACGTACAGAAAGCGATAGAGCCATTCGAGCAGGGCGCGCGATGGCAGGCGTCGCGCCCAGAAGGGCTGGGCGATGTAGAGGAGCTTCTTGATCGTGTAGAGCCGTGCGCTCATTCTCTCGCGGGGGTGGTACATCACCTCCGGGTCGCGCCCCGGGTGGTAGCGGTACCAGCCGTTGAAGACGCGCCTGAAGCGCGCGCGCTCCGGTGAATCGAGCCATCCGAAGTCGAGGGCGACCGGCGGGCGCTCGATGCCGCGATCACTCAGGATGCGGTTGATCCGGTCGATGTGGAAGGGCATATGGAGCGAGGGGGCTGCGCGTACCGCGTCGACCCCCGCGCGACCTTCGAGACCGCCGAAGCGCGCCGCGATCACCGCGTATTGCTCCTCCAGGAACGCCTCGGTGATCTGTTTCCAGTCGTCGATCACGAGCACCGGCAGGTCGTCGAAGAGCGGGGAGATCGGCGACCGGCGCACGATCGGGATGACGTTCGAGTAGAGGATTTCGAAGCAGCGATAGGTATCGATGCCCTTGCCCGGCGGCGCGAAGGCGAACTTGTAGGGCAGTACGGCCCGGCAGATTGCATAGGTGGCGCGCGGCGTGTAGGGAATGGACTCGACGAACGGCAGCGTGGCGAGGTGGTCGCCGAGTTCGACGCGCTCGCTCGCCGTTGCCGGATCGAAATTCGCGCACACGAGCTTCGTCTTCGGACCGAGGTCGGCGGCTTGCTCCTGCAGCTCGGGGATCACTTCTTCGAAGATCTCCCGCACCCCGATGGGGATGGGCTCGATCCGCGTGTGCTCGCGGTCTTTGTTCTCGCAGAACCACAGCGCGATCTTCGCCTCGCCCTGCGATGTCCTGTCGTCGAGGTGTCGCGTGAAGCGCCCGGGGTTGGGGTGCCCCGTGCCGCCGGTCACGAGCACGACGGGTGTGTCGATGCGCGGGAACACGACCCGGAAGAAGAGCTCGGTGTCGGCTTTGGGTGACAGGTAGATCAGGCTGTGGCGCGGGAGATCGTCGATACGCTCGAGGTCGATGGCCTTCGACGGGTCCGTCGGCTCGGGGTCGAGGGCGTCGAGCACGAAATCGCACAGGTCGCGGAAGTAGCGGCGCGACAGGTACGTCGGGCTCGAGCTCATCCGCCGCGCGCGTATCCGAAGGAAGCGAAGACCTCGTGGGAGAGCACTTCGATGTCGCCTTCCGACAGCGAGGGATGCCAGACGTCGACCGACAGGACCATGCGATCGAGCCGGCCTTCGTGCACGACCTCGTGCTCGTAGGAGTCGTCGAAGGCGAGTGTCCGACCCTCGGCCCAGTGTCGCCACTCGGTGCCGACGCGGATGCGCGCGGCGTCGGGCTCCGGCACCTCCACTCCGAGGTGGATCCGCAGGCGGAGATTCGACGACCCGCAGTGCGGCGCGATGTGGGTGCCCGGCGCGGCGCCCGAGAACATCACGAAGCCGAAGTTGTTGCTGAGCGGAAGGCTCTCGACCACCTGGGTCGTCCCGGGGCAGCGCGCGCACAGCACTTCGTTCTTACCGTCCGCGCCAAACAGGTACAGGCCCGTCCAGCGGCCGTACGGTGTCAGCGAGTCGTTGTCGGGGTGGTCGCCGACCTCTCGCGCAATCTCCCTGAACTCGGCGATGATGATGTCGGCGTTCTTTTCGAGCGCCTCGCGCGTCTCGCTCGGCTCGTCGAACCAGGCGCACGTGTCGAGGCTCCTGCAGTTCCAGACCGGCGGGTTCGGAAACTCGGGCGGGAGCTTCGGGGGGTCGGCTCGGTACAGGCTCACGAGACCGTAGTTGCTCGCGATCTCGTCCTTCTCGCCCTGGGTGAGACCCCACCAGAACACCTTTGCGATCCCGCGCCAGCTCACCGCGTCGGCCAGGCGCAGGTCGTACCAGTAGAGATTGCGCAGATTCGGACTGTCGTGCTCGCGCAGGAGACGGGCGACGGTGCGGCACTTGCGGACGTGTTCGAGAGTTCGACGGACGGTCGTCAGCATGGAGATCGTCTCCCGGATTCGTCAATCGAAAATCTGTCGCGCAATCGAGTCGCGCAATCGAGTCGCGACCGCCGGGATGATCGCCTTGAATTAGCAGCTCGGCGTGGGCGATGCCACACGATGCCACCCCCGTTTCTCAGACGCGATCGGATCGCTCGTAGCGCGACGGATCCGGATACAGGAATTCGAGGTGTTCACGTACCCAGCCCTCGACCCTCTGGTCGGCCTCGTCGCCGAAGTTGTCGTTGAGGCAGCAGAAGGGCGTGCGTCGCAGTCGCAGCAGCGCGAGTCCGAGCTTCTGCACGACCCGGTGATTGTCGAGTCCGAGGTAGGAGACC
>JABSQW010000552.1 GCA_013215605.1 Myxococcales bacterium
AAGGTCGTCTCGATGAAGGCACCGCCAGAATCCGTCGCGCGGATCGTGAGGTCCGAGACACCCGGGGTGTCGGCCGCGTAGGCGAGGGTCAGCTCATCACTGGCCGCGTCGATCGTCGCGCCCGAGAAGAGCGTAGAGTTCGTGTTGCTCTCGATCGTGAAGGTGAGGTCCGAGCCGAGGTCCTCGACGTCCGAGAATGCCGCCAGCAGGTCGACCACCGTGTCGGGGGAGCTCTCGTTGACCGCGATGTCCGCGATCCCCGAGGTCGTGGGCTGATCGTTCACCGAGTTCACGGTGATCGCGATGTCGTCCGTGTAGGAGTCGATCCCGTTCGAAATCGCGGAAACTGCTCCTGCCGAGAGCGCCTGGTCGTAGATCCGCACGTCGTCGATTTGGCCGAGCATGAAGCGCTCGGCCGAGTTTGCGTGCTTCCCGATGGTGGTCGTTCCGCTGTGAAGCGGCGACGTGTACGAGATCCCGGCACTCGCCGTCTCGCTCGCGACCTCGACGCCGTCGATGAAGAGGCGGTGCTCGAGGGTCGTCCCATCGAACGAGGTTGCGACGTGGTGCCAACCCGTTCCCGCGAGTTCGATGTCCGACTCGATCGTCTCCCATTCCGAGCCGGTGTAGAAGAGCGCCGAAACACCCCCCGTGTCGTCATCCAGCCGAATCGCGATTTCATCGCTGATCGAGACGACGTCGGCGCCAGCGGGGTCGTCAAATGCAGCATCCAGGTCGACCCAGGCGGCGAGCGTGACGTCCGCCGGTGTCCCGAACGTACTCGCGATCGAGAGGTGGTCGCTGCCGTCGAAGTCCAGCACGGCGCCACGCTCTGGGTCGGTGGCCGCCGTAGCCCCGACCACGGTGGCGTCATTCGATCCCGATCCGACGCTGTCATCCCCCAGAGCTCCGACATCATCGAACGTGTACTGAGCGGCCGTCACCAACTCAGTGATGATCTGCAGATCCGCTCCTCCGAAGAAGTTCTCCGTCGGAACGAATTCGAGACCCTCGAGCGCGGCGTTGATGGCGCTCTCGCTTCCCGTGAACGTCATTACCGAACTTTCGTCGCCGCCGTTCTCGAACGTCAGACCCGAAGTCGTAGAAAGATCGAGGGTCCCGTTGGTGACGGAGAGCGATACGCGCATCGCCGCGTCGATCGCCGAGCCGTCCGTGACGGTGACGGCGTTTCCGTTTCCGCTGGAGAAGACCAGGGCCGTGTCCTCATCGGTGTTCTGCGGCCCCGGTAACCCGTTTCCGACGCTCGGTACGGAACCACTCGCCGCGCCTAGAACGGCGACCACCTGGCAGAACTCCGAGGTCTCGACGGCGCTTCCGGTGTCGATACGGGTCGCGGACGCGGAGATCGTGTATCCCGGCGATACCACCTGCGACACGTTCATCAGGATGTTGGCGTCGCCCGACGCGTCGGTGGTTACGGTGGTGGAGCCGAGGTAGGTCTCCCCCTCTCCATAGCCGCCACCCGTGGTGTTCGCGAAGAACTCGACGCGGAAGCTCGTGCTCGCCGAGCTTTCCAGCTCGCCGGCGATGAGCGTCGAGTCAATGCCGTTGGTCGATGCGCTGGTGAGCTCGGGGAAGTTCTGGCGATGGTTCG
>JABSQW010000553.1 GCA_013215605.1 Myxococcales bacterium
CGCTGGCCCACAGGAGATTCTCGTCGCCGACGTCCCGTACGACGGAGGCGACGAATGACTCGTCGGGATCGCAGGACACGTAGCACTGGCGTCGAAAATATTCGGACGGTGTCGCGCGCATCGCCGGAAACAGCCTCTGCCACTGCTTGTAGTGTCCGTCCATGCGATCGAGCCAGTAGGGAAGCCATTCGCAGCCGGATTCCAGGAACGCGAAGCCGAGTCTCGGAAAGCGCTCGAGCACGCCGGTCATGATGACGCTCGCGAACGCCGCCATCTGCTCAAAGGGGTGCTCGAAGAGGTGAAGGAGGGCAGGGTTCTCGACGCGATCGCGTCCCAGGGTCTGTAACGTGTCGGAGATTCCCTCGTGAATCGCGATCGCGACACCCAGGGACTGGCAGCAGTCCCAGAAGCGATCGTAGGCGGTCGCCTGGATGACGCGACCGCCGTAGGGATTCGGACGGAAGAAGGCGCCGCGAAAGCCGAACTTGTCCGCGCAACGTTCGAGCTCGGCGATCGAGGCATCGATGTCGCGAAGCGGCAGCAGGGTTACGCCGTACAGCCGGTCGGACGCCTCGGCACAGTGGTCTCCGAGCCAGTTGTTGTACGCGCGGCAGATCGCCTTGTCGAGATCGAGATCGGGGCTCTCACAGGCGTAGAACGCGATCGTGGGAAACAGGACGGCCTTGTCGATGCCCTCGCTGTCCATGTCCGCCAAACGCGCCTTGGCGTCGTAGCCCCCCGGGCGCACCCCCATGCCCGCCATGCTGCTCATCTCGTCGAGAGGCACGTCGGGATTCTGCAGGGGGGCTCCGGCGAGCTCGTTCCCCATGCGACCCACCAGCGTGTCGCCGATCAGGATTCCCATGCGGCCCTTCTCGTCGTAGCTGAGTCGCGGGGTGCGACCGCGATACGCGGATTCGATGTAGGAATCCCACATTTCCGGGGTCTCGATCATGTGGGCATCCGCGTCGACGACGACGTGACCTGCAATGTCACTCACGGCGTACTCCGTGCAACTTTCGAACGGCTAGTGGTTCTTCACGAACTCTTCGATTGCCGAGTGGATCCGCTCGATGTCGTCCATCGGTACGGCGTGGCTCATCGGCAGGATGATGCCGTACTCCATGACGCGGTCGGCGTTCGGATAACCGCCGGGGGCTGCGCGGTGCGGCGTGTTCTTGAAGGCCGGCTGACGCAGCACGTTGCCCGACCACACCATGCGAGTGGCGATTCGCCGGTCCTCGAGGAAGAGCTGCAGCTCCTTGCGCGTGAAGCCCGCGTCCTCGCGGATCATCAACGGGTACGAGATCCAGCTCGTCTTCAGCCCTTTCAGCTGCCGCGCCGGCACGAAGCGGTCGCGGATGGAGTCCTGGTTGAAGAACTCGGTGTGGAGCTCGAAGCGTCGCTTGCGCGCCTGGTAGAACTGCTCGAGTCTCGACAGCTGCACCAGCCCGAATGCGGCGTGCATCTCCGAAGGTTCGAAGTTCCAGCCGACCTCGTCGAAGATGAAGAAGGAGTCGTAGGGGATTCCGTCGATCTCCGCCTCGTAACGGTCCTTTGAGCCCTCCTTGGATCCGAACATCTGGACCTCGGAGCTGCGTCCCCAGCGCCGTAGGAGCAGCGCACGATCGAGCTCCGCTTCGCTGTTTACGGCGAGGAGGCCTCCGCTACCGCCGCTCGTGATGATGTGTGCGAGCGCGAAGCTCGTCATGCTGATGTCGGTCCAGGTGCCGGTGGGTTTGCCACGCAATTCGGCGCCGAGGGTGTCGGCGGAGTCTTCGATCACCTTCAAGTCGTGGCGGTCCGCGATTTCGCGGATCTGCTCCCAGTCCGGAGCGTTCCCGATGAGGTTGGGAATCAGCATCGCGCGCGTGTTGGGA
>JABSQW010000554.1 GCA_013215605.1 Myxococcales bacterium
ACAGCGTGTAGGTGAGGCCGATCAGCAGCAGATTCCAGGACTTCAGCATGTTGCGCTTTTCCTGGATCATCACCGAATGGAGATACGCCGTTGCGGGCAGCCACGGCATGAACGAAGCGTTTTCCACGGGGTCCCACGCCCAGTAGCCCCCCCAACCGAGTACCTCGTACGCCCAGCGCCCGCCGAGCATGATCCCGATGCTGAGGAAGAGCCACGAAAAGAGCGTCCAGCGGCGCGTCGTGCGGAACCACATCGAGCCGATCTCGCCGGTCACGAGCGCCGCCAGGGCGAACGCGAAGGGCACCGCGAAGCCCACGAGCCCCGTGTACAGCATGACCGGGTGGATCATCATCACCGGGTGCTGGAGCAGCGGGTTGAGCCCGTTGCCGTCCGACAGCACGTGCCCGATGGGCAGCTTCTCGAAGGGGTTGGTGACGAAGGTGACGAGGACGAGGAAGAAGACGGCGTTGCTGAGCAACGTCGCCACGACCCACGGCATCAGGTTGCGGTTGCGGTGGCGCTGGGTCTGGACGCACACCACCGAGTAGCTGAGGAGCACGAACAGCCACAGCAGCAGCGACCCCGCCTGCCCGCCCCAGAGCGCTGCCAGCCGGTAGGCGAGGGTCATGCTGCGCGCCGAATTCTGCGCGACGTAGGCGATTTGGAAGTCGTGATTGGCGAAGGCGGCGAACAACAGGCCGATCGCCAGCGCCACGAAGGCGAAGACGACGCCGACCGTCTTCTCAGCGACTCGCGTCCACTCCGGGCGCCGCGAGATTCCCGCGTAGACTCCCGCGCCGATGCCGAACACGGCGAGTACGAGCGCGAAGCGGAGCGCGTAGTCGCCGAGGTCGGACATTCAGAGCGACGCGGCCTGCTCTTCCGGAGCGAACTTCGAGGGGCATTTCGCGAGCACTTTGTCGGCGTGGAACACGGCGCTCTCGCCTTCGCCGTGCAGGAGCCGTCCCTCGACGACCACCTCCGCGCCGTCCTTGAAGAGGTCGGGCGTCTCGAGGCTCGCATAGATCACGGGGAGCAGCTCTCCAGGCGGGCCCCCCGCGTGCGGCGGTTCGTTCTGCACGGCGAAGCTCACGCGCAGGCGAGAGACGTCGCGCGCGATGCTCCCCTCGGCGACGTAGCCGTGGACACGGGCGTGGCCAGTGGTGGCGAAGCCCGCGGACTGGAAGTCGGCGAGGGTCTCGTAATACGCGAAGGACGCGCCCGCCTCCATGTTCGTGGCCGCGTACCAGCCGAGCAGGAGCGCAATCAGCGTCGCGCCACCGGCGATCTGAACACCCTTGGACATGCGATGGTTCCTGTGGGAAGCGCGTCGCGGCCCGAAAGCAGCCCCCCGTCTCGAGCGTCACCCCCACCCCGGGGACCTGAGAGCGGTGCAGCGTGAGTTCAGCCCGCCCTCTCAGCCGCCCTGGGTTGAACCGAGACGCGACTCGATCCTCTCGAAGGTATCAACGGCCCGGGGGGGTGTCAAAGGGAGCGGAGGGCGAAAACCACCGGATTCCAGCCACTTGGAAGTGCTCCGCCGTTGACACTCCGCCACCGCGCCGCTAACCGGTTCGAATGCCGGTCCGGGTCGCGCAGCGCAACGCCGATATCGCTCCCTTCCTCGCCATGGAGGTGATGGAGCGAGCCTTCGCGATGGAGCGCGACGGCATTGACGTGATCCACCTCGAGATCGGCGAGCCCGACTTCCCGCCGCCTCCCGCAGCGGTGGCGGCCTGCAGCGCGGCGCTCTCCGCCGGCGAGACCCACTACACCGACAGCCGCGGCCTCGCCGAGCTCCGGGACGCCATCGCCGCCGATACCGAGCGGCGGTGCGGGGTCCGCGTCGATCCCGGCCGCGTGATCGTCACGAGCGGCACGTCCCCCGCCATGCTCCTCGTGTTCTCGCTGCTGGTCGATCCCGGAGACGAGGTCGTGATCGGGACGCCCCACTACCCCTGCTATCCGAACTTCGTGCGCGTCTGCGGCGGCACGCCCGTGTTCGTTCCGCTGGATCCAGCGCGCGGCTACCCGCTCGACGTCGCCTCGGTGCGCGCCGCGCTGACCGACCGCACGCGGGCCATCGTGGTGGGCTCTCCCGCGAACCCGACGGGCGCGATCCAGAGCGCTCAGACGCTGCGCGAGCTCGCCGCCCTGGGCCTCCCGCTCGTCTCCGACGAGATCTACGACGGGCTCGTCTACGACGGCGCGAAGGTGACGTCGGCGCTCGAGGTGACGGACGACGCCTACGTGCTCGACGGTTTCTCGAAGCGCTACGCCATGACCGGCTTCCGGCTCGGCTACCTCATCGCCCCCGAGCCCGCCGTGCGCACGCTGCAGATCCTGCAGCAGAATCTCTTCATCTCGGCCAACCGCTTCGTACAGAGCGCGGGGGTGGCGGCGTTGCGCGACGGAGCGGCCAGCGTCGCAGCGATGCGCGACGCCTACGATTCGCGACGCAAGCTTCTCGTCGAGGGGCTGCGGGGTCTCGGTTTCCGCGTCGAAGCACTGCCGCAGGGCGCGTTCTACGTCTTCGCCGATGCGCGCGGCTTTGGGGAGGCGGCGACCGACTCCGTCGCATTCGCGAACACGCTGCTCGAGCGCGCCCACGTGGGCGTGACCCCCGGACGCGACTTCGGCGAGGCCGGCGAGGGCTGGTTGCGCTTCTGCTACGCGGCGTCGGAAGACAAGCTCCAGGAAGCACTCGCGCGCCTGGGTCCGGTGCTCGGCGAGCTCGGGGGCTGACATGCGCGTCCTGCGAGCGGAATTCATGCTGTCCGCGGCGGCGCCGGGCGGCTTTCCGCGCCCGGAGGCGCCCGAGGTGGCATT
The DNA here is from genome assembly GCA_013215605.1 of Myxococcales bacterium. GTDB lineage: Bacteria > Myxococcota_A > UBA9160 > UBA9160 > SMWR01 > JABSQW01. Next base: position 2,830 of record JABSQW010000554.1, read on the forward strand.
CCTCGGCCGCTCGAACGTCGGGAAGTCGAGCCTGTTGAACCGGCTCGTGAACCGCAAGCAGCTCGCTCGCACGAGTTCGACGCCCGGCAAGACCCGGCTCATCTCGTGGTTCCGCGTGGTCGGATCGGTGCAGGAGATCCATTTCGTCGATCTGCCGGGCTACGGCTACGCGAAGGTCGGCAAGGGCGAGCGCCGGCAGTGGAAGCGCCTGATCGAGTCCTACCTGGACGGCCGCGAAAACCTGCGTGCCGCCGTGCTCCTGCAGGACGTGCGGCGCGACCCGAGCGAGGACGAGGATCTCCTCATCGAGTGGCTGAGCGAGCGCGACATCCCCGTCCTCCTCGCGCTCACCAAGACCGACAAGTTCAAACCCATGCGCCGCGCCGAGCGCCTGCGCGCCCTGCGCAACGCCTTCGACCTCCCCCCGGAGCGCGTCTTCGCCACCTCCGCCGAAAAGGGCCTGGGCATCCCCGAACTCTGGCGAGAGATCGACGCCCTGACGACGGACGCACCGTAGTCGCCCCCGCGGCGTCGGCTAGCGGAAGAGGTCGGTGGAGGGGTCGCGGAGCAGGTCGCGGACACCGCCGTCGCCGTCGAGGGGGACGCCGTCGATCCACACGGCGGGAATTCCCGAGGCTTTGGGCATGAGCAGACCCGCGGCGGCGGCGAGCTGGTCGGGGGTTGCCATCGCCGTCACCTCGAGTTCTCGGCCGACGAGGTCCACCCCACCGCGCAGATCGGAGATCGGCGCGATTCCGGCGCTGCCGAGGGCCACGTCGACCAACCCCTCGCGCCAGGGACGCCCGAACGTGTCGCTCACCACGACGGCCAGCGGACCGGCGCCTCGCTTCGAGAGCGCCTCGCGCAGCCGGCGCGCGGAGGCGTCCGGGTCGACCGGGAGCAGCACGGCGCCGTCGGGCTGGGTCGCGTTCGAGAGATCGACACCGGCGTTGGCGCACACGAAGCCCTGGTGTGTCTCGCAGATCATCACGCCGCGCCCGCGTCGCACGATGCGACGGGTCTCGCGCAGCACGAGCTCGACCTGGCGCGCGTCCTTGTCGTCCTCGGCGGCGATGCGCAGAGCTCTCTCCGATGGCTCGATGTCCGCGAGGTCGACGACGCGCCCCTCGGCTTTCGACACGATCTTCTGACACACCACGAGGACACCGTCCCGGAGCGTCAGCTGCGAGGCGCGCGCGGCGCCCTCCAGGAGCGCTGCCAGGTCGTCACCCGGCTGTACGGCGGGCACGCCTTCGATGGGGATCAGTCGGATCAAGGCAGCGACTCGAGCACCGCCCGCGTGCGCGGACCGGCGCCGGGGCTGCCGCCGGCGAGCGCGGCCTCGATGTCGGCGGGCTCGTCGATGTCGATGGCGAGTGACGGCAGAGCGAGCTCGACGAAGACCAGCGATCGCTGCCGAGCGTGTTCGCGGTGGACGGCCGCACTGCCGGGTCCGAAGCTCGCCTCGATGGCGTTCCACGGGCGGCGCATGAGCGCAGACGTCCCACCGTCGCTCGAGGGGGCCAGCGCCACGCCGCCGTCCGGGACGGCGGCGACGAGCCGCTCGAGCTCCGTCGCGCGCACGCCCGCGACGTCGCCCAGCACCACGAGCACGGAATCGTCGTCGCGACCGGCGAGATCCTCGGCCGAGCCGTCGAGGGCCGCATTGAGGTCGGGGTAGCGGCGCAGCAACGGCTCCGCGCCGATCTGCTCGGCGGCCTTCGCGACGCGCGCATCGGGGGTGACCACCGCGACGCGGGACAGCGTCGGGACTTCGCGCAGTGCGGCGACTACGTCGCCCAGCATCGCGATGGCGAGGCGCTCGACCGCATCGCGTCCGAGGTACGGGAGCAGTCGCGACTTCGACGACGCGAGGCCCTTCACCGGCACGACCGCGCTGGTCACCGGAGCGACTCCGCGAGCTCTAGCGCCGTCTCGGCGAGCTGCGCTGCAACGGAGACGTCCCGCATGAGCGTGTCCACCGCGCGCGCGCGCAGACCCAGCGCTTCGACGTCGGACGCCTGCGCGGCGTCGCGCTCGTCGATCACGAATCCGTGGGCCAGACCGGTGTAGAGGCCGGCAACCCCCCGCGCCGATACCTCGGCGCCGATGCCGCGGAGCAGTCGGTCGGCCGGTCCCTTGACCGGTGCTCCCCCGATGATCGGCGAGATGCCCACCACCGGCGCACCCGAAGCGGCAATGGCGTCGCGCACGCCGGGGATCGCGAGGATCGGTCCAATGGACACGACGGGGTTGCTCGGGCAGATCAATACGCTGTCGGCTTCGCGCAGCGCCTCGAGGGCACCCGGTGCGGGTCGCGCGGCGGCCGCGGCCGAGAGGTCGACGCGCTCGACGTCGTCGGGCGCACCGTCGCGCACCATGTACTCCTCGAAGTGGACGCTGACGCCGCCGCTGAGTTCCACCCTCGTAGGGCAGGGATCCTCGGACATCGGGAGGATCCGCGTGGCCACGCCGTAGCGGCGGCGGAGGCCATCGGTGATCGCCGCGAGCCCGGTCCCCGCGCGCATCTGCAGCGTGCGGTGCTGGCAGTGCGCGAAGTCGCGGTCGCCGAGGCGAAACCACGTCTCGTGTCCGAGTGCCTCGAGGGCGTCGACCACGTGGAACGTGTCGCCCGTGAGTCCGTAGCCGCGCTCGCGGTCGACGATGTCGGCGAGCGTGTAGGTCACGATGTCGACGTCCGGCGACACCCACACGCCGTAGAACTCGCGATCGTCGCCGGTGTTCACGATGGCCGTGAGGCGCGCGGGATCCACGGCGCCAACGAGTCCGCGCAGGAAGCGGGCTGCGCCGACGCCGCCCGCGAGGGCGACCACGCGGCCTTCGGATCGGGGGGAGGGGGTCACGGGCGCCTCAGCGGGAGTCTTTCCCGGCTGCCGCAGTCTTCGCGGCCCGGGTTTCCTCGAGATGGCGGAGCTCCGCCTGTGCGGCGGGCAGGCGGCGGGCGATCTCGCGCAACACCGCCGGTGTGGCACGCAGGTCCCCCGCCGACGCCTCGGGCTCGTCGCCGCCGTGGGTCAGCAGGACGCGGATCGCTTCCTGGTCGCGCTCGACCGCGGCGCGGAGCTGACCGATGCGCGCGTCGCGGCGGGCATCGACGTCGCTCGCGGCGGCGTCGGATTCCGCGAAGGCGGCCGCCGCAAGGCTCCCTCCAGCAATGGCGAGACCGGTCGCCACGAGCGCCGAGCAGCGACTTGCCCGCGGCCTTCGCCGCGTCGAAGCTGCGCACTGGAACCCGCAACGGCCTCTCATGCTCGAATTCTTCTGGAGCGGTCCGGTGGCGTCAAGCACGGTTCACGCGGGCGCCGCGACCGTCGCTTCACGCAGCCGTTCCCACGGAGGTGAGGGGACGCCCGGGAGCGCCCAGCTGCAGCGGGGAGGCGTCCGCGGGCGCCGCTCGAATCGGCACGGGGCTTGCTCTCCGACCCGGCATGCAGAGGTGGCGGGTGCTCGCGGGGTTCGTGGTCATCGCGGCGGGGTCGGCGTTCGCCGAGCCGTCGGCGCTTCGCTGGCGCGTCGTCCCGGTGAACAGTGGCGGCGAGCCGCTCCGAGCTGTCGCGCTCGACGCCCAAAGCGGGAGGGTCGCCGTGGGGCACCAGCGCGGGGCGTTCACGGGAGGGCCGGCGGGCGTGTTCGACGTGGCGCTGGGGAGTGCAGCCGTGCGCGACCTCGTCTACGTCGCGGCGGGCGCGAGCGCGGAGCGCGTGCTGATCGCGGCGACCGATCGCGGCCTGTACCGCGTCGACGCACGCGGGCGTCGCGGTCCGGGCGCGCCCGGCCCGGGGGCGGCGTCACGCGACGCACTGCGGCTCGCCGAGAGCGGCGGCAGCGTCGCCGTGGCCACGTCCGGCGGTGCGTTTGCGACGCACGACACGCACGTCTGGCGGCGACTCTCTTCGGTGCTGCCCTCCGGCCCGATCACCGCGATCGCGCTGCGCACGCAGCCGGGTGCCGAAACCGCCCCACCCGGTGCGCGTGCGTTCGAGTGCTGGGCCGTGATCGAGAGTCAGCTCTGGCGCGTGCGCGCCACGGCCGGCGCCCACAGCGCCGCCGTACCCCGGGCCGAGCGCATCACGCTGCCCTTTGCACCCGGCGAGGCGGGACCAGTCGATATCCGTCTCGATCTTCCCGGCGCGGCCACGGTCTTCTTGTACCCCCGGGTTCTCGCCATCTCGCAGGCCGAGGACGACGAGGGGGCCCCCGCACTTCGCAAATTCACGCTCGTGCGTCCCGCACTCCCGCCGCAGGCGCAGGCCGTTCGGATCGACTACGCGCTCGATCGTTACTGGCTCGCGACCGATCGGGGTCTGTTCGAAGCCGCGCATCTCGCGGGTCCCTGGCGGCGCGCAGCGGCGCCGGCGGGGTCGAGTCCGGTGTTCGCGCTCGCGGGCGACGCGCGCCGCCTGTACGCGGCTTCGGACGGAAAGCTCCTGCTCGCCGAGCCGAGCGGGTGGAGCGCACCGACCTCCGCGCGCTCCGTATCGCGCACCGCGACGAATGCGCGCGAATCGCCGGCGCGTGGGGTGCTCGCCGAGCCGGACATCGCCGTCATCCACAGCGCGGCGATCCGCCACCTGGGGCTGTCTCGGCGCCGGCTCGTCGATCGCCAGCGCAGGGTCCGCCGGCAGGGCTGGCTGCCCGTCGTGTCCGTGCGCGCGAGCTACGACCGCGAGCGCATCGACGCTACGGAAACCGACCAGGCCTTCGTGTCCGGGGCGACGCGCCATCTCGTCGACCGCGATCACGATCGCTCCTCTGCCTACGACGTCGGCATCACCGCGGCGTGGGACCTCGGCGACGTCGTCTACGAACCCGAGGAGATCGACGTCTCGCGCGAGGAGCGCGCCGTGCTCGCCCTCCGCGACGACGTGCTCGACGAGATCACGCAGCTCTACTTCGAACGCCGCCGCATCCTCGAGGAGCTCGCCGGGGTCGCCCCCCGCGAGGCCCACGCGGCCGAGCGGCTGCGGCTGCGCGCCGACGAGCTCGCGTCGGGCATCGACGCGTGGACCGGCGGCTGGTGGAGCCGCAACGCGCCCCGGCTCGCGTCCACGGCGAAGCAGACCGGTCCCGATCCCCGCATCCACAAGGAGAACGGAACATGAATGTCGCCCTTCGATCTCTCGCAACCCTGACGCTGGGGCTCGCGGTCGCGCCGGCGCCGGCGCGTGGGCTGCCCGTGATCTCGGAGGTGCTCTACGACGCCTCGGGCGCGGACAACGGGGGGTCCTTCGTCGAGCTCTACGGCTTGCCGGGCACCCGCGTCGACGGCCTGCTCCTCGAGGGCGTGAACGGCGCGAACGGCAGCGTCGGTCCGGTCGTTGCGCTCAGCGGCACGATTCCCCTCGACGGCTTCTTCGTGATCGCCGACGACGCCGGGAGTGGAACGACGGGGGTCGCCCATGCCGACTTCATCGTCGACTTCGACTTCCAGAACGGGCCCGACTCGATTCGGCTGAGCGACGGCACGAACACGCTCGACGCGCTGGGCTACGGCGTGTTCGATCCGGGCGAGGTGTTCGCCGGCGAGGGCGATCCAGCCCCGGATGCCGCGGCGGGCTCGAGCCTCGAGCGGTTCTTCGCGAACGTCGACACGGGCGACAACGCCCTGGACTTCGGCGTGCTCGTCGTTCCCACCCCGGGCAGCGCCCCGCTGTTCGTGGCTCCCGAGCCCTCAGTGTCCGCCCTCGTCCTGCCCGGCATGACGACCCTCGCCTGGCTCGGCCGTCGCCGGCGGAGGGGGCGTCGAGGCGGTTCTCCGGCGGCGGACGGCTCCCCCTCCCACCGTCGCCGGGAGCCCCGGTGCACCACGGGGGTGCGCCGGGGCTCGTGGGCCCCGGGCATCGCGAAACGTTGCGAACGACCGGAAGAACAAGCCTGAGGTCGGCGGCCCGCCCGTCGATCGCTGGCGCTGCGATTTCCCCAGGGGATTTCAGTGCCACCCCAGATCCACCGATTTTCCAGGGGCGCAGGGCTGCGGCAGCAAGGGCGCGTCCAGCCACTGGGATTCTTTGCAGAACGCCTCGACAAGCTCGGTGCGGCGGACGAGACTCGCCGCGCCGCGTCGCTTCGAGTCGATCGGGGGGGAGCCGGACCGGCGATGATCACGGGCTTCAACACCAACGTGCGCCACCGCAATCTGCTGTTCCACGTGCAGACCGAGGACAGCGGGCGCGCGCACCCCCATATCATCAGTCACGTCTACTCCGGCGGCAGCATCATGGCGTCGGAGAAGCGCGACTACTCGGAGCGTGTCGACGAGGAGGATCTGGACCGACAGGTCCGGGTGCTCATGGAAGCGCAGCACAAATCGATGATCTCGCGCCTGGAACAGGGCGACTTCGACGGGGTCATCGCCGAGCGGATTCCGGGTTTCCATCCGTCCAATTCGCAGGGACTCGCGCAGACCTCCCCAGTGACCGAGACGCCCATCCCGGAGGAGTTCGCGGAGCCGGTGGCTCCCGAGCCCGCCCGGCCGCCTCCCGCGAGAGATCCAGCCACGACGCGCGAGCGCCCGGCGACCGCGGATTCGGCCCGCCCGTTCGGGGAGGGGATCGTCTCCCAGAAGCCGCTCGACGAGGTGATTCTCGAGTACCTCCTCGAGAAGGCGCGCCCTCCTCGCCGCGGGTGAGCGGTCGCCCGAGAGCTTCCGCCCGACGCTGGGCCTTTCGAAGGTCCGACGAGCGCCTGCGCATGGACGAGCGCCGCGACGCAGCGGTGCGGCTGTTCCACGTTTCGAAGTCCTACGACGCCGGGAGCTTTGCGCTTCGCGACGTGAGTCTCGAATTCGCGCGCGGCGAGTTCGTTTTTCTGACGGGGCCGAGCGGCGCCGGGAAGACGACGCTGCTGAAATTGCTATTCGCCGCGGAGCAGCCGAGCGAGGGGCAGATCGTCGTCCTCGGTCGCAACATCGCGCGCCTTGGCGAGAGCGCGATCCCACCGCTGCGACGTCGCATCGGCGTCGTCTTCCAGGATTTCAAGCTCCTGCAGTCGCGCACTGTCGAGGAGAACGTGGCAATGGCGCTCGCGGTCGTCGGGACGCCGCGCCGCGAGGCACGCGCCAAGGTGTTCTCGATCCTCAAGCAGCTCGGGCTGCAGCACCGCCGCTACCACCACCCGTTGTCGCTCTCGGGTGGTGAACAGCAACGCGTCGCGATCGCCCGGGCCCTCGTCAACGAGCCCGAGATCCTGCTCGCCGACGAGCCCACGGGAAACCTCGACCCCGACCTCACCGTCGACATCATGGATCTGATCGCCAGCACTGCGATACGCGGTACCACCGTCGTGGTGGCGACGCACGAGCTCGGCATCGTGGGGCGCTACGGCAAGCGCACCATCCGCCTCGACCAGGGGCGAATCACCGAGGACAAGAAGGCCGTCGGCGTCGCGAGCGGGATGTGAAGCGCATCGGGGTACGGCTCGCCTATTTCGTCCGCACCGCGTGGCGCGGGCTGCGCGCCAGCCCCGTGACGAGCGCCGTCGCCGTGATGACCATCGGCATCTCGCTCGTGCTCGTTGGCGCGTTCGCGTTGTTGCTCCAGAACATGGAGAGCCTGCTCGACAAGCTCGGCGGCGAGCTCCACGTAACCGCCTATCTCGAAGACGGCCTGACCCAGGGCCAGCAGCAGGAGATCGCGCACCTCATCGGCACCGTCGAGGGCGTCGAGTCGGTGAGCCTGATCACGAAGGAGGAGGCCTTCGAACGCTTTCGCCGGGGAGTGGGCCGCGGCTCGGCACTGCTCGAGGGGCTCGCGGACAACCCCCTCCCGGCGTCGATCGAGATCGCGCTCGTGGCGTCGCGCCGCTCGGCCTCGGGGATGGCGATGGTCGTCGCTTCACTCGACGGGCTCGACGGCATCGACGACCTCGCATCGGGTCAGGATTGGGTCGAGGGATACATGCGCGCCGTGGCTCTGCTGCGCGGGCTCGGGGTCGGACTCGGAGCGATCCTCGCGCTCGCGACGCTGTTGATCGTCGCGAACACCATTCGCCTCGCCGTGTTCGCACGCCGTGATGAGCTCGAGATTCTGTCGCTCGTCGGTGCGAGCCACAGCTTCATGCAGACCCCTTTCCTCCTCGAGGGAATATTGCAGGGAGCTCTCGGCGGTGGGGTGGCGCTTCTGCTCTTGTTCGCACTGTTCCGCGTCGTATTGCCCGGCTTCGAATTCGGGCTCGAGCTCGTTCTCGGCGGGGTGTCGCCCCGGTTCTTCGCTCTCGGGGAGTCGCTTGCGCTCGTCGCCACGGGAGCGGGACTCGGCCTGTTCGGATCGGCGGCCGCTGTGACCGGAGGCTGGCGGACGTGAGGCGCAGCGCCGCTGGCGCGCTCGCCGCGTTGCTCGTGGCGCTCGCCCTTCCCGTCGGAGCCGATCGCTCGGCGGACCTCGAGGAGCTGCGCCGGGCGGTGCTGGAAAGCCGGGCGCTCGTGGCGGGCTACGAGCGCGAAGGTCGGGGGCTGCTCGAGGTCGTCGAGGCTCTCGACCGGACCGCCGCGACCCTCGAGCGGGAGGTCAACCGCGGCCGCCAACGAGCCAAGGAGGCAAAGCGTTCCCTCGGTTCGATTCGTGTCCAGGCAGAGGAAATGTCCCAGAAGCTCGACGCTACCCGGCAGGCGATGTCGGGCCGGGCCGTGAGTCTCTACAAGGCGGGCGAGGCCGGAGCGGTGCGTCTGTTGTTCTCGTCCGGCGGGCTGCGCGAGTTCCTCTCGCGGGTGAACGCGCTGCGCGTCCTGCTGCGCCACGACGTCGACCTCCTGCAGCGTCACCGCCGCCAGTCGGCGACACTCGCCGAGGCGGAGTCGAGCGCGCGCGCCGCGGAAGGTCGCTGGAAGGAGTCACTGGCAGAGCTCACGCAGCGCCGCGGCGAACTCGCCGCGGAACGCACTACCAAGCGCGAGCTCGTGAAGCACATGCATTCCGATCGCTCCCGCGCGCGCCAGGCGCTGATCGAGTTCGAAACCGCGGCGCGCGCTCTCGAAGACGCGCTCGGAGATCTCGGCGAATCCCCCGAAACGAGTGAGGCGGGAAGCGTGCGGTTCGCTCGACTGCGCGGGAAGCTCGCGCCTCCCGTCTCAGCAGTGATCGCGCGCCGCTTCGGGCGCCGCGTCGACGCGCGCTTCCAGACCGAGACCTACCAGCGCGGCATCGAGTATGCAGCCGACCTCGGAGCGCCGGTGCGCGCGGTCGCGCCGGGACACGTGCGGTTCGCGGGCTGGTTCAGCGGCTACGGACAGATCGTGATCCTCGAACACGATGACGACTACTACACCGTGTACGGCCATCTCTCGAAGATCGGCGTCGAACCGGGCGAGCGCGTCGAAACGCGTCGAGCCGTCGGTTCCGTCGGGGATACGGGGTCCCTCGAGGGTCCGCGACTGTATTTCGAGATCCGCCATGGGAACGAGCCGGTCGATCCCTCCGAGTGGCTGGCCTCCACCCGAGCGGGATAGAATCACCTGGACACATGACGCGTTGTGCCAGCGCGTCACCGGGTCCCGAAGAGGTCGCCGTTCATGCGTTACGCCCGTTTTCTGCTCACCTTCCTGTCGGGAATCCTTGCCGCGGTGCTCGCGAGCGCCTTCGCGGGGGGATTCGGAAGCCTCTCCGCCGCCACACGCTACGAAGACCTCAATCTCTTCACGAACGTGCTCACTCTCGTGCGGCGCAACTACGTCGAGCCGGTCGAGGAGGGCAAGCTCGTGCGCGGCGCCGTGCGCGGCATGCTGCAGGAGCTCGATCCGCACTCGTCATTCATGGACAGCCGGGCGTACAAGGAGATGCAGGTCGACACGCGGGGCGAGTTCCACGGCCTCGGCATCGAAATCACGAAGGGAAAGGATGGGTTCATCCAGGTGGTGTCCCCGATCGAGGGAACACCGGCCGACCGCGCGGGGATCCGCGCGAAGGATCAGATCGTGTCGATCTGCCCCACGGAAGTCCCCGAAGACTGGAGCGAGGACTGCCAGTCGAGCAAGTCGATGACGCTCTTCGAGGCCGTCCAGCTCATGCGCGGCCCCAAGGGTTCGAAGATCACGATCGAGATCTGGCGCGAGGGCTTCGAACGTCCGCAGCCCTACACGGTCATCCGCGACGTCGTGAAGATCGTGTCGGTCTCCGGGCGCGTTCTCGAGCCCGGCTACGTGTACGTGCGACTGCGGGCCTTCCAGGAGCGCACGATTCAGGACCTCGAGCGCGTCCTCGAGCGGCTCCACGAGGAGGTGGAGGGAGAGATCGAGGGTCTCGTGCTCGACCTGCGCGACAATCCGGGCGGGCTCCTCGACCAGGGGGTGAAGGTCGCGGACAAATTCCTCGACAGCGGCCTCGTGGTGTATACCGAGGGCCGCGTCGAGAGCCAGCGACACGAGTTCCGCGCACATCCGGAGGGGACGGAGAGCAACTATCCGCTCGCCGTGCTGGTGAACGCCGGCAGCGCCAGCGCGTCGGAGATCGTCGCGGGCGCGCTGCAGGACCAGAACCGCGGCCTCGTCATCGGCGTCAAGAGCTTTGGGAAGGGCTCGGTGCAGACCGTCTACCCGCTCGAAGACGGCTCGGGGCTGCGGCTCACGACCGCGCTCTACTACACACCGGGCGGCCGTTCCATCCAGGAGGTCGGCATCGACCCGGACATCGTCGTCGAACGCGAGACTCCCCGCGACGACCAGGTTGCGACTCGCCGACGCGTTCGCGAGAAGGATCTCGACGGTCACTTCACTCAGGAAGAGGCCGACCCGTCGAGCGCCGAGGAGCCGGACGTCGCCGAGAAGCCGAGCGTTTCGAAAGACGTTCAGCTCACGCGCGCTGTCGAGGTGCTGAAGAGCTGGACCTACTTCGAGCGATTCCTGGATCGCCCGGACGTGTCGGTTCAAGCGCGCGCCGCCGCCGCCGACTGAGTTCGAGTCCCGATCCGGGCTCTGCCCGGATCGGGTCCCCGAAGACGCTTCGCGGTACCTTCCGTGCATGGCACAGCCCGCGGAAGACGAACCGCGTCCGCGCATCTTTACCGTCGGCGAGTTGATGGGCGGTCTGCGCGGTCTCCTCGAAGACCGCGTGGGTCGTCTGTGGGTCGTGGGGGAGGTCAGCAACTTCCACAAGGCGCGTTCGGGTCACTCCTACTTCACACTCAAGGACGACGAGGGGCAGATCCGCGCGGCGCTCTTTCGCAACGCCGCGCGACGCGTCGCGTTCGAGCCGGAAGATGGTCTCGAAGTGGTCGTGTACGGCGATGTCACGGTGTACGAGGCGCGTGGTGATCTGCAGATCATCGTCCGCGACCTCGAGCCTCGCGGACAGGGCGCTCTGCAGCTCGCGTTCGAGCAGCTCCGCCGCAAGCTCGACGCCGAGGGCTTGTTCGACCCCGAGAGCAAGCGCGAGCTGCCGGAGTTCCCCGCTGTCATCGGCCTCGTCACGTCACCGGGCGGTGCGGTCCTGCACGACTTCCTGCAGGTGACTGGGCGGCGCTTCCCGGGCATTCCCATCCTGATCGCGCCGACCCGCGTCCAGGGCGAAGGCGCCGAGGACGAGATCGCGTCAGGGATCGACGCACTCGGGGAACGCGAGGAGATCTCTGTCATCGTCGTCGCGCGCGGTGGCGGTTCACTCGAAGACTTGATGGCCTTCAACAGCGAGACCGTCGCGCGCGCCGTGGCGCGCGCGCCGGTG
>JABSQW010000555.1 GCA_013215605.1 Myxococcales bacterium
AGGCCGGTACCGCCTGGCGGGTGCTCGGTCAGCAGGTGATGCTCGCGAGCCATTCGCGCCCGGAAGATCGCATGAACCCCGACGCCTGGGACGGCTACCGCGCCAGCCGCTCGAGACTGCTCTCGAACCTTGGCCCGGGCCGCGTACCCGATGTCGTGACGCTGACCGGCGACTACCACAGCTCCTGGGCGATGGACGTCGCCCCCGACCCGTTCGCCTCGAGCTACCGGCCCGACTCGGGCAGCGGCGCAGTCAGCGTCGAGTTCGTCGCTCCGGCCATCAGCTCCGAGCCCCTCGGAGCCACCCCCGGGCTTCCGGAGAGCTTCGCCAGCGACGCACAGCAGCTCCCCCACGTCCGCTGGATCGACGCCGAGCACAACGGCTATCTGCTCCTCGACATCGACCGCGAGCGCAGCCAGGGGGAGTGGTACTTCGAGCGCGACGTCACCCGCCCGGTCCCGGACGAGCACTTCGGCGCGGCGTTTGCGACGGCACGAGGCGCCAGCCGGTTGGAAGCCGTGGAGAGGAGCCCCGGCTCACTCGCGTAAACTTGTGTATGGCACGCACCGCGCTCCACTCGAAGAGTCCGAACAGGCTGCGAGGGTCGGAGCGGTCCTCCACCGGGCTTCCCACGGAGTGTTGGCGCGAGCTAGCTTCTGCCGACGAGCAAAGGAGACCCCATGTCCGGCCCCCTCGTTCTCGAAGAAGACCTGCGCCTCGGCATCGTGCTGGGGGGCGGGACCCGCGAGCGGGTGCTCGATCTCGCGCCACGTATCGAAGCCGCCGGCTTCGACTCGCTGTGGGTCGGCGATCACATCAGCTTCCATATTCCACTCCTCGAGTCGCTGACGCTGCTGACGTTCGCGTCGGCGGTGACGCAGACGATCCGACTCGGAACCGCCGTGTACCTGCTGCCGCTGCGCCATCCCACGACGTCGGCCAAGGTGATCTCGACGCTCGACAACCTGTCGGGCGGACGCCTCACCCTCGGCATTGGCGTCGGCGGCGAGTTCCCGCCCGAGTTCGAGGCCTGCGGAATTCCCCTGAACGAACGCGGCAGCCGGACCGACGAGGCGATCGAGATCCTCCGCAAGCTCTTCAGCGAGGACCGCGTCGAGCACCGCGGCAAGCACTTCGAATTCGGTCCCATCTCGATCAACCCGAAGCCCCTCCAGGCCGGCGGACCGCCGATCCTCGTCGGCGGGCGCAAGGGGCCGTCGATGCGGCGCGCCGGTCGCGTGGGCGACGGCTACATCTCGCACATGTGCTCACCGGAGTTCTTCGCGAGCAACCTCGCCGACATCGCGAAGCACGCCGAGGAGGCGGGCCGGAAGGACGTTCCCTTCGAGACGCTCTCGTTCATCTTCACGATCGTGGACGACGACTACGAGGTCGCCCAGGCCCGCGCCGCGAAGATGCTCGGCACCATCTACAACACGGACTTCAGCGAGGCCTCGAAGAAGTACTGCCTTCTGGGGCGGGCCGAGGACTGCCTCGAGCAGATGCAGCGATTCGTCGACGCCGGGGCGCGGCGCTTCGTACTGTCCCCGCTCATGGATCCCGACGCCGTGCTCGAGGTAGCCGAGAGCCGGATTCTGCCGGAGCTGGGCAACCTGAAGATTCCGGAGTCCGCGCCATGAGCCGCGGGCCGGTGTCGGATTTCTCTCTCTCGCGAGGATTTCGGCTCCCGGAACGCGCGGATATTCAATAGGATGACGCCGATGCCAACTCGGGCTCTACAGGACCCCAAGCGACCCCATAGGCCGTCATCCCGCCCGAAGACACCCCAACTGGAGAATCGAACGAATGGCTCAACTCAAAGCGGGATCCCGCGTGAAGAGTGCCGTGTGCAATGCCGAGCTGATGGTGATCGCGGCTCCGGCCGGCGACGTCGACGTACGCTGCGGCGGCGCTCCCATGATCGACATCGGCGCCGACGGCGGCGGCGCGGCATTCGACCCGAACTTCAAGGAAGGCGTGGCGCTCGGTAAGCGATACGTGAACGAATCCGGAGACCTGGAGCTGCTCTGCACGAAGCCGGGCGAAGGTTCGCTCAGCTTCGCTGACGAGCCGCTGAAGCTGAAAGAAGCGAAGCCCCTTCCCTCCTCGGACTGATCCAGAGATCCCCCCATGAACCTGATGATGCTGCTCGAGATGGCGAGCCAAGGATTCGCCGATCGTGTCGCCTTCACGAACGGCGACGACACGCTCAGCTACGGCGAGCTTTTCTCGGCAGCGGGCGCTGCCGCGGCGGCCGTGAAAGCCTCGGGGTGCGAGCAACTGGCGGTGCTCGACGTGAGCAGCCTCGCCGTGCCGATCAGTCTGTTCGCGAGCGCCTGGGCGGGCGTGCCGTTCGTCCCGCTCAACTACCGGCTCACGGACAGCGAGATCGAGGGCCTCGCCGCACAGATCACGCCCGCGTACTTCGTCAGCGGCGATGAACGGGTCGACGCGCTGTCGAAACTGCCGGATGTGCAGGTCACGTCGCGCAATTCGTTCCTCGAGGAGGCCCGCAGCGGCAGCCCCCCGCCCGATCTCGAATGGTCGATGGATCCGGAAGACATCGCGATCCTGCTGTTCACCAGCGGAACCACGGGCGCACCGAAAGCGGCGGTCCTGCGCCACAAGCACATGGTCTCGTACATCCTGGGTTCCGTGGAGTTCGGCGGCGCCGACGAGGACCACGCCGCACTCGTGTGCGTGCCGCCGTACCACATCGCCGGGATCTCGGCGATCGCCAGCTCCGTCTTCGCGGCGCGGCGCGTGGCACAGCTCCCGAACTTCGACGCCGAGGGGTGGCTCGACCTGGCGCGCAGCGAGAAGGCCACGAACGCGTTCGTCGTGCCCACGATGCTGTCACGCATCATCGACGTCCTCGAGGGCAGCGAGACTGCCGACCTCCCTCACCTTCGCGCGCTGTCCTACGGCGGCGGCAAGATGCCGCAGTCCGTGATCGAGCGGGCCATGAAGCTCTTCCCCTCCACCGACTTCACGAACGCCTACGGGCTCACCGAGACCAGCTCGACGATCTGCCTGCTGGATCCCGACGACCACCGCGCGGCCGCGTCGAGCAACGATCCGGCCGTGCGCCGGCGCCTCACGAGCGTGGGCCGCCCGCTGCCTTCCATCGAGCTTTCGATCCGCGACGACGAGGGCAAGCCCCTGCCGGCCGGCGAACGCGGCGAGATCTACGTGCGCGGCGAGCAGGTCTCGGGCGAGTACCTCGGTCGCGCGTCGACGCTGGCGAGCGACGGCTGGTTTCCCACGCGCGACGGCGGCTCGGTCGACTCCGAGGGCTACCTCTTCGTCGAGGGACGCATCGACGACGTCATCGTGCGCGGCGGAGAGAACATGTCGCCCGGTGAGATCGAGGACGTGCTCCTCGAGCACCCGGCCGTGTCGGACGCCGCGGTGGTCGGGATCCCGGACGAGCAGTGGGGCGAGGCCGTGGCCGCGGCGATCGTGCTCAAGGAAGGCACGTCGGCCGACGCCGACGAGCTGAAGAGCTGGGTGAAGCAGCGCCTGCGCTCCTCGCGCACGCCGCAGCTGGTCGCGTTCCGCGACGAGCTCCCCTACAACGAGACCGGGAAGCTGCTGCGCCGCGTCGTGCGGACCGACCTCGGAGTCGCGGCGTCGTAGGCGCGAGCGCCAGTCCGACGCGGAGCCTCGCCGATGCGATCGCGGGGCTGGCCTCCCCGGACGCGCCCGAGCGATTCTCGGCCCTCACCGGCGACGCACTGCTCGTCATCGATCTCGACAGTGAGGCCGGCTCTCCCTCACCGGCCGCCGTCGTGCGCGCGCGCCAGGGGCTCGACCAGCTGCCGTGCCCATCGGTTGCCCTCGCGTCGAAGATGCCCTCGGCGTCGGCTCGGGCGCTCGCCCCGCATGTCGACGTGCTCCTCGACGACCCGAACGAGCTCGGCGATCTGATCGCCGCGGTCGAGCGCTCACCGCTCGCGTCGATGGCGCTCGTGCAACTGCTTCGACAGAACGAGCGGCAGGGCGTGCACGAAGGGCTGATCTCCGAATCGCTCATCTACTCCACCTTGCAGAGCGGCCCCGAGTTCGCGGCGTGGCTCGCCGAGAGGCCCGCAGCCAAGCCGCGCGAGGCGAATCGCGAGCCCGCCGTGCTCGTGCGCCGCGAGGGAACCCGCCTCGAGCTCACCCTGAACCGCAGCGAGAAGCGAAACGCCTTCTCGGCGGAGATGCGCGACGGCCTGTGCGAAGGGATTCTCATGGCCCTGCATGACCCGGGGATCGAGGACATCACCATCAGTGGTCTCGGTCCGTCGTTCTGCAGCGGTGGCGATCTCGACGAGTTCGGCACGCTCCCGGACCCGGCCACCGCGCACGCCATCCGCTCGACCCGCAACCCCGGTCGCCTGCTGCACGCCTGTGCGGACCGCGTGCAGGCGCGCATCCACGGCGCGTGTGTGGGCGCGGGGATCGAACTGCCCGCCTTCGCTCAGCGCGTCGTCGCGCGCCCCGGAGCGTTCGTACAGCTGCCGGAAGTCGCCATGGGGCTCGTGCCGGGGGCGGGTGGCAGCGTGAGCGTACTGCGCCGCGTCGGCCGCCAGCGCACCGCGTGGCTGGCCCTCACGGGGAAGCGGCTGGACGTGGAAACGGCGGCCCGTTGGGGGCTCGTCGACGACGTCGAGACGCCAACGGGAA
>JABSQW010000556.1 GCA_013215605.1 Myxococcales bacterium
CAGCGCCGGAGCGCTTGCGGCGCTCTTCGCGTGCATTGCGGGTCTGCCCGCGTTCGGGTGGCTGGGCGGCACCGATCGGGCGGGCGGCGAGAGCGATCCCGCCAACGCTCACCGACCGCTTCCCGTCCACGACGGCGGCTATGCGTCGTCGGACGCGTGTCGCTCCTGCCACCCACGCGAATACGACAGCTGGCACCGCACCTTTCACCGGACGATGACCCAGGTGGTGACACCGGAGACGGTCATCTCGGACTGGTGGGGCACTCTCACGATCCGAGGTCGCGACTACCACCTGCTGCGCGAGGGCGATCGCTATGTCGTCGACATGGTCGATCCGGAGTTCGGCAGCCGCGGCCGCAGCAAGTTCCGCGTCGGCCGGGGCACGAACGAGACGGAGCGCATCCGCGCGCGGGCCCTGGTGTCGACGGGCTCCCACAACCAGCAGATCTACTGGATGGGAGCCGGCGGCGACGATCGCACACTGCACCTGCTCCCGTTCACGTGGCTCGTCGCGGAGCAGCGCTGGATTCCCTACGAGCACAGCTTTCTCGCGCCCGACGCGGATCGCGAGTACACCGTCGTGTGGAACGAGCAGTGCATTCGCTGCCACAGCACGGCAGGGCAGCCCGGCACCGACGTGAAGACCCTCGCGATGGACACGAAGGTCGCGGAACTCGGGATTGCATGCGAAGCCTGTCACGGTCCCGGCCAGACTCACGTCGACGCCAACCAGGGCTTCTTTGGCGGACTGCGCCGCTATGCCCTGCACCTGACGTCGCGCGACGACGAAACGATCGTCCACCCCGGCAAGCTGCCCGCGGATCGTTCGAACGCGGTCTGCGGCCAGTGCCACAGCGTGACGAGCTTGAAGACGCTCGAGCTGAGTCGGCAGTGGTGGCAGACGGGGTACTCCTACCGACCGGGCGACGATCTCTTCGCCACGCGTGCGCTGCTCGAGCGACCGGCGGGGCGAACGCCGCGCGACTGGCTGTCGCGCTCGGACCGACACGTCGGGCGCAAATTCTACGACGATTACACGTGGAGCGACGGTCGGATCCGGACGTCCGGCCGCGACTTCAACGGGATCGCCGACTCGCCATGCGCCGCAACGGGGGAGCTCACCTGCCTGTCGTGCCACTCGATGCACGAGAGCGACCCCGTCGACCAGATCGCGGGCGAGCGCGAGAGCGACGCGGCGTGCCTGCAGTGCCATCCCAGCTTCGAGGGCCGTACCGAGCACACGCATCACACCGCAGATTCCTCCGGCAGCCGCTGTCAGAACTGCCACATGCCCCACACCACGTATGGCCTGTTCAAGGCGATCCGCAGTCACACCATCGGCGACTCGCCGTCGCTGTTGGAAAGCCTCGAGCACCGGCGGCCGAACGCGTGCAACCTCTGCCACCTCGACAAGAGCCTCGCCTGGACCGGTCGACACCTGGAGACGTGGTACGGACAGGCCGCCCCCGAGCTCGCGAGCGCCGAGGACGAGACCCGCTCGGCAGCGCTCCTGTGGCTGCTGCGCGGCGACGCCGGTCAGCGCGCGCTCGTCGCGTGGCACATGGGATGGGGCCCGGCGCTGGAAGCGTCGGGACGGGAGTGGATCGCGCCATTCCTCGCCGAAGCGCTTCGAGACCCCTACTCCGCGGTCCGCTTCATCGCCGGACGCTCGCTCGAAAAGCTCCCGGGCTATGACGACCTCGGGTACGACTTCGTCGCGACACCAGAACACCGGGGGCAAAAGCGCGAGGCGGCGCGGGCGCGCTGGCGCGACGCCTGGACCGAGGCAGGGAGCCACGAGGATCCGGTGCGCTTCCTGACCCGCGACGGGGTCGACGACGCGGTCGTGCAGGGCGTGATTCGCCGCCGCGACAATCGCCGGGTCAAGATTGCCGAGTAGCCGACGTACGATCCTCGGAATCGGAACCGGGCTCGCGATCGCGCTGCTCGGCGCCGCTCACGCCGAAACCGGGTCCGGCGCGCTGTTCTCCCGGGCTGCAGCGGAGTGGCGCCTCGTCGGGTACGTCTCGTCGGAGACGGGGAGCTTTCGCCACTGCGCATTGCACCCGACCCAAAGCGCCGGTGACTCGTCGATGCGCCTCGAGATCCGGGACGACTACGCGCTCAGCATCGCGTTCGCAAGGCCCACGGGTGCGGATCCACGGGCACGAACCGCAGCCCTTCGCGCCGGCGACGAGAACCTCGGCTCCTACACCCTCGAGGCAGAGTCTGCCGGCGAGCTGCGACTCGAGATCCCCGCCAATGCTGCGGCGCTCGGCTTCCTGCAGTCTGGGGAACCGCTCTCGATCGACGTCTCGGGCGCTCGCGTGAACCTGCACATCGCCGCCGGCGCGGGGTCGGAGCTTCTGGCATGTGCGGAGCTCGCGGGCTCGTTCGATCCGCGGAACGACGCCATCACGAAAGCCCTCCACCCCGACGACCGCCCGAGCAGCCCCGTGCGACGCCGGTTGATCACACTGCTGCGCTTCTCGGGCTTTCGCGAGGTGCGGATGGTGCCAGCGGCCGAAATGGATCGCGAGCCGGGCGCCATCGTGTGGAAGAGCCGCTCGGGGCAGGGAACGGCGTACACCGAGTCCATGACCGAGCGATCGCCCGACGACCTGCTGGAGAGCCAGCGCGCGGCATTCGTCCAAGGCTGCCCCGAGGAGCTTCTCCTGAACTCGACCCCGCCTGCCCGCGGGAGCGGCTACACCCTGATGCAGAACTCGTTCGGCTGCGAGTCGACCGGATCACTGGCCGTCGCCACGTCGATCGTGGATTTCATCGACGTCGTCACGCTGGCGGCGATCGGCGAGCGTGACCTCGAGCCATTCGCGGCGGCGAACGAACGTCTGCTCGCGATCCTGAGCGCCATCCTGCCGCGCTGAATCACTGAGGCGCCGCGCGCGATTCAGGCGCGAACGAACGGAACGCTGTCGTCGGCTGTCAGCGCCACCACGCGACCCGGCTCCGGCGCAGTCAGCTCGCCGTCGATCGTCGTCCCGCAGTCCATCCGGACGAGAACCGCCCGCGCGTTGCGGCTCACGAATCCCGCGTCCTCGCGAACGCTTCGATTCGGTCGGCCAGCGAGGATGCCCGGCGCGGACCACGCGACGCGTCGCACGTCGCCGCGTACAGCGGTGAAACGCACGCCCCCCTCGCCCACTCCCCAGAACGGTCGCATTCCCGCGAAGAGCCTGTGGAGACTCGTTGCCATGCCGAGCATGAACTCGCCGCCTTCGATCTCCTCGCCGTCGATCACGATGTGGAGCTTGTCCGGCGTTGCGATGCCGCCGAGACGCTGCACGGCGGCGCGCGCGAGCAACGCACTGGTGAGGGCTGTGGCGCCAGCGACCCCCTGCCCCTTTCCCTGCGGAAACGACTGGTGGACCAGCTCGATCGATCGATGGATCACGCCGAGTCCGAAGAACATCCCGTAC
>JABSQW010000557.1 GCA_013215605.1 Myxococcales bacterium
GGGGTTGGAGACGTCGATGACCCGCAGGCCGGAGTCGTAATCGGCCACGTAGGCGAGCCCGCCGACGACCTCGACGTTCAGGGCCCCGCCCGGCGTATCGAGGGCGCCGAGTTCCACGGGGGCGGCGGGGTTGGAGACGTCGATGACCCGCAGGCCGGAGGACCCATCGGCCACGTAGGCCAGCCCGCCGACGACCTCGACGTCCGAGGCCCAGCCCGGCGTATCCAGGGCGCCCACGTTGATGATCGCGCTGGCCGGGTGCGGGGACAGGAGGCAGCGCGCCACGGCCAGCCAGAAAGCAAGAGCTGCGAGCGGACGTGAGCGGGCGGCCCGGCGGATCGGGTGAGGCCGCGGGGGGAGGCGGTCATTGAATAGGCGAAAACTACACATCGCCATCACTCTACGATCCACGGTGCAGCAGGCAGAGAGCGAAGCTTAGGAAGAGTGTGGAAAGATCGAAGAACAACGCCCCTATTCAAGGAAGTCCAGCAAGTATACGTCGAGCCGTCGGGCACGTATACGGGATGGCCAATTGGGCTGAATCGGGGGTTCTCATGAGCGAGCAGGGCCGCCATCAGGAGCGGTGGGGGGTCAGCTCGCTCTCCGCAGCGGGCGTCGAAGCGCGAACAATGGGCCCGTCACGAAGTGGGCAATTCTGCGGGCAACCACTGGGCGACGAAGTGCGCGAACAATACAACGGTTGGCCGGGCAGGTTTTTCAAGGACCTGATTTTCCTAACGTGTAGAGCGACGTGAGCGCGCCTTGGAGGGCCCCATCGCACTCCGAAGCTGGGAGTCGCGCGTTCGAATCGCGCCCGGGTCACCATTCACTTCAAGCAGCCGAGGCGTCGGCTCCGTAGCGTTCGCATCACCTGATGCCCTGCTTGCTGCCAATCACCGAAAAGACGCAGTTCGCCCGGGTAGGCTGATCTCGGCGTACCGCTTTAGCGCCGGCTGAGCGGCTTGCGCAGCGGAACCGGGCACATGATGATCTGCTCATGAAGATCTGGAGTGGTGGGCGCCGCCGCGTCATTCCTCGATTCATCGGCCTGTGCCTTCTGCTCGCCACTGCGCTGGCGAGCGCCTGCAACCAGCGTCCGGACGCGGCGGGTCCTTCGATCCTGGTCGTCACCCTCGACACCACGCGGCGTGACCATCTTGGACTCTACGGCTACGGGCGCGCGACCAGCCCCAACCTCGACCGCTTCGCAACGGAAGCGACGGTCTACACGCGGGCCTACTCGACTTCGAGCTGGACACTTCCTGCCCACGCGTCGATCTTTACCGGCAAGCTCACCGCCGGTCACGGAGCGCGCTACGACCCGAACGGCCCGTTCCGGCTCACCGATGGCATCACCGGTCCCGAGGTGTGGAAGGAGCTGCGTGCGCGCGGGCTCTCTGCGGGTGAGCAGACCCTGGCGGGCCGGCTCAGTCAGGCAGGGTGGCGGACCGGGGGCATCGTCGCAGGTCCCTGGATGAAGAAGCTCTTCGGACTCGGCACCGGCTTTGCGGACTATGACGACGACGGTATCGAAGAGCTCAACGGTCGACTCGCGAGGCAAGTCACCGAACGCGCCATCGCGTGGATCGACCGCCGGGGCTCCGAACGCTTCTTCCTGTTTCTCAATTACTACGATCCCCACGCCCCCTACGCACCACCGGCGAAGTTCGTCCGGGCTCTCGACCCCACCGGAGATGGAGCGCCGCCCGGTGATCGGGAACGAGACGTGGCTCTCTACGACGCCGAGATCCGCTCGATGGATCACGAGCTCGGGCGTGTCCTCGACCATCTGCGAGCGCGGGAGCTGTTTCGGAACATGTGGATCATCGTGACTGCGGACCACGGCGAATTCCTGGGAGAGCACGGCAAGACGGACCACGGGAGAGGCGTCTTCGAGGAGGAGATCCGCATCCCGCTTCTGGTGAAGAAGCCGGGCACACGGGGAGGAACCCGCGACGATACGCTCGTTCAGCTCACAGACATCCTCCCCATGCTTCTCGGAAGTCTCGGGCTCGAGGTTCCGGGCGGCATTCACGGAGAGGATCCCGAGAATGCCCGCCGCCCCATCGTGGCAGAGGTCCATTCGAGGGGATCGGAGCAGCGCTGGATACGCGCGCTGATCGAAGACGACTTCAAGCTGGTAGCGACGGATAAGCGTTCGAAGCTATACGATCTCGGTTCCGACCTGGGAGAGCAGCAGAACGTGATGCGATCCGACCGGGAGCGTGGGCTCGCGATGCGCGCCCGTCTCGACGCGTATCTCGCGTCGATCGAGGGGGCCGGCGAGGCGGGGCCGGACGTCGACATCGATGAGAGCACCCGGCGCGCGCTCGAGAACCTCGGATACCTGGAGTAGTTGGCGAGTGGATGGGCAGAGAAAAGCCTGCCCATTCCGTATTGGGGCTGCATCCCGTCACCGGTTGATCGTTGACAGGATGCTTAGCTATCGCGCACCTGGCGAAACCGCAGCTCGTGCTTCCTATCTTCTTCTCGGGACTCGACCCTAGGGGGGCGTCCTCGATCGGGTGCGCCTTGCTCTCACTGTCGCGATTCGGGTCGGCGCGCACGTCGTGGGCCATTCGGGTAACACGCCCTGTTCCGTTCGTTCCAGTGATGATCCTCGTAGGCCTTGCACGTTGCCGCCGCATGCTGGGGATAGCCGTTGAGCATTTCGGAGCGGGTACGGCTGCGGAGTTGGCCCGAATCGAGGGTCATCGGGATCGCGACCAGGACGGCGATCCCGACCAACCCCAGCGATCCTTGAGCCATCCGGGCCCAAGGGGTGAGCCACAGCACGAGTCCGGCCAGCAAGACGAGGGGGGCGAGCAAGGCCGTGAATCCGGTCAATCCGAGAGCGCTCGGCGCGATGCTCCCCCGCATCATCATGGGCAGCGCTGCCTGCCGCAGTGGATCATCCAGCGTCCCCAAGGCGTAGGGAAACGTCGAGATCATCGCGAGCGTGAGAACCGCCGAGTACACGGTGAGGACTGGAGCGACTCTCAGAAGGAAACGGTGGTCGGCGACCGCGTACGCAGCGGCAATCATCAGCAACGGCACGACCGGAACGAGGTGCCTCGGTGTGTAGGACCAGCCTGCCGGCCAATCGACGAACGCCGAGATCCAGAGGAAGTGTACGAGCGAGATCGCGAGGAGCGGTCGCGCCCTTCGACCGCCGAGAAACGCGAGCATGAGCACCGGCGAGTGATAGAAGAGCCCTCGCATCGTTCCGAATGTCAGTCCCCACAGCGCCTCGAACGCGGGGATACCGAACCCCAAGACCCCCTGACCGTGAATCGCTGCGAAATTGGCCCTGGCCTTGTAGGCGTACGCGAACTTGAGGGGGTCATCGAACAGCCAGGCGTTGTAGGCAAGCTGGGCAGCCACGAACGGCACGCCGCCGATTCCGAACTCCACCATGGACCTGA
>JABSQW010000558.1 GCA_013215605.1 Myxococcales bacterium
CGATGTTGCGAACGAACACTTTGGGACTCCACGCGAACCCGTAGACGTGATCGCGCGGGATCGCCTCGGGAATGCCGTCCTCGTGGATGCTCATGAGGTGAACTTCGGCGCTGTCGCGCACCACGACGCAGCTGGGAGCGAAGGGCCGCGACCCCGCGTACCAGAGACGTCGTGCTCCGGACACGAAGCGGACGTTCGCATCGCGACCGAGGAGCAGCACGTCGACCCCGCGCCGCCCCATCTCGTCGAGGCAGCGCTGCACGCGCTCTTCGCGGAGCCCGCCGAAGTCGAAGGGCCCGCCCTCCTCGAGGGCGAGCAGCGACGCTGCTTCGCTCACGGGGCGTCTCCTTCCGCGGGCGCATAGGGGGTGTAGGGAAAGTGCGAAAGGAACACGCAGCCTTCCTCGGTGACCGCGACGATCTCCTCGGACCGGTAGCCGGCGTGGCCATCGCTCCAGATCGCCGGCTCGAGCACCAGGATCATGCCGGGTCGCAACTCGATTTCGGCGTCGAATGCCTCGCCCATGTCGGTGCCGATCAAGGGCATCTCCGCGCTGTTCAGCCCCACGCCGTGGGCGAGATAGAAGTGGCTCATCCACGGGGTGCGCGGCTCGCCGCGCTTCGCGACATTCACGAGGTCGAGACCCGAAACGCCGGGGCGTACCGATTCGACGACGCGCGCGACCACGGCGCGCCAACGTTCGAACGCGTCGCGCTGCTCGGGCGAAGGCTGCGGCGCTCGCGCACAGATCCACGTGCGACCGAAATCGGAGGCGTAGCCGTGCACGGTGATTCCCGTGTCGACCCAGACCACGTCGCCCTCCCGCAGGAAGCGGTCCGTGGTGGTGCGCGGGAAGGGTAGGTCGCCGCGCGTACTCCAGGGGTTCTCGGCGAGTCGGGGCGCCATGATCTGCCAGATCGGATCGATCTCGTTCGCCGTCGCGCCCAGCTCGTGAATGCGCCGCAGGAACTGCGCCGTGAGTTCGCACTGGCGGACGCCCGGTTGCAGGTACGCGAGCACGTCGCGCATCGCGGCCTCGTTGATCGCCTGGGCGCGCCGGATGCAGAGGACTTCGTCGGTGGTCTTGCACAGGCGTGCCGCGCCGAAGACGCGCGCTCCATCCGCGAGCTCCCAGCGACTGAGGGTGTGGTCGAGCGCGTCGCCGAGCCGGACGTGCATGGCGGCCGTGGACTCGTCGATCGCGACGCGACCGCCGTCCGAGCCGAGGTGCTTGCGCAGGAAGTCTGCGAGGGCGTCGACGCCCTCCTCGAACTCGAGGTGCAGGGGCGGATGGGAGTGGCTCTCGGGGTGGTCGGCCGGGATGCCCTCGCGCTGCGAGGTAAACAGGTGAGCGGCCGCGTCCCCGGCGAAGACTACGGCGATGCTGCGCTCGTAGTGCGCGCGCGCCGAATCGCAGAGGCGCGCCTCGAGACCTGTGGCGTAGCGGACGTTCGGCAGGCCGATGGCGACGACCGCATCGACCCCCGAGCTCGCCATCGACGCTCCGAGCTTCGCGAAGCGCTGCCGCTGCATGCGTGCGAGATCGATCGGCGCGTCTTCGAGGAGGGGCAACACGGGGTCTCCACTCTACCCGCGTCGCGGGGCTCGGGGCCAGACACCTCTGGGTCGAGCGGACGGTCTTGCGGGAGTCGCCTGGGGCCCCGCCCGCAAGCCCCTCCGCGTGACCTCCGCCCGCCTCCAGATCACGCAGCCGGCTCGGACGCAGGGCCCGTTTTCTCAGCGGGGCTCGAGGGGAGTAGGATGCGTAGTGGACCCCGGCGCTTCGGGGACGCGGGAGATGCCATGGCCGACGAACTCGCCAGACTCGACGCCACCGCTCAGGCCGAGCTCGTCCGCAGCGGCGATGTCACGCCGAGCGAGCTCGTCGACGCCGCCATCGAGCGGATCGAGGCGATCGATCCGACGCTCAACGCCGTGATCCACCGGCGCTTCGAGAAAGCGCGCGAGGAGGTGCAATCCGCCGACCTGGCCGATGGGCCGTTCCGCGGTGTGCCCTTTCTCGTGAAGGACGCCGTGTGTCACACCGCCGGGGATCCCTATCACTGCGGCAGCCGCTTCCTGAAGGAGATCGGGTTCCGGGCCGATCACGAC
>JABSQW010000056.1 GCA_013215605.1 Myxococcales bacterium
CCAGGCCGGTGGCGCGCGGGAGGTTGCGCGAGCGGGCCGTGGCGTCGAGTGCAACGAACAGGTCGCCGCTGCCCCTGCCGTTCTGTGTACGCGCGAGGCGGTAGCTCGCCGGTCCGTCGAGCTCGAAGACGAGACGCGTGGTGCCGACCCCGTCGTCCACCCGGACCGCGACCAGCTCGGCCGCCCAGGCCGCGCTCGTCGCGAGGACGAGACCCAGGGCAGTGCCGATCCCGGCAAACCAGGCCGCGGTGGAGAATGCGAACCACTTCGTTGAGGAATCAGCCATGTTTTGCCACCTGACTCGCGATCGATGCGGGATCCGATCGCCTGCCGGGCCGGATCGTCGAGCGTTCGAATGCCGAAAAACGATCGAGGTCAATTCCCTACATTTGATTCTTTCGATGTTCGCCGCACCCCACGGCGATCCCTGAGCGCGTGCGCTCCGGCGGGTCTTCAGTGTTTTAAGACAGCGTTCTATACATCAAGTTCGCCGCGTTGACGACCGCTCTCGCGGCGTCGATTCGGGGCTGCCGCGCTGCCAACGAGTCCGATCGGAATTCGAGGCGGGCATGCCCCTCGTTGAATCTTCTGCTGATTTCGATCGTCAGCCCGCGTCGCGACCCGATCGGCGCGTCCGGGGTCCGGCCGGACCTCTCGCGGCTGTCACTCGACGGATCCGAGCACGCGGAGTGGCTCGAGGCACTCCGCGACGGCGCTCGGCAGACGCGCTTTCGCGACCTCGGCCGGGTGGGTCGCGGTGCGGAGGCAGGTCCGTTCGCGCGTGTGCTGCGCGAGATCCCGCTCGTCGCCGGCGACGTTGTCGAGCTCACCGGGGTACCGGGCTTCCAGCCGGCAGCGGTCGCGCGATCTGTCGCTAGGTCCGCCCGGGGTGCGGAATGCTCTCCGATGCGGCCGCCGGCGCGGCGGTCTCGCTGGACTCGGAGGGTTCGCACGACGAACAGAAGAGGGCGGCACCCAACCCCACCAGCGGCAGACCTCTCGCGAGCATCGCGGCAGCCTGGAAATTCAGACCGGTTGGCGTCCGCGTCGCGGTCGGCAGAAAACCGACGTACGGGTCCGGGTTGCGATGCGGGGTACCCTTGGGTCGCGATGTCAAGACGATTCCACCGCCTGCGCTGGATTCGCGCCGCCTCGTTTGTGGCAACGCTCGCTCTTTCAATCGGCCCAGCCGGCTCAGCGCACGCCGATACGGAGCGCGACGACGGCGACCGGACCATCTCCGCGCTCGTCGAGAGCGAGGAAATCATCCTGTCGTTGACGCCTCTGCTGATGAATCTCGATGCCAGCCTGCTCAATCTGAAGCTCCCCGATCACCACAGTCGGAAGCTCTTTCAATCGCCGGTCGCGATCACGGACGTCGCCCCTGGAGCCGAACCCAGCGTAGAGACACGATCCGGCGGAACGGCTCACTTCACGCGCAGCCAGTGGCCCCTCGAGCCGAAGAGTCACATCACGCAGGCTCGAGCTCTGGACCTCTGGAAGCCGCTCTTCGAGACTGTCGACTACTTCGAAGCGGCGAAGTTCTCGTTCGTTCGCGGCACGTTCGCCGACGCTGCGCGAAAGCGCTTTCGCGCGGAGCTCGAACTCGAGGCCCACACCCGCACCCGCGATGGACGGCCGCGGATGGTTCGCGCGAAGATCGCCACCCTCTGGCGCAAGGTTGAAAGTCTTCCGGGCGGTCCGCCCACGGCCTGGCGGATCGGCGCGTTCGATCTGACGTCGCTCAGCACCGAGGACACCGACGTTCTCTGGTTCTCGCGCGCGCTCGATCGGGCGGTGGAAAGCCCCGCCGTGCGCCAGCGTGCCCGCGACTCGATCCACGAGCACTTCATCGTCGACCTCGCGCGCGACCGGCAGGGTTTCCAGAAGCCCCATCGTCACTTCCGCGTGAAGCCCACGGACTTCCAGCCGGGCGTGTCGGTGGTCGACATCGACGCCGACGGCTTCGACGACCTCTACGTGATGGATCGCTGGCAGCGGAACCTGTTCCTGCGGAATCGCGGCGACGGTACGTTCGAAGAGGCCGCGGAGCGCCTCGGACTGGACATCGAGGACCACTCCTCCGCTGCGATCTTCGCGGACTTCGACAACGACGGCGATCCCGACGTCTTCGTCGGGCGAACCCTCGCCAAGAGCCTCTTCCTCGAGAACCGCGAGGGTCGCTTCGTGGATCGCTCGGCGACCGTGGTCCCCGGCGGGCTGCCGGCGCTCGTAACGTCCGTCTCCGCCGCCGACGTGAACGGCGACGGCCTCCTCGACGTCTACTTCTCGACGTACGCGGCCGAGCTCATCGAGGTCCTCAAGCCGCTCCGGAAGAGCGCGGCGAAACGCAAGACGCGTCCCACGCTTGCGGAGTTCCTGCCCCTCGGCCAGGCGCGCGAGGTCGATCGGCTCTACCACAAGAGCGACAAGTACCTGGCCCGCGTCGGCCCGCCCAATGTGCTGCTCATCAACCAGGGTGGCGGTCGGTTTGCGCGGGTCTCGCCGAATGCGTCCGTATCGGTGTGGCGCAATACCTTCCAGTCGACGTTCGCCGACTACGACCGAGACGGCGACCCGGATCTCTACATCGCCAACGACTTTTCAACCAATCACCTGATGCGTAATGACGGTGACGCCGGCTTCACCGACGTGACCGAAGCCACCGGCGCGGCCGACATCGGATTCGGAATGGGCGCGAGCTGGGGCGACTTCGATTTCGACGGGCTCCAGGATCTCTACGTCTCGAACATGTACAGCAAGGCCGGGCGTCGCATCACCGACCAGGTCGCCGATCTCGATCCCCGCTTCGGCCGCATGGCGCACGGAAACTCGCTCCTGCGCAACACGGGCAGGGGCTTCGAGAAGGTATCGGGCCTCGAGGCGCCGGCGCTGCAGGTCGAGAACGCCGGCTGGTCCTGGGGCGGTCAGTTCATCGACTTCGACAACGACGCCGACCTGGATCTGTACGTCGGCAGTGGTTTCTACACGGCGCCGCGGCAGATCGCGATCCGCGGCGCCGACTCGTGAAGCACCTTCTGGCGCGCGGTCGTGCGCTCGGATCGAAGCCTTCCGGAGGAGCAGAAGGAGCCCAGTCAGTGGATGGGCTTCACGGCGAGGCTGTGGAACCAGACGAACAATGCGGACATCGCGGTCTCGCTGTCGGGTTCCGAGCGCAACCACCTCTTCATGTCCGAGGGGGGCACCCACTTCGACGATGTCTCGGGACTCTCGGGGCTCGATACGCCCGGCGACAGTCGCGCCTTCGCGATCTTCGACTACGACCGCGACGGTTGGCAGGATCTCGCCCTCGTCAACACCAACGCGCCGTTCCTGAATCTCTACCGCAACGAGCTCGGTCGCGGCGCGGCGCGCGAGCGCGGCCGGGTCGTCGGCCTGCGTTTCGTCGGCGGCAACCACGCCTCCAGCGCGTCGAAGACTGCGAGCAACCGCGACGCCGTGGGGAGCGTCGTCACCGCCGACCTCGGCGACATCAGGCTCGTGCGCGAGCACCGCTTCGGCGACGGTTTCGGCGTCCAGAACAGTGCCACGATGCTGCTGGGCATCGGCGCCCGCGACCGCATCGAACGGCTCGAGGTGCGCTGGCCGAGCGGCAAGACCGACCATCTCGAGAACGTGAAGGCCGGCGCGCTGCTCACGCTGTACGAGGATCCTGAGACGGCGCCGGGCGGGCGCGCTGTGGTGGAACAGGCCTACGTGCGCGAGGCCGAGTCGAGGATCGCCCGCGCGGAGACGCGGCAGCGTCTGTCGCTTCCGGCGGTGCCAGGTGCGGCCGCAGCGAAGACGTTTGCGATCTACACCACCACTGCGACGTGGTGTGACGCGTGCAAGCGGGGGCTCCCGCAGCTGCAGGTCCTGCGCGACGCGTTTGGCACTGACGTCGCCCTGTACGGCGTCCCGGTGGATCCCGACGACGACTCCGAGAAGATCGCCGCCTACGTGAAGGAGTACCGCCCCGCCTACCAGATCCTGACGAACCTCTCTGAAGTCGAAGTGGAGCGGGTGACCCAGGTCGTGATCGGCGCTCTCGATGACGAGGTGCTGCCGGCGTCGATCGTCACGGATCCCGGGGGTCGCATCCTCGAGACGATCGACGGCGTGCCGAGCCTGTCGAAGATGCGCGCGCTGATCCGCGCCGAGCTGTAGCGCGATGAGCCCTGAGTCACCGGAGACGCCGTGCCGGTCGAGCGCTCCCACGGGCCGCTTCCGATGGATGGCAGCGGCGGACGCCGAGCTGCCCTGCGTTTCGTCAGAAAGCGGTAGTCGCTCGGTGCAAGCTCGCTCGTCTCCGAGTGCGCGGCGCAATTCCTCGCACCGCTGGGAGTCGGAAGCGCGCGGTCTGCGCGCCGCGATTCGGGTATCGTTCTGGGGCGAAGCCCTCCTCGCACCGCTCGATGCATCCGGAGGGCAGGGATAACGATATGGGTGTCACACCCGGCCTCGACATGCCCCTCGATGAGGCGATGCGCACACAGCGCGCGATCCGTCGGCTCAAGACGGACCCGGTCGACGATGCGCTCCTGCGCGAACTCCTCGAACTCGCGCTGAAGGCTCCCACCGGCTCGAACGCCCAGAACTGGGAGTTCATCGTCGTGCGGGATCCAGCCGTCAAAGCGAAGCTCGCGCGTTTCAACCGGCGCGCGTTCTCGCTGTACGGACGCATCGGACGACGCGCCAATCAGAACGACCCGAAGATGCTCCGGTTGCTCGATGCGGTGCAGTGGCAGGCGGATCACTTCGAAGAGGTTCCGGTGCTGGTCATCCCGTGCCTCAAAGGTGCGCGGCTGCCGTTTCCTTCGGTCGCCGTGACGAGCTACTACGGATCGATCTTCCCGTCGATCCAGAACTTCCTGCTCGGCGCGCGCGCCGTCGGTCTCGGCGCAGCGCTGATCACGCTCCCGTTGTGGAACGTCATTGCGGCTCGCCGTGCACTCGGTCTGCCGTGGAGCGTGACCCCCTGTGCGGTGATTCCGGTGGGCTGGCCGCAAGGCCGCTACGGCCCGACGACGCGCCGCCCCATCGAGGACGTCGTCTCGATCGATCGGTACGGAAACCGCGCCTGGCGGGAGGCCTAGGCCCTTCCACTCTGCTTCGGTCCCACGGCTAATCGTTCCAGTTCGGCCGATCCGAAGCGTCGCGGTCTGCCCGCGCGGCAATGCCGGTCTCGCGAAACCACGCGAGCGTGTGCTCGAGTCCGATCTCGAGCGGGGTCTCCGCACGAAATCCGAGCAGGCGCTTCGCCTTCGAGGCATCGGCGAAGTGGCGGTCGACGTCACCGGGGCGCGGGTCGGTCTTCACTGCGACGAGATCGGGACGGCCCGTGAGTTCGGCGAGGGCCACCGCGATCCGCGCGATGGAGACTTCGCGACCGAACGCCACGTTTACGGCGTCGCCCACGAGCTCATCGCACTCGGCGGCGAGCACGATACCGGCAACCGTGTCATCGACGTACGTGAAGTCGCGCGTCTGGCTGCCGTCGCCGTAGATCACGGGTGCGCGACCGGCCTCGAGCTGTTGGATGAAGCGCGGGATCACCTCCGCACGAGCGCCCTCGTGGGGCTCGCGAGGACCGTAGGTGTTGAAGGGGCGCACCACCGCCGTGTGGAGACCATAGGTACGCCAGTAGGCGAGGGCATAGAGCTCGCCGGCGAGCTTGCTCGCGCCGTAGACCGTGGTCGGATTCACCGGGTGGTCTTCGGACATGGGCACGCTCCTGGCGCTACCGTAGATCTCCGACGACGAGACGTAGAGCACACGCGACACCTCGCGACGCTGGGCCGCCATGAGGACGCTCAGCGTGCCGCCGGCGTTGATGTCGTGGGAGAGCTCCGGGGCGCCGAGCGACATGCGAAGGCAGGAGATCGCCATGTGAATGACGACGTCGACGCCTTCCATCGCGTCGAGCATCGCCTCGCGGTTGCAGACGTCCGACTCGACGATCCGGATGCCGGACTTCTTTTCGAGGTTCGCGAGGTTGCTGCGCGGGCCGATCGAGAAGTCGTCGAGGAGTACGAGCTCGCAGCGGTCGGCGAGTCGTTCCGCCACGTGGCTGCCGATGAACCCCGCCGCTCCGGTCACCATCACCTTCTTGCCGTCGAGCTTCACGGTTCCTCCGCGATCGGGAGCCTCTTGCCGGAGGCGAGCGCCCGAGAAAGAGTCGACAGGTCGATTCGGCGGTCGTCGGTGTCGGCGATCTCCGTGATGCGCACGGCGCCGCCCGCACACGCGACCTCGAGACCCACATCCGAGCTCTGGGTGACGCTGCCCGGGGCAGCGCTGTTGGCGACGGGTGCAATCTCGGGCGCGATTCGGAGCACGC
>JABSQW010000559.1 GCA_013215605.1 Myxococcales bacterium
CAGCACGCCGACCCGCCGGCGGCCACGAGAGCGGCGCGCTAAGAGGAACCCGTGGCGGGCGGGCAGGATCGCGTCGTACCTCGGTGCGCGATGGATCCCGGTTCTGGGCTGCTAGCAGCGGCGTGCTCGCGACAAGTGCGCCGCGATCGCCTCGAGCCAGGCGCCCGGATTTTCCATCTGCGGGTGGTGGCCAGCGTCCGGGATCGTGACGCGGTGAACGCCCGGAATGCCGGCCTCGAACGCATCGGCCCCGCGCAGGAACTCGGTGTCATCCCCGCCGACCAGCACTGTCGTGGGGCAGCCAATTTCGCCGAGGCGGGATGTCAGGTGCACCTGGTCGAGCATCGACCGGCCGAGGCTCGCGTACGCGGCGGGATCCATCGCTTTGTATCGGCGTCGCTGATGCGCGGTGTAGTGGGGCTCCCACTTCGTGGTGTGACATGCGGACGGCGAGGGAGAAGGGTCCGCCTTCGCGGCTTTCTCGACGAGGCTCTGCAGAAATTCCATACCGCGCGCAAGCGCGATCTCGCCGGCCTTCTCGAACACCTCGTGGGTGTACCCATCGGGCGGAAACGGCGCGGTGTCCATCAGGATCAGCGACCGCACGCGCTCTGGGTGGGCGAGGACGAAGCGCAGCACCACCATGCCGCCGTACGAATGCCCGAGCAGGTCGCAAGCGTGAATCTCGAGCACATCGAGCAGCACTTCCAGATCCCGAACCAGCGTCTCGAACGTGAATGTGTCGGGCCGCCCGGTGTGGGTTGCGTCGCCGTGGCCCCGGAGATCGGGCGCGAACACGTGGGACGTGCGGCCGAGCGCATCGAGGTGCGGCTCGAAGTCGTCGCGGTGTCCGGTGAAACCGTGGACGAAGACGAGGGGAGGGCCTTCTCCCGCCTCGCTACAGGCGATTTCGATGTCGCCGATCTTGACGCGCTGCGTCTGCATTCGATGGCTCCTCGGGCTAGCTGCGTGATTCCGGCTCGCGTGCGTCTACGTCGCGGCGGAAGGGTGTCGATCCCATCTGGTAGAACCACACTTCATCGACGAGGTCCACCAGAAGGTGGTAGGTCCCGGGTTTCGGAATCGGGGGCAGGGTGATGTCGAGTTCTACGCTCTCCCCGGGCGCGAGCCGCTGGCGGGTGGTTCGTCCACGGGCTTCCAGGATGAGGCTCTCGTCCGCGGCGCTCACGATCTGCGCACCGAACAACACCCCGGGCTCGCCTTCGGGGAGCGGCCGCGCGAAGTCGAGAGCCCGCGGGCTCGTGTTGGTGACACGGAAACGCAGGAAGTGATGGCGACCGGCCTCGAAGACGGCCGGGACGTCGATGGGCTCCAGGCGCGCGTCGTAGTGGTACGGGGTGTACCCGGTCGCGGCAAAGGCGCGCAGGTTCGCGGCCGAGGTCGCGCGTCCCTCGTCGTCGAGCCAGCGCTCGTAGAGGTCGATCCACTCCGAGAGGTCGGAAGGCGAGAGCGGGCCGGGGTGGCCGAATCTCAGGGCGAAGGCAGCGCGCGCTGCGCGTGTGTCCCGCCCCGCCAACAGCACAACGAGCGCAGCCGCGAGGCCCGTCCGGTCGGTGCCGTTACGGCAGTGGATGAGCATCGGTCGCTTCGCCGTGTCGAGTACGTGAATGAGCTCGCGCAGGCGCTGTCGGGATAGCAGTCGATCGGCTCCGAGAGGGACGAGGTGGAAGTCGACCCCGCGCGCCGCCGCGATCCCGTGCTCGCCCCCACCCGGCACACCGCCGTCGTGCTCCTGGTAGCGCAGACTCACCACGGAACGCAGACCGTGTTCGTCGATCGCGGCATCGAGGTCTCCGGGATCGAGCTGGGCGCTGCGAAAAACGCTGGCGGAGATGACTTCGTGAAAATTGTTTCCGAACAACGGGGCGCGCAGGATCCACAGAATTGCCACGAGGCCCACCGCGAACACTGACACTGCGATGCGCGTCGTCCGGGATCGCATCCGTCGAGCGGCTGCGCCGAGGCGCGTGACTCCCATCTCCATCCCCATTCTCACCGCCAACGCCCGTGTACCCGGAAGCAGCG
Organism: Myxococcales bacterium; assembly: GCA_013215605.1. GTDB lineage: Bacteria > Myxococcota_A > UBA9160 > UBA9160 > SMWR01 > JABSQW01. Next base: position 2,047 of record JABSQW010000559.1, read on the forward strand.
TCGCACGCGGCGTTCTTGGATCCGCGTCGGCGCCGTGGGGAGGCCAAGAATAGCAGGCGTCGTCCCCGCCGCAGTTCCAGCGCTTGAAGGCGCCGGTGGTTCCCGGTACCTAGGAGTCGTGGACGAAGCCACCGATCGCACCCGCAAGGTTCCGCCGCTCCGGTTCGACGTCGGAGCGGGCAGCGGCGTCGCGGTCGCGGGGTTCCTGATCGCCCTGGCGGTCCTGATCTCGCGCATGCCCGAAGCGCTGACCGCTCCGACGCTCTGGGCCGAGGATGGAGCCGTCTTCCTCGCCGACGCCTTCAATCTCGGAGTGGGCGCGTCGCTGTTCGAGATCTACCGCGGGAGCCTCCACGCCGCGCAGCGGATCGTAGCTTCGGGGTCGCTCGTGCTTCCCCTCGAAGCGATTCCCCACTTCTTCGCACTCGTCGCGCTCCTCGTACCGGCGGGTACGGCGGCCCTTCTGCTGTCGCTGCGCTTCGAGCCGGCGATTCCCGACGTTCGCGTGCGCGCCCTTCTCGCGTTCCTCGTCGTCGGGCTGCCGTACGACGCCGAGCTCCACGCGAGCCTCACGAATCTCCAATGGCACCTCGCTCTGCTGGCCTGCCTCGTGATCCTTGCGGCGCCGGGGCGCGGCTTCGTGAAACGCTGCGACTACACGATCGTCGGGCTGGCGAGCTTCACCGGGCCGTTCGGCTTTCCACTGCTCGGCGTGAGCGCGCTCGACTGGCTCCTCTATCGGCAGCGTCGCGCGCTCGCGTTTGCGGGGGTGGCAGCGGCGGGCGCACTCGTTCAGGGGGTGCTCCTGCTCACCACCGGCGAGGTGGCCGATGGCGTCGCGACGCAAGCCACGCCTGGCATTTTTGTCCGCATCGTGGTCGAACAAGTGCTCCTGGGCGGGCTCATTGGAGCGCGCCTCACACAGGCGCTGCCCGGGTCGACCGGGGTTGGCGCCCTCACCGCGCTGGTGTTCGTCGGTGGCGGCACGCTGCTCGCCGTCGCCGCGGCGCGCGGCGGTCGCGAGCTGCGTCTGCTGCTCGCCTTCGGCGCAGCGATCCTCGCGATGGCACTCGCGGCGCCCACCACGACGTGGTCGGTCCTCGAGCGCGCCGAGTCGGCCGGGCGCTACTGGCTGATCCCGACACTCGCCTACGTGGCAGCGCTCGTCTGGGGGGCGCCGCGGGGCCGACCGGGCTTCATCCGCGTGATCGCGGTGTCGGGACTGTTGCTGCTGCTCCCCGGCATTGCCGTCGGCTGGAGACATCCGCCTCGCGTGGGGCCCTCGCTCAGCCGCACCGCGGCGGCTCTCGAGGGTGCGCGGGCCGGCACGACGCTGGTGATCCCGATCTCCCCGGACGGCTGGATGATGGAGCTCACCAAGCGGTAGACCGGTCCGAAGCCCCACAACCCGAGGATGGTCGTCAGGTCGCGAGTCCGAACAACCTCTGGGCATTCGTCCCGAGGATCTTCTCGCGGGACGCCTTCGGCACTTCCTTCATCGACTCGAGGGTGACGTCCATCGTCCCCGGGAAGTGGGAATCCGGGTGCGGGTAGTCGGACGCCCACACGACGCAGTCGTCGCCGACCGCGGTCACCACGCTGTTCGTCAGCGCGTCGTCGGGGTCGCAGGCAATGAAGCACTGGCGCCGGAAGTAGTCGGACGGCTTCATGCTGAGCGACGGGAAGTACGAGCGCCACGTCTCGTAGTGGCCGTCGATGCGCTCGAGCCAGTAGGGGAGCCAGCCGCAGCCGGACTCGAGGAATGCGAAGTGGAGGCGCGGGTGGCGCTCGAGGATGCCGGACTGCAGCACCCCGAGGCAGGCCGCCATCTGCTCGAACGAGTGAGAGCAGATGTGGAGGGAAATCGGGTTCTCGAAGCGGTCGCGCGCGAGGGTGGGGAGGCTGTCCGAGAGACCTTCGTGCACGGTGATCGCCACGCCGAGGTCTTCGGCTCGCGTCCAGAGCGGCTCGTAGGCGGGGTGCTGAATGGAGCGTCCCGCGTAGGGATTCGGCCGGAAGAAGGCACCTCGGAAGCCGAAGCGCTCGACACAGCGCTCGAGCTCCGTCACCGAGGCGTCGACGTCCTGGAGGGGGAGGAGGGCCACGCCGGCGAGGCGGTCGCGCGACGTCGCGCAATAGTCGCTGAGCCAGTTGTTGTAGGCGCGACACAGTGCGGCGTCGAGCTCGGGATCGGCCACCTCGCACACGAAGAACGACATCGAGGGAAACAGGACCGCGATGTCGATGCCCTCGGCGTCCATGTCCTGCAGCCGCACCTTCGGGTCCCATCCGCCGGTGCGCGCACCGATCTCATCGATCGTGGCGCGCTCGACACGGCTGCTCACCTCCACTGCGATGCGTCCGGTGAGGCCGTCGCCGATCAGCTGCGCGCCGTGGCCGTTCTCGTCGGCGACCATGCGGGGCGCGCGACCGAGAAACTCAGGCTCGACGTACTCGGCCCACATGTCGGGGCGCTCGATTACGTGACCGTCGGCGTCGATCACCAGACATCCGGTACGTTCGCTCATCTCGCGTCTCCTATCGATTGACGCCCGCTCATGGACCGCTCAGAAGAGCACGACTTCATCGTACCGCGGAAGGGTCAAGAAGCGGATGTCGGGATTCGCGGCTTCTTTCTCTTCCAGGAACTCGCGAGTGAGCTCGGTGCCCCCGGAGAGAAAGCCCATGACGCGAACCGTTCCGACGAACGGGCCCTCGGCGGGACCGGTCAGGCTGTCCCAGTGGATCGGAATGATGCGGCTGGGGCGCACGCTTTCGACCAGCTCGCGCCAGTAGCTCGCGCGGTACGCTGCGGTCTGCGAGCCGAGTCCTCCGGCGCCGAGGAAGAGCACGTCGGCCGAGTAGCCGTCGAGACTGCCCTCGACGAAGCCCGCGCTGCCCTGGATGAGCCACGTCCCCTTCGGATGCGAGACGTGGAGTGAGTACGCTTTGCCGACCTTGTAGTCGAAGGTTGGAACCGGTGGCACCAGGGGAGCGGTGATCTCCGGATCGTCGAGCGCGAGGGCCCGCACGGCCGGGTCGGGGAACTGGAAGTGCCGTGACACGATGGGAGTGAGCGTGAACGCGCCGAACTGCACGGGCTCGCGGTCTACGGCCACGCGGATCTGGCTCTCGGCAAGCCCCCAGCCTCGGCCGATGTTTGCCGTCGATTCCGAGCCGAACAGCACCGCGCCGGTACGGCGCGCTACCTCGGGCGCGTCCATCGCGTGGTCGTAGTGGGAGTGGACGGGAAAGACCACCGCGAGCTTTGAGACGCCGTTGCGCGCGAGTCCTTCGGTAATCGCGTCGAGGTCGGGTTCGATCTCGCCCGCGACGAGCGAGAGCGGACCCACCCGCGTGAACCAGCCGTCGACCATCCAGGGGGTCTCGCCGTCGGAGAACACGAGCGTGGCCGTGCCCGTGTAGCGCACCGTCACCGAGCCGTCGGGGATCTCGGCGGTTCCCGACACGGCCCACGCCGGGTTCACGGGCGGATCTTCGTAGCTGGCGAAGAAGGTCCACCAGATGGCGGCGAAGGCGATCGCGATTCCAGCAACTATCACCGAGAGTCGGCCGCCCAAGGCTCCCCTTTCTGGAATGCCCGGAGCCTGTCCGGACCGACGCTCAGCATACTACGGGGGTGATTGAAGGATGGGGCTCGACTTCCGTCGCGCGCCATTTCGGTCGACCGCTGCCGCTGTTTTTTCTTACGCTGTCCTCCATGGGACACACCCACCGCATCCGATTTGGCGTAAAGCTGCGCGACGCCGCGAGTCCGGCCGCCTGGGCCGAACAGGCGCGACGCGCGGAGGCCCTCGGCTACGACGCGGTGCTGCTCCCCGATCACATCGAGTATGGACTCGCAGCGCTCCCCGCAGCGCTCGCGGCTGCCCAGGCGACCACGCGTCTGCGTGTCGGAACGTCCGTGCTCTGCAACGACTTTCGGCACCCGGCGGTGCTCGCGAAGGAGGCCGCGACCATCGACTGGCTTTCGGGTGGGCGGTTCGAGCTCGGCATCGGCGCGGGGTGGATGCAGGAGGATCACCGGAAGACGGGCATTCCGCGCGATCCCGCTGCGGTTCGTATCGAACGCCTCGAGGAGGCGCTGATCGTGTTGCGCGGTCTGTTCGGTGGAGAGCCGTTCAGCTTCGACGGAACCCACTACCGCACGCACGAGCTCGTCGGTATCCCGCGGCCGGTACAGAGCGGAGGCCCGCCCCTGGTCGTCGGCGGCGGAGGGCGGCGTCTGCTCGGTGTGGCGGGACGACACGCCGACATCGTGAGCGTCAATCCCCGCGCGGGGTCGGGAGTGCACGACGCCGAGACCGATCGCGACGCCACGGCCGCCGCCGCGGACCGCAAGCTCGAGTGGCTGCGCGAAGCCGCGGGCGAGCGCTTCGGTGGCATCGAGCTCGCTCGAGAGCTCTACGCGGTGAAGCTCACGGACGATCGCGGCGCGGCGGAGCGCGTTCTCACCCAGCACTTTCAATTGCCGGAAGCCGAGGCGCGGCGGTCGCCCCACGGCCTGTCGGGCAGCCTCGACGCGCTGTGCGACACGCTCGAGGGTCGGCGCGAGCGGTGGGGCACCTCGTACTGGATCGTGCCCCCCGCCGCGATGGACGAGATGGCAGCGCTCGTCGAGCGGATGACCGGCGCCTGAGGGCTCGAGCGGCTGCACCCCTGCGCGCCTCCCGTGAGAGAATGTCCGCCCGGAGCGCTGTTGTGCGCGTTTCGTCGCGCCGGGGCGAGGGGGGAAAGCGATGTCGAAGAGTCTGCTGGGCCTCGAGGCGAGCAATGCCATTGTCGTTGGCGCGGGGCAGGGCGGGGGCCGCGGGATCGCACTGCAGCTTGCGCGCGCCGGTGCGAACGTAGCCGTCGTCGACCTCGACGCCGGGCGCGCAGAAGCCGTAGCAGCCGAAGTGCGCGAGATCGGGTCGGAGTCGATCTCGATTGCGGCAGACGCGACGGACGCGACGAGCGTGGCCGAGATGCTGGCCCGCACGCGCGGTGAGCTCGGTCCGGTGCGGACCGCCGTCAACAATGTGGGGAGCTACGGGTCGCACCGTCCGGCGGGCTTCGTCGATCTCGAGTGGGACTTCTGGCAGACGGCGATCGATCTCAACGTCAAGTCGACCTTCCTGTGCTCGCGCGAGTGCGCGCGCTCGATGCAGGACGACGGCGTCGACGGTGCGATCGTGAACATCGCCTCGCTCTCGGGAATGAGGGCGTCGCCGAACCTGGCTCCCTACGGCGCGGTGAAGGCGGCGGTGATGCACATGACTCAGACCCTCGCGCTCGAGCTCGCGCCACGCGGCATCCGCGTGAACGCCGTCGCGCCCACGGCGATCGAGAGTCCCAGCCTCGCGGAAGGGATCTCGCCGGAGTTCATGGAGGCATTGCGCGAGTCGATTCCCATGCAGCGCCTCTGCAGCATCGAGGAGCTCGGCGACTGCGTGGTGATGCTCGCGTCGCAGCTGTCCCGATTCGTGACCGGACAGGTGATCGCCTGCGACGGCGGCGCGAGCGTCACCACGCGCCGCGCGGAGATCCCGCCAGGCGAGGGCCACCGCGAGTCGCCGGGCTCTTGAAAGCCGATTTCGCGGCGCGTGGGAGCGCGACGCAAGATCCGCCCCGCAAGCGAAGTGCGCAGCGAGGCGCAGCCGAGCGAAGGCCGGCCGGCGGGTTTCGCCCGCCGAACCCCAGCCGAAACTAAACGCGAGCCGAGGCGGATCCCGATGACTCGACCTCCGCCGCGTAGGCCTCGAGCCGGTTCGCGAGACCCGTCGCGAAAGCCACGAACGTGTCGATCTCGGCCGCGGGAAAGGGGTCCCAGATCGCCTCGAGGGCATTCTCGCGCGCCGCGTGCAGACGCTCGATCGCACGGCGGCCCCTCGCGGTGAGCGCGTAGGTGCGCTGGCGCGCGTCCGCGGTGGAGATCGCCGCGCGCACGAGACCGCGCTCCTGCAGCTGACGCAGCGTGCGGGAGATCGCCGCGGGGCTCGTCTCGCGGTTGCGGGCGAACAGCGAGGGCATGAAGTCCTCGGTGTGAATCTCCTCGAGGACGCGCCACTGCTGGTCGCTCAGTCCGGCGCTTCGGGCCAGTTGACGCCGTCGGCGCTCCACGAGCTCGGATACGCGCAGCAGCGCCGCGATGGCGTCGTAGGTGCGCTGGCGATTTCCGGGGGATGCCATGTCTATTTCATTAACCTATGTTAAATATTGATATACGATAAAAATAGCGCGGTGCCTCGGGAGAAACCATGGACGTCAAACAGTCGGTGCAGGAGAAATTCGGGGAGGCGGCCGCCCACTACGCGTCGAGCTGGCCCCACCGCGATGGTTCGGATCTGCAGGCGATGCTCGAGGTCGCCGATCTCTCGGGCGACGAGGTCGTGCTCGACGTCGGCTGCGGCGCTGGCCACGCGGCCTTCGCGTTCGCGCGAGGCTGTCGCAACGTGGTCGCGCTCGATCTCACCGAGGAGATGCTCGCGCAGACCTGCGAAGGGGCCCGGGAACGCCATCTCGACAACGTCGAGACGCACCGAGGCGACGCCGAATCGCTGGCATTCGGCGACGCGAGCTTCGACGTCGTCGTCTCGCGCCTCGCCGCCCACCACTTCCCGCACGTCGCCCGGTTCGCGGCCGAGGCCTTCCGCGTGCTGCGACCCGGCGGCCGTCTGATCGTTTCGGACTCGATCTCCCCGGAAGACGAGACACAGGACACCTGGTTGAACTCGATCGAAGTGCTCCGCGATCCCTCGCATGTCCGCAACTACCGCGTTTCGGAGTGGCTGACCCGGTTCCGCGCGTCCGGCTTCGCGGCTGCCGAGGCCCACGGTACGACGCCGTGCCCGCTCGACGTCGCCGTCTGGACGGAGCGCATGAACACGCCCGCGGACGCCCGGGCGGGCCTGCGCGCGTTGTTCGCCAGCGCGCCGGCGGACGTCGCCGAGGCGCTGCACCTCGATCGGGATGGGCGCTCCTGGCAGCTCGAGATCGCTGTGGTTTCGGCGCGGAAGGCCTGAGCCGCGGGATCGATCGCGCGACACGCGCGCAGATCACAGCGGATTCGCGGACGACGATCCGGATCACCGCCCGGCTTCGCGCGCGTCGTCGTCGACGGGACCGCCGCGGCCATCCGGACCCCATGAAAAAGACGATCGACTGAGCGGATCGGTCAGCGCGGCGGGTTGAACCGGATCGGCAGCGAGGAGAAGCCGCGGAACACCTCGGAGCGGATCCACGTCGCCCGATCCTCGAGCACCTCGTACTCGGGGGCGACGGCGAGCAGCTCTTCGAGCATCACCCGACCCTCCATTTGCGCGACGTGTGCCCCGAGGCACATGTGCGCGCCGGAGCCGAACGTGAGGATGCGCGGCGCCCGGCGGTGGATGTCGAAGCGGTCGGGATCGGGGAACTCGCGCGCGTCGTGATTCGCGGAGGCCCAGAGGAAGAGCACGCCCTGACCGGGTCGGAGCTTCTGGCCGCGAACTTCCTTCTCGATTCGCACGGTGCGGCCGAGCGCCTGGGTGGGCATGTCGTAGCGGAGCACCTCGCGAAAGGCGGCGGTGACCAGGCTCGGGTCCTTCACGATCTCTGCGCGCTGGTCGGGGTTCTGATAGAGGCGGTACACGCCGGCTGAGAACGCTTTCGGCAGCGTCTCAGTCCCGCCGATGAGCATGAGCGACACGTTCGCCGAGACGTCCTTGTCGCTGAGCGGTTTTCCGTTCGGCCGGGAATTGAACAGCGCGTTGATGGCGTCGGGCGCATCGGTCGGCTTCCTGCGGCGCTCGGTGATGAACTCTTCGAGCCACGCGTGGAGTTCGCCCACGAGTGTCATCGCGCGCAGCGAGAACCCCTGGTCGGTCTCGTCGCGCTCGAACATCGAGTTCACACGCTCGACGAACCAGTCGGCCATGTCGAGGGGGAGACCGCTCACGATGCAGGCGATGCGTACGCTCGTGCGCATCGCGTAATCGCCGATCACGTCGCACTCGCCGCGATCGACCCACTCGGAGATGAATCCCCGAACGAGTTCTCGCGTGCGATCCTCGAGGGCCTTCGCGGCCGTCGGCTTGAAGTGCGGCGCGAGAATGCTGCGCACCTGCGTGTGGCGTGGTGGATCGAGAGCGGCGATCGACTCGCCGAGTTCACCCCGGTCGATCGATTCGATCATTTCCTCCAGCTCGGGGTTCGAGAGCAGCTGCATCGGCATCTGCCCGTCCACGATGGTGTACGAGGCGTGGTCCTGTTCCTCGCGCCAGATGTCCGAGAAACGAGAGAGGAACCAGCAGTTGTATTGCTCGCTGTAGTGGACGGGTGACTCGTCGCGCAAACGGCGGTAGAAGGGATACGGGTCGGCGAAGACTGCCTCGGAGAGGGGATCGAATTCGATCATGCGCTGGGGTCTCTCTGCGGCGGTGCGCTGGAGGATGTCTCGAGGTCGGGCGCAGTATACTATGTCAACCGGGATCGGCATTTGGGCGCCGAACGCGAGGAACCCCATGGGACAGCTCGACGGTCGTGTCGCTCTGGTGACGGGAGCCGGCCGGGGGATCGGCCGCGCGATCGCGCGGGAGTTGGCGCGCAGCGGAGCGCAGCTGGTGATCTCGTCGCGCACGCGAGACGACCTCGACGCTGTCGTGAAGGAGATCGATGTCGAGGGAGGGGTCGGGAAGGCTTCGGTCGCCGACGCTCTCGACCGCCGCCAGGCGCGCAACCTGGTGCAGTTCGCCCTGGCGGAGTTCGGCGGCCTCGACATCGTGGTCAACAACGTGGGCGGCTCGGTGCCGCCACGTTCCCTCGACAGCGACGACGAGGACGATGCGTTCCTCGCAGATGTGACCCTCAATCTTCTCTCGGCGGTGTGGACGTCCCGAGCCGCATTGCCCGCCATGCGGGAGAAGGGATACGGGCGCATCATCAACATCGGGTCCGGGGCTTCGAAGCACGCGGGTGGATCGCTCGCCTACACCACCGCGAAGCACGGTCTCGTCGGCTTCACGCGGCAACTCGCCGCCGACACCGCGAAACAAGGCGTCACGGTCAACTGTCTGTGCCCCGGCTGGACGAACACGACGCTCGTCGACTGGGAGTCCATGTCGCGTCGGATGGGCGTTACGCCCGATGAGGCGCGCGCGTATGCGGAATCGTCGAGTCTGCAGGAGCGCGTGCTCGAGGCCGAGGAACTCGGACCGATGGCCGTGCTCCTCGCTTCACCCGCCGGCGGCGGGATCACCGGGCAGGTGATCAGCGTCGACGGCGGTTACAAGGTCTGAAAATCAGCAGGGAGAAGAGACGTGAGATTGAACCCCAATCTAACCTGGAAGCTCGTCGAGAAACGTCTCGCCGAGGAGAGCAGCCCCACCCGTGCGCGCAACCTCGAACTCGTTCTCGCACACATGAAGGCCGAGGCACGAGCCGACATCGAGGGCGTGGTCGCCACCCTCACGGAGAAGCCGAAATACATCATTCACAGCAGCCCGGACGTGGAACTGATGAATCCGAACGGGAGCAAAGATGCCGTCCGAGCGTTCTACGACGCCACCATCGTGCAGACCGGTGCGCACCGGCTCGAATACGCGTGCGATCGTGTGGTCGTCGACGACGACGCGGTGTTCACCGAAGGCGTGATGCGCATGGCGTATCCGGGCAAGACGCTCGTGGCCATGGGGATCGAGGTCGACGACCAGGACGCCTACTACTTGTCCGAGTACCGGATGGGTGTGGTGTGGCCGGTCGATCACTCGGAAGATCGGCTGACCGGCGAAGAGGTCTACTCGGGCGGTGACGGCTTCGAGGGCATCGCCGACCGGAAGATCAGCCTCGAGGACATCGCAGCGCTCGAGGCCGCCTAGGTTCGCGCTCAGCGAAGCGGCGTCCCGACCAGCACCGTCTGCGTGTCGGGGTAGCGGGCGATCACGTCGTGTTGATCGATCGAGAAGCGCTCGCGCGGGCCCATCTCGTCTCCGGGCCGCTCGCCCTCGCGGGTGAAGACGTAGTAGTGGGTGCATCCACCGCCGCACTTGCGGCGGTTGTCGCGGCGGCGCTGGCCGTCTACCTCGACGATCCAGTCGAGGTTCCGCGTATTGCGGTAGTAGTCGATGCTCGGCCGAAACAAGAAGTCGACCCCGAGCCGTACCGGGCTCGCGTCGGGCTCACGCGATGCCTCGAGATCGTCGAGTACGCGTCGAACATCCGCGTTGAACGCCCACTCGTGGGTGTGCGAGAGGTTGGCCGAGGCCGCGGTGTTGACGAGACAGCCCGCCGCTGCGGCTACCAGGAGCGCACGACCCAGCGCCGGGCGAGTCGGGGCCAGCGCACCGACGACGAACACCAGGTTCAGCGCCAGAAGAGGCAGCAGGAACAGCGCCGTGCGGACCATCAGGTACGGGGTTCCGAGGGTCAGGTGTTGCACGAGGCTGCTGGCGATCGGCACGAAGAGCAGGAGCCAGGCTACCCCGATTTCGGCGTGGAACGCGCGCATCCCATCCTTCGCGACGCGCGAACCCACGAGAGCCGTCGCTGCGAGGCCGACTGCCAAGACCCCAAGGCGTAGAAGTTCGAAGAGCGGTCCCCGCGACAGCGTGCCGTAGAGCGCCGCTTCGAGCGTCTTCCCGATCGTATCCCCGAAGAAGCCGGTGGAGCCTCCGTAGTAGAAACTGTCGAAGCTGGCGAGATTGAGGTACGCGTCGAAGGCGAACAGGAACAGGATCCCCGCGCTGACCGCCACCGGGAGGCTGGTTCTCAGAAACAGTGCGAAGAGCGCGCGACCACGGATGCGCAGCACCACCGCGTGTCCCACGAAGGCCGCGTACCACACCGCCACCAGGCCCGCGTAGTAGTTCGCCAGCGTGTAGTTTGCGAGCACGGCTACGACCGAGAACGCGAAGGCGAACGTCCCCGCACGACTCGCCGGCGCGCGCACGCCGCGCAGCAACATCGCGACGCTCGCGAGCATCGCCGCCAGGGCGATTCCGTAGCCACGCGAGATCGAGAAATGGTCGAGGAGGAAGGGGTTGAAGTTCAGCGCAACGAACCCGGCGAGGATGAGGATCGGATCCCGCAGCGTTCGCAAGATCGACACCGTCGCGCCTAGATAGAGCGCATGGGCGAACACGTTGGGCAGTCGGAGAAAGAAGTCGGAGCCGCCGAAGATCACGTACGCGGATTTGGTGAGCAGCGTGTTGATCACGTGGTTGTTCGCCGAGGGCCGGTGCTGGACCACGATGTCGAAGAACGACATCGGGACGTGGAGGAGGAAGGTGTTGCTCTCGTCGAACGTGTACGCGAGCAGCCCGGCGCGCAGCGCCGTGTAGCCGACCAGCACCGCGGATAGCGCGGCGATCGCAGGGTTCAGAAACCGCGGCGCCGCGTCCGGTGCGGCGGGAGCGGGATGTTCGGACTCGCGGACCATGCGGCCTCGATGATCGCCTCGGGCTCGGGAAGGCCGGCCGTTCGCCCCTCCACCCCCTCGGACGCAGCGACTGTCGATTGTACGACAGGGCGCGGAGTACGCTTCCCCTCCCATCGCTCGTCCCCGGTTACACTGGCGCGGAAGTTCGAAGGGAGCACGCGGACCCACGCGGGAGAGCGGTCATGGCATTGGAAGTCCACCCCCTGGACCCGATCGGAGCCGAGATCCGCGGCGCGGACCTGCGGCGCGATGTCGATCCCGATGTGTTCGACGAGCTCGAGGCGGCACTGCTCGCGCACGGCGTGCTCGTCCTGCGCGATCAGTTCATCGACGTCGAAGATCAGGTCGTCCTGGGCGAGCGCTTTGGCCCGCTCGAGAGCCGCGCCTTCGACGACCACGCTCCCCACCCGAAGGTGATCGTCATCTCGAACGTCGGCCGCGACGGCGACGTGCTCCCGCGCACCTCAGAGAACATGCAGATCATCGCGATCAACGAGACGTGGCACACCGACAGCTCATTCCGCGAGGCTCCCGCCAGCGTGTCGCTGTTCTCGGCCCAGGTCGTTCCGGAAATCGGCGGCGACACCTTCTACGCGAGCATGCGCCGCGGCTGGCTGGATCTCGACGAGCCGGGCCGCGCCGAGCTCTACGGCCTGCGCGCGGTGCACGACTATACGGAGGCCTACCGGCGCATCGGGAGCCGCGCCGACGACCTCGCGAACACGCAGCTCCCACCCATGTCGCACCCCATCGCTCGCGTGCATCCGGACACGGGCGAGCCCTGCCTGTTCGTGACGGGTCACGCGTTTCGCGTCGAGGGGCTCGTGGAGGACGCTGG
>JABSQW010000560.1 GCA_013215605.1 Myxococcales bacterium
CTCGATCTGCTGAGGCAGCCAACCGGCACCCATCAACGAGTAGTGGTAGTCGGCCACCGATCCGATGGCCCCCTCCCCTTCCAATTCGCGCAGGCGATCGATGGGGAAGACGAGGTTCACATCCTCCCGAAATCCGGTGCGATCGAAGTGCACCGAGGTGTGAGTCATCGTCAGGTCGTCGGCGTTGATATGGCCCGGGATGACGCGGTAGCTCAGGTCGACCATCGAAAACGCCTTGTCGCCGACGCGGTGAAGACCGGCAGACGTAACGATGGCCACGCGACGGTCTGCGAGCGGCGGGCCCGACACGAAGGGCCGCGAATCGAAGGGCTCGCAGGCCTTTCGCGCGAGGTGCTCGCGCTCGACGTCGGGCAGATCCACTAGACGAACCACCTGAGCCTCCGGTCTTCGTCGCCTGCAGTAGATAGGAAGTCCAAGCTGCGTTTCCGCAAGCTCCTAGCATAGAGATTCTGTCGACCAGGAACCGGTGACCGCATACGCGGGGCGGGGGGCTAAAAGAGCGCGATCGGATTGAGTGGACTGCCCGTCGCGCCTTCGAGTCGCAAGGGCTGCAGGCTCAAGAAGAACGTACCGCGTTCGAGTTCCTCGCAGGTCTGTCCGAGGGCCTCGAGATCGAGGTTGTCGAGCAGCCAGAGGCCCATGGCCGAGATTCCGATCGAATGGACGGGCAGGTTGAGTCCCGCCTCGTTGTAGCCGCTCGGTGTGACATCCTGCCCTGTGTCGCAACCGATTACGGCAACCTCGCGCTCGTGCAGCCACGGAAGAGAGGACGCGTGCCAACCGGGTTGCCCGCGCGCGGTCTTCGTCGGCCCCGAGGCGTGGCGGACGTGCCCATGGCCGGTGCGAAGGAAGACCGCATCCCCCCTTCGTACGCTCACGCCCTGTCGCTCCTCCGTGAGTGCGAGGTCGTCCGGGGTGACCCCGTACCCGGGTTCGAGGGCGTCGACGCCCCGGGCCCGCGCCACGTCCAGCAGAACGCCGCGGGTCGTGATCCCCTCCGCGATGTCCGTGATCGCCAGGCGGGTCGCGCCCATCTGACTCGTGACGAGTTCCGCGGGATAGTCGTTGTACATCTTCCGATCCCAGAAGATGTGGGACAGGGCATCGAGGTGGGTGATGTTCAGCCCGTGGAAGACGAACCCGACGTATTCACTCGCGCCGAACCCGCGATCGCCCTCTCGGCGATGGGGCGGGAGGACGCGATTTTCGTCGGCGAGCCCCTGGCCATGGTTCAACATAAAGCGCTGGGGCGTGCCGAAGAGGTCTCCCTCCTGACGCTGGTTCGTAATCGGCCACGCGCAGGACACGCTCCGCCCGAGTTGGATCTCCCCGGCCGCGGCGAGAGTCACCTCGGGCGTGACGTAGTTCAGGGTCCCGCGTGTATCGTCGGCCCCCCAGCGCCCCCAGTTCGAGAGTCGCTCGAAGTAGGTGAAGACTTCGTCGGCGGAGGGATGCTCGGGCAAGGTGTTCTCCCGCGACGGGGGATCGGGTCGTTCGCCGCTTTCGGGTTCTCAGCGAAGGGATGCATGCGGTCGTGCACAGGATACCGAGGAGTGTTTATCTTTGAAATCGAGCGCACCACGCAGGGCTTTGATTTTCTCGGCTGCCCGATCCAGGCGGGGGCGAGGTTTCGGCCTTCCGCCGAGGGCCTGCGTCGCCTGCGTGAGCGTGGTCGCCGGTTTTCTGAGCAAGAGGGCGACCGGCACCGCCTTCGGCGGGAAGCGTTGATCGCGTGGCGTTGAGAGCGCGGCGAAACGGCGAAATGCGGCGATGCAAACGCGCGTGCTAGTGGCCTCCGTCGCCTTCGCGAACGAGCTCGCGGCCGAGCCCGAGACAAACGAAGATCAAGATCACGCAGAACGGTAGTCCCGTGTTGATCGCGGCGGATTGGAGCGCCGCGAGCCCTCCGGCAAGGAGGAGGACTGCCGCGACGACGCCCTCGCTCACGGCCCAGAACACCCGCTGCCAGACGGGGGGATCCGGATGGCCACCCGAGGTCAACATGTCGACGACGAACGAGCCCGAGTCCGAGGACGTGACGAAGAAGATCGCGACAACGAGCGCCGCCAGCAACGACGTGATGCCGCTTGCCGGTAGTCGCTCGAGCAGGGCGTAGATACCGGTCGAGATGTCGTTCTCGACCGCGGCCACGATCCCGGGGCTCTGCGCGTCGAGCGTGACGGCAGACCACCCGAAAACGGTGAACCAGATGCAGCTGACCAACGTCGGCACGAACAGCACGCCGAGCACGAACTCACGGATGGTGCGGCCCCTTGATATACGTGCGATGAACATCCCGACGAAGGGTGACCACGCGATCCACCACGCCCAGTAGAAGAGGGTCCACGACTTCTGCCAGTCGGTACCGCCGAGCGCCTCGTAGCCCGTGCTGACCGGAACCAGGGAGGCGGCATAGTCGAACAGGCGCCCGGGAAGGGCCTGGACGATCGCGGCGGTCGGCCCGGCCACGATCACGAAGACCAGCAGAGTCGTCGCCAGTGCCACGTTCAGCTCGGAGAGCCGACGAATTCCCCGATCGAGTCCGAGGACCACGGAGGTCGTTGCCCCCGCCGTGATCACGGCGATGAGTGCGATCTGGACCGTGGCAGACTCCGGGGCGCCGAAGAGCCGGGCGAGACCGGCGTTGATCTGCATGGCGCCGAGGCCAAGAGAGGTGGCGAGACCGAAGACCGTGCCGAAGACGGCGAAGACGTCGACGCTGTGCCCAAGCCAGCCGTGAATCCGCTCGCCAACCAACGGATAAAGCGTCGAGCGGATCGCCAGAGGAAGTCCGCGCCGATGGCCGAAGTAGGCGATCGCGAGCCCCATCACTGCGTACACGCCCCAGGCGTGCAGACCCCAGTGAAAGAAGGTGATCGTCATCGCCTGCTTGGCCGATGCCGCCGTCTCAGCCGCTCCGAAGGGCGGGCTCGCATAGTGCGTGACCGGCTCGGCCACGCCGTAGAACATGATGCCGATGCCCATACCCGCGCTGAAGAGCATCGCGAACCAGGAAGGCAGCGCGAAGGTCGGTGGCTCGCCCTCGGGTCCGAGCCGAAGTGCTCCTCGGGCGCCGAACGTGCACCAGATCGAGAACACCAGAAAGAGCGTTGTCGAGCCGATGAAGAGCCAGCTCCAGGTTCCGACGATCCAGTCCTGCAGACCCAGGAACAGATCCTTCGCTCGTGCTGGATCGGCGACGCCAAACCCGAGCACTAGCAGGACGACGCCAGCCGATGACAGGAAGACGGCAGGCTCGATGCGGGCCCAGTCGACCTTCACCATTGCGGCTCAGCCGCGCTTGCGGAAGTGGAGGATGCCCCAGGTGAGATGGCCGCGATCGGCAGCGTTCACCCAGTGGCCGAGCCCTTCGAGCATGCGGGTCACGTAGTCGATGCCGCAGCGCTCGACCATCTCGCTTTGACGCGCTCCGAGCTCTTGCCGGACCCGGTCGTAGTGAGTCCGTAGCTGGCTCACCATCTCGCCATACTCGATCTCATCGAAGCCGAGACCCGCGAGGTTCTTGCGGTAGAAGCTCGGCGAGGCCAGCGAATCGAGGTGGATGCGGTCGAGCACGGGTTGGAGCACGTCCGGAGGGCAATCGTCGGTCTGCATCGGGTCGGTGAAGACGAAGTGCCCTCCCGGCTTCAGGACTCGCGAGACCTCGGAGAGCACGCGCTCCCGGGCTCCGCTGTGGAGAATCGCGTCCTGAGACCAGACGGCGTCGTAGGCCTCCTCCGGTCCGGGAATCGACTCGAAGTTGGCATGCACGACCCGCACGCGATCTTCGAGCCCCGCCGCCTTCGTCAGCAGCCGGTTGCGCTCGTTCTGGACCTCGCTCAGGTTGAGGCAGTCGACGCGGCAGCCGAAGCGCGTCGCGAGGGCGCGGCCCGCACCGCCATAGCCCGCACCGACGTCGAGGACTCGGTGCGCCTTCTTCAGGTGGCCGAGACGCAGGGCCATGGTCTCGACCATCCGCGTACTCGCACGGGCGACCTCCTCGTCGGGATGCTCGTAGATCCCGATGTGGATGTCCTCGCCACCCCAGATCGTGGCGTAGAAGGAGTCGGCCTCGCTGCTGTCGTAGTAGGCCTCGGTGGTCGAGGTGATGGACGCGGCTCCGGCATCCTCAGGCATCCGGGTGCTCCATATGCTTCTCGACCACGTGGACGAAGAAGTCCGGCTCGGCCTCCTGGTAGGTCTCCTGGAAATCGCCGTAGGTCTTCACCGAGGCGAACCCGGCCTCGCGGATCAGTCGACGCATGTAGTTCTTGCGCAGCGGAAACATGTTGAGCCGGAACGCGGAGCCATCTGGGAAAGTGTATTGGAAGCGCGCGAGCCCTTCGTCTACGTGCTCGGGCTCGGCGATCACGTCGTCACCGCAGTAGTAGTACTTGTGCTGGGACGAGAACCCGTGGTCCAGGATTGCGTCGTAGTTGCGCTGGTCGAGGATCAGGATGCCATCGTGCTTGAGCGCCGCATAGAACTCGGCGAGGGCACGGCGTCGGTCCTGCTCGTTGAACAGGTGTGTGAACGAATTGCCGAGACAGATGATGGCATCGAACTTCCCGTACACCTCGCGGTTGAGCCAGCGCCAGTCCGCGTGGATCGTCTTGAGGATCAGGTGGCGGTCGGTGGCGTTCTGGAATGCCTTTGCGAGCATCGCCGCGTTGCCGTCGACACTTGTCACCTCGAAGCCGGCGTCGGCGAGCTGAATCGAGTGAAAGCCCGTGCCCGTAGCGACATCGAGCACCTTCATCTTGCCGCGTGCCTTCAGCTGGTCGATGAAGAAGCGCCCTTCGCTCTTCGCGCGGGACTCCCAGTCGATCAACTCGTCCCACTTCTCGACGAAGGTCTGGACGTATTCGGCCTGGTAGTGGTCCGTCTTGCGGACTGCGGTCGGCTCGGTGCCGAATTCCTGGTGCGTGGCGCGCAGCGATCGCTCGGCCTGCTCGCGAAGGATCTCGGTCGGACTGGATGACATCCGCCCCCTCCCTGGATTCTTGTGGCCGCGCCGAAACCCGGGCGCAGAGGCGGGAGCCTAGGCAGCCAGTCCATTCAATGCAATGGAACCGTATTTCGTGCTCGATACGATCGATTGGCACAGGAGTAGAGTCAAATCGATTTGGGCAGATAGGAAGTTCAAGCTGCGTTTCCGCAAGCTCCTAGCATAGAGATTCTGTCCACCAGGAACCGGTGACGGCATTCGGGCTAGGATGATGCCCCCCGCCAAGAGGAGCGAGCCGAAGGATGCCCAGCGCATTGCGAGTCGACGTCTTTTGGTCCTTCCGGAGTCCGTGGTCCTATCTCGCGACGCCTCGCCTGCACCAGTGGCAGACCGAATACGAGCTCGAGCTGCACTTTCGTCCCGTCTATCCGATCGCGATCCGCACACCCGAGTTCTTCGGCAAGATCGATCCACTCTGGTTCCCGTACTTCATGACCGATGTCCGCAGGGTCGCCGAGTTCCTCGAGCTGCCTCTC
>JABSQW010000561.1 GCA_013215605.1 Myxococcales bacterium
CTGGAAGATCTCGTGTTTCCCATCGCTTATCGGTCTATTTTTAGACGCGTCGCCGTGCCGCCAAGCTCGCCGTAGATCTCGCGACGCCCAGGCGTCTCCAAGACGCCGGATTTTGAGTGGATTCATCGCGTTCCGAGATCCGGGGGTGTACTAACTCCTCGCCATGGAAGCTCTCCTCGAAACCCTTCTCGAGTGTCTCGATCTCGAGCAGCTCGACACCGACCTCTACCGCGGGAAGAACGAGGGCAATCGCCACGGGCGGATCTTCGGCGGGCAGGCCGTCGCCCAGGCGCTCGTCGCCGCGCAGCGCAGCGTCGAGGGGCGCGCCGCGCACTCCCTGCACGGCTATTTCCTGCGCGTCGGCGATCCGTCGCGGCCGGTCATCTACCGGGTGGATCGCTCGCGCGAGGGGCGATCGTTCGCCACCCGCCAGGTCGTGGCGCTCCAGGGCGGCGACGAGATCTTCCACATGATCGCTTCGTTTCAGAAGCCCGAGCGGGGTTACGAGCACCAGCGCGACATGCCCGACGCCCCCGATCCCGAGTCGCTCCCGACCCTCGAGGAACTGGTCGCCGAGCGCGGTGAGAGAATGCCCGAGTACGCGCGTGGCTGGGCGGGGAGGCCACGCGCCATCGACATGCGCTACGCGGTGGTCCCGTACTCCCACGGCGGCGACGTCGGTCGCGAGCCGGCGGTCGCGTGGTTTCGCGCGCCTTCGAAGTTGTCCGATGATCCGGATCTCCACCGCGCGCTGATCGCCTACGCGACGGACATGTCGTTCAACGACAGCGCGATCCGCGCGCACGGGGCCGGTACGTCACTCGGATCTGTGATGATGTCGAGTCTCGATCACGCGCTGTGGTTCCACGCCGACGCCAGGGCCGACGAGTGGCTTCTCTGGGTGACGGAGAGCCCCCGAGCGTCGGCCGGCCGCGGCTTCACGCGCGGGGCGGTGTACCGGCGCGACGGTGAGCACGTCGCTTCGGCAGCACAGGACTCGGTGATGCGACTGGGCGATCTCGAGAATCGATGAGTCGACCCTCCTCGTCTCGAAGGCGGGTCCCAGGACACGCTCGCGCTCCCTCCCAGGCACGGAGTACTCGACGCCTCGCGGTCGGTCTCGGAGCGGCTTTCCTCCGACGCCGCGCCTCCGCCTACCAACCGCAGCTGCGGTCTTGATTCTGCTCGGCGAGCCAAACCATCAGCGGCTCGAAGTAGTCGATGATCGCCGTGGCATCCATCGCGCGTTGACCCGTGAGCGTCTCGAGCGCGTCGGGCCAGGGTCGCGAGAGGCCCATCTCGAGCATCTGCGCGAGTCGCTCACCGGCAGCCGCACTGCCGTAGATGGAGCAGCGATGCAGAGGACCTTTCACCCCCGCGGCTTCGCACAGCGCGCGATGAAACTGGAATTGCAAGATGTACGACAGGAAGTACCGCGTGTACGGAACGTTCGCGGGCACGTGATACTTTGCGCCCGGATCGAAATCGGCCTCGCTGCGCGGTACCGGCGAACGCACGCCCTGGTAGCGCTCGCGGAGCTGCCACCACCCGGCGTTGTACGCGCCCGGCTCGACGTCTCCTGAGAAGACTTGCCAGCGCCACTGGTCGACCAACAGGCCGAACGGCAGGAAAGCGACTTTGTCGAGCGCCATGCGGAGCAGCAGGCCGAGATCGCGATCGGGAGGGGGGACCTCGTCGAGCAGGCCGATGTCGCGCAGGTACTCCGGCGTGATCGACAACGCGATGGTGTCGCCGATGCCCTCGTGGAAGCCGTCGTGGGCGCTGCCCTGGAAGAGCGGCGACTGCGCGTTGTACGCGCGCTGGTAGTAGTTGTGACCGAGCTCGTGGTGGACCGTAGAGAAGTCCTCGTCGTTGATCTGGATGCACATCTTGATGCGCAGATCGTCCCGACCGTCGAGGTTCCACGCGCTCGCGTGGCACACCACTTCGCGGTCCCTCGGCTTCAAGAACAGCGAGCGCCTCCAGAAGGTGTCGGGCAGCGGGGCGAAGCCGAGGGAGCTGAAGAATCGCTCGCCATACCGGACCATTTCCTGATCGTCGATGCCCTTCGCCTCGAGGAGTTCGCTGAGATCGAAGCCCGGGTCGGCGTCTTCGGGGCCCACGAGTTCGTAGACGTTGCCCCAGGTCTGGCTCCACATGTTGCCGAGGAGGTGGGCTGGAATCGGCTGCCCGGTTGGGACGAGCGCTTCGCCGTAGTACTCCGCGAGGCGCGCGCGCACATGGCAGTGCAGCGCTCGGTACAGCGGGCGGACCTGGGTCCACAGCCGCTCGACCTCGGCGGCGAACGCGTCCGGTGGCATGTCGTAGGCCGACCGCCAGAGCTCGCCGAGGTCGGCGAATCCGAGGTTCGCGGCGCCGGCGTTCGCGATCTCGACGAAGCGCTGGTACGACGGACGCATCGGTGGTGAAACGGTTCGCCAGCCCTGCCACAAGTCCAGAAGCTCCTCTGGATCGCGGCTCTCCGCGAAGATCAATCCCATCCGCGTGAGGTCGAGGCACTCGCCGTCTGCGCGGCAGTACTTGCCACGGCCGTAGGTACTCTCCATTTCCGCCAGGATCTCCGAGAGCTCGGCCTGGAGCCGCAGGTCGTCGGGGGCGGCGAGAGGTAGCGAGATCTTGAGGAGGTGGAGCTTCCGCTGGAGGACCGGGGAGAGATCCGGCGACTCGTAACGCGTCGCCTCGGTGGCGAGTTCCCGCGTCGCGCCGATCAGTGCGGCCTGTGCTTCGGCCGCAATCACCTGGGTGTCTTCGGTGATGAAGTTGGCCTGCACCCAGGCGGCCCGTTCGGCGCGCTCCCACAGCTTGGCGAGTCGCTCCTCGGCCCGCGCGACGAAGGCCTCGGCGTCCGCTGCGGTCGGAGATTCCGCGGGCGGTGCGGTGCTGCAGCCCGCGGCCACGAGGGCGATCGCAGCCATGCGCATCAGCAGGTTGAGGCGGATGCCCCGGCGCGAGGCGCATTGCGACCGGTCGCTGTGCTGCACGGAAGATTCGGACTCCAGGACTCGCAACAGGAGGCGCCCTCGGTGCATGGGCCGGAGCATAGAGGAGTCTGCGACTTCCGGGGTGGGGTCGGACTATTCAGAATAGCCGAGCGCGCGCAGCTGCTGGAGATCGAGCGCATCGGGACCGGTCGCGTCCGCGGTGAACGACGCCAGTGTGCGAAAGCTCGTGAGCGTGCACTCCGCGGTGTCCGATCCGAAGTAGCGAAGCCGAACGGACCGCGCGCCGTCGAAGGCTTCGCGCATCGCGTGACGCAAGGGCCGGCCGATGGGGTCGGCGCTCGCGCGTGCGGTCAACTTCGGTCCGGTATCCGACGCGACTTCGAAGAAGGGAATCCTATCGGTACACGAGGCCCGGAGGTGGATCTCGAAACGCCGAAGCGGCTGCGGAAATTCGAGGAGCCACTCGACAGAGCTGTCGGCGCCGGCGAGCTCGAGGCCCGCCTCCGTGATTTCCGGGCGTCCCCGTACGTTCTCGGCGGTATCCCGCCACGCGGCGTGTGCGTGAAAGCTGTAGTAGGCGCTCTGGTCGGTGATCTGGCGTGCCTGGTTGGCGAGGATTCGAGCCCGGATCTCGCCTCCGAGAGTGCGCATCATCTCGGTGTCCGGGCGGA
>JABSQW010000562.1 GCA_013215605.1 Myxococcales bacterium
GTCTCATAATCCTAAGGTCGCCGGTTCGATCCCGGTCGAAAGCAGATGATCCCCGTTAGTCTAGGTGGTCAGGATACTCGGCTTTCACCCGAGAGACCCGGGTTCAACTCCCGGACGGGGAACTTATTTTTGTAATTTTTTTTTTCAAAAAATATACTAAGGAAGTATAAAAAATGTCTGGGACGAGATTCGAACTCGCGCCTCCGAAGAGACCAGTGCCTTAAACTGGCGCCTTAGACCACTCGGCCACCCAAACGTTTAATTTGATGATATCGACTCCACCAAAAAAATGTAAATAAATTTTTACACAATGCAAAAATATGCGCCATCCGGGAGTCGAACCCGGGCCACCTCGTTGGCAACGAGGTATCATGGCCGCTAGACTAATGGCGCCACTCTCACCGGACGGATTCGAACCATCGACCTAGGGATTACTGCTGATTCCATTTACAGTCCCCCGCTCTACCAACTGAGCTACGGTGAGTTATCTGAATGTGATTTTTTTTTTCAAATACATAAAATCTTTTTTAGTTTTATTTTCTGAAAACAAAAGATAATATTTTTTTATTAAGAAAATAAAATTACGAAATATTTTTTTTATGAAACAAAGAATAGTATTTGAAAAATAGGGTAACAACACCGCCAATATAGCTTAGTTGGTAGAGCACTCGCTTAGTAAGCGAGAGGTCACGAGTTCGAATCTCGTTGTTGGCTTTTTGCCATTTGTTCTTTATTTTTATTTAAAAGTTTTTTAAAAAAATGCGTCGACCGGGAATCGAACCCGGGCCACCTGCTTGGAAGGCAGGTATTCTAACCACTGAACTATCGACGCACGTCATCGACAGGATTTGAACCTGCGCGGGTAGAACCCACCAGATTTCAAGTCTGGCGCCTTAACCACTCGGCCACAATGACTAGTTGTTTTCTGTATTTTTTTTTTGTTTAAATAATCGAAAAATTTTGAGTAAAAAAAATGAAAAAATAAAAAATGAAAATTTTCACCGAATTTGTAGTTGTTTAAAATTAGTTACTTAAGTTTTTTTTTTGTATTGAAAATCATACCTTCTCGGCCTTTTGGCTAAGATCAAGTGTAGTATCTGTTCTTATCAGCTTAATCTCTGGTACGAGGACCAAGTGTTCTCCAGATGATTAACGTAATTTCTTTGCATTAGACGTTCTTCGGTGGCTTGCCCCGAAGAAAGTCCGACATAGCTCCCATATTGCAGTACTTTGGGAAGCTGTGGTTGCTCCATCATAATATAAAATAAATTTTTGAATTCTTTTTAAATTCGTTATATTTTTTGACTTTTTTTTTGCTCACCGATAAAAAATTGAATTTTTTTTTTTTTAATATATTTTAAATTTTTGGAAAAGAAGTATACTCGAGGCAATTCAAAATATAAAAAACTCAATTAACCTGAATTTATTTGTCTGTGATCCTCGGATTACCGAGTATAATAATTTTTTTTGTCAAAAAAAAATGGATAGCAAAAGAAATGGTTCAGGTGGGATTCGAACCCACGCCTCCGAAGAGACTCGAACTTGAGTCGAGCGCCTTAGACCGCTCGGCCACTGAACCTGGTTGTGTTTAGTATATGGTATTTTGAATTTACTATGCGTCATATAAACTCAAAAGTCCAAGTATATGGTGTAAAAAAATCAAAAAAAAAGTCCTACCGGGATTTGAACCCGGATTGCTGGATTCAAAGTCCAGAGTGATAACCATTACACTATAGGACCGGTGGACTGGAGAATCCGGGCTTCGATCCCGGTGCCTCACGCTTGCAAAGCGCGCACTCTACCGATTGAGCTAATCCCCCATTTGGTGATTGTTAGATAAATAAAAAATAAAATAGTTTACAGAAAAAAATAATCTGTAAATTTTTTATTTCATCATCAGAAAATAAAAACAAAAAACGACACCGGTGAGGTTCGAACTCACGCGGGCAAAGCCCACTAGATTTCTAATCTAGCGCCTTAACCACTCGGCCACGGTGTCTGTTGATATGTGTTGAATAATATTTTGTACTGATAGAATAAAAAAATTAAAAATGTAAAAAATATTTCTGCCCGGAATCGAACCGGGGACCTACCGCGTGTTAGGCGGTCGTCATAACCAACTAGACCACAGAAACTGTTGTGTTTATCATTTGAAAAACTTTTAAAAATAAATTCAAAACTTTTATAAATAAAATAAATGTGTGTAAGATAATTTTGTGTTGTATGTGTAATCCTCTGTGGCTCAGTTGGTAGAGCGTTCGGCTGTTAACCGACAGGTCTCTGGTTCGATCCCAGACAGGGGAGCTTTTTTGCTTTTTTTGTATTAAACCAGCAAAAAAAACTCAAAAAAGCTCCCCTGTCTGGGATCGAACCAGAGACCTGTCGGTTAACAGCCGAACGCTCTACCAACTGAGCCACAGAGGATTAGACATGTAGAATTTTTCAAAAAAAAAAACATCTGCAAATTCAAATAAATTATTTTTTCTGAAATCTAAAAAAAAAAAGGTCAACAGTTCGAATCTTTTAAAATTCAAAAATTTTTGTGATTTAAAAAACGATACCTGTGAGGTTTGAACTCACGCGGGCAATGCCCAGCAGATTTCGAATCTGCCGCCTTAACCACTCGGCCAAGGTACCTTTCTATTTACAGAGTCAACATTCAATTTTAATGTGACAAGAAAAAAAAAGTCAATCAATAAGAATCAGAAATGTTTTTATATTTCGTGATTCCTGGTTGGTGTAGTTGGTAACATTTCTGCCTGTCACGCAGACGCCCGGGGTTCGATTCCCCGACTAGGAGTTTTCTTATTTTTTTTTTTTTAAATATCATATTATATTTAAAATTTAATACAAACAAGAAATATAATTATATTTCGTAATTTCCTGGTTGGTGTAGTTGGTAACATTTCTGCCTGTCA
>JABSQW010000563.1 GCA_013215605.1 Myxococcales bacterium
CGTGATCACGGGTTTCCTCTTCTGGTCCCAGTGGTATCTCGCGGTCGCCGCCTGGGTGATCGTTCCCGTTCTCTACTACTTCGCGCTCCGCTTCGGCTCGGGGGTCAACCAGGCCACGAAGGTGAAGAAGCAGAAAGAGAGCGAGGTCGCGGCCATCGTCTCCGAAAACGTCACTGCGATGTCCCTCGTGCAGGCCTACGGGCGGGAGGACCTCGAGAAAGGGCGCTTCGACGACGAGAACGTCGCCAGTCTCGGCGCCGAGATCGACGCCATCCGGCTCTCGAAGCTCTTCAAACGCGTCGCCGACATTCTGGTCGCGATGGGTACGGCATCCGTGATCTTCCTCGGCGCGATGCTCGTCATCGATGGCACCCTGACCCCGGGGATCCTCGTCGTCTTTTCCCACTACCTCAAGAAGCTCTACAGCCCGATCGACAAGTTCGCGGTTACGGTCATGAAGATCGCGAAGTCCCAGATCTCCGGCGAACGCATTCGAGAACTCGTCGAGACCGAAATGGTGGTCGAGGACGCGATCGACGCCGTGGACCTCGCCGACGTCCGCGGCCGCGTGGGCTTCGAGGGAGTGAGTTTCGGCTACGCCGCGAACACCGAGGTTCTACACGACATCGAGTTCGCCGCGGAGCCCGGCGAGACGATCGCGCTCGTCGGACCGAGTGGCGCCGGAAAATCTACCTTGATGACCCTGCTCCTGCGCTTTTACGACCCAGACAGCGGTCGCGTGACGATCGACGGCCAGGACCTCCGCACGCTGACCCGGAACTCCCTGCGCGAGCACATCACCATCGTCTTCCAGGACTCGATGCTCCTGCGCAAGACGGTCCGCGACAACATCGGCTTCGGAAAGATCGGCGCCTCGGAGCAGGAGATCATCCGCGCGGCGAAGCTCGCCGAGGCCCACGAGTTCATCGAGCAGCTACCAAACGGCTACGACACGCTCGTGCAGGAGCGGGGCACGAATCTCTCCGGAGGACAGCAGCAGCGCCTGAGCATCGCTCGGGCCATCCTGCGCGACACGCCCATTGTGATCCTCGACGAACCCTCCACCGGACTCGACGCTCGATCCGAGGCCCAGGTCAGCGAGGCGCTCGCGCATCTGTCCCATGGGCGCACGACCTTCGTGATCGCGCATCGCTTCCAGACGCTGCGACACGCCGACAAGATCCTCGTCCTCGAAGAGGGCCGCATCTCCGGCCTCGGCACGCACCGGGAGCTCATGGAGTCGAACGAGACCTACGAGCGCCTCTACCGCCTCCAGTTCGGCCCGGGGGTTGGCGAAACCGGGCCTCTCGTGCCCGATCCGTCGACGAGCGGCTCGAGCTAGGAACGCCGTGATGCCCCGCATCTGCATCCTCACGAGCCAGTACCCGCCCGACATGGGAGGAGTGGGGCACTCGTGCCACCGGGTGGCGAACTATCTCGCGTCCCAGGGCCTCGACGTGCACGTCCTTCACTTCCGTAAATTCCCCGAGAGCCTGCCGATCGACGAAGCGGTCGAGATGACTTCAGAGGGTGGCGTGACGGTGCGCCGCGCGCGTATCTGCCACCCGGACTGGCGCGCGTCGCACGCTCCCGGGGGCAAGCGCACGTCAGAATCCGAAGTGCTGACCCGGTACAACCGCGAGATGTTCGAGATCGTGAGCGCACTGCAAACGCGCCACCGTTTCGATCTCCTGCACGGCTTCTTCCTCTACCCGGCTGGCTTCATCGCCACGACCGCTGCTCGGTACCACGGCACGAAGAGCATCGTCTCCATTCGCGGGAACGACATCGGCAAGTACATGCTCGATCCGCTCCGCATGGAGTTCGTCGCGTCGAGCTTGCGGAACTCCGACTATGTGACGTCGGTTGCTGCCAGCCTGCTCGACATGGCCGACCGGGCGATCCACGACATCTCGGGGCGATCGCGAGTCATCCTCAACTCCATCCCGCCCGAGCAGGTGAAGAGCGGGGCGAAGCCCGACCTGCGCCTGCGTGGTACGGTCATCGGGACGGCGGGCCTGATGCGCTACAAGAAGGGCCTGGTCTACCTCTTCAAGGCTCTCGCGCGGCTGCGCTACCGCTACGAGTTCACACTTCTGCTGGCCGGCGACTTCTTCAACCCTGAGGAGGAGCAGATCCATCTCCGGCAGCTCGACGAACTCGGTTTGCGCGACCGCACGGTGATCACCGGACGCTTGTCACGCGCCGAGATGTTCGACCATTTCCCGCTGTACGACGTGCTCGTGTTCCCTTCGCTGTTCGCCGAGGGCTGCCCGCTCTCGATGATGGAGGCCATGACGATGGGCCGGGCGATCATCGGGAGCCGAACCGGAGCGATTCCGGAAATCCTGAAGGACGGAGAGAGTGGCTTGCTCGTCGAGCCGGGCGATTCCGAGGCGATCGAGCGCGCGCTGGTGCGGCTCCTAGAGTCGCCGAACGAACGCAAGCGACTGGGCGCCGGCGCGCGCGCGCGCAGTAGTGAGCTGTCGCCCGAGCACGAACTCGGGGAGTGGCTCGAGGTGTATCGCGAGGTGCTGGGAGGCCACGTCGGAGCAGAGTTCGAAAGCCGACCGAGACTCGTCTCGACGGCCTGAACTCGAGGAGAATCCGAGTGTCTGGAGGTCGCATCCGCGCGCATCGAACGTCGAGACGGAAATAGAGAACCGGACGAGATCACGGCGCCACCGGAATCGACCAGGACCGCCGAACACACGCTGCTGTTGAGCACTGCTGAGAATTGCTGAGGCTGAGCTGACAATGAAGAATTCGAATCCCTCACGAGGCGGGGGAAACCCGCGCGTCCTCATCTACTGCCAGGACAGCTTCGGCCTCGGGCACCTTCGACGGAATGTGAACATCGCGCACGAGATCAGCCGCCAGTGCCCCGAAGCGACCATTCTCTTCATCGCCGACTCACCGCTCGCGCCCTTCTTTGCGTTGCCCGCAAACAGCGACTTCGTAAAGCTTCCGACCATCGTGAAGGTGAACGCCGGCGACTGGGAGGTTCACCGGCTGCCGCTGATCGGTACGCAACAGCTCATGAGCATCCGCTCACAGCTCATCAAGGAGACGGCTCGGAGCTTTCGTCCGAACATCGTGCTCGTCGACCACATGCCCCACGGTGCTCAGGGAGAGCTCGTGCCGTGCCTCGACACGCTTCGCGACACCTCGCCCGACGCGCTCATCGTGATCGGACTGCGCGACATCCTCGGTGCTCCTGAGGACATCGTTCCCCAGTGGAAGGCTCGCGGCGCCTACGATTTGATCGCCGACTACTATGACGTTGTGCTCGTCTACGGCTGCCAAGACGTTTACGACTTCGGTGCTGCCTACGAGTTCCCCGCCGCCCTCGACGAGAAGATCCAATACTGCGGGTACGTGTCGGCGGAGAAGAAGCACTACCCGCGCGCCGCCGCGAAGATCGCGATGGAGTTCACCGAGGAAAGGGAGTACACCGCGCTCGTGATGGGTGGAGGCGGCAGCGACGCCTACTTCTTCATGGACACGATGCTCGATGCCGTTGAGTACCTCGGGCCCGAAGTTCCGTTCAATACGTTCATGCTGACGGGTCCCTTCATGCCGCTGGAGGAACGCAACAAGCTCCGGTCCAAAGCCGAAGGCAGCTCAGTAATCGTCAAGCGTTTTCGCGACGACAGCGTGAAGATCCTCCAGCTCTCGGACCTCGTGGTTTCGATGGCGGGTTACAACACGACGTGCGAGATCCTGCAATTCGCAAACAAGGCCGTCGTGATTCCGCGCGAAGGTCCGAGCGCCGAGCAGACGATGCGCGCAAGGATCCTCCACGATCGCGGACTGCTCTACCAGATCCACCCGCGCGACCTCACTCCCGAGAACCTTGCCAAGGGCATTCTCGCGCAGCTTCACGGCACGCATCCATTGAAGCGATCGGAGATCGACCTCGACGGAGCGGCCGGTGCAGCACGCGTGCTGCTCGAGAGCGCGAGTCGAAAGCGCAGCGAAGTCGCCGCGTGAGCCGAGGGCCAGGCCGCGAGACCAGTTTTTCATTCAGGTGGTTCGATGAGCCACCGCAGCGAGAGAGGAGAGAGAGATGTACGATTTTCGCGGATTCGATGAGCTGAAGCTGGGTCAACGCTTGAAGGTGAAGGGAACGCCGAACGCCGATGGCTCGACGTTCACGGCACTCGAGATTGCGGCCAAGGAGCACAAAGACATCTCCGAGGTCGAAGGCCTCGTTCAGGCCGTCGATGCCTCCGGTGGCAGGCTGCGCCTCGTGAACAGAGACTTCTCGGTTCCGGACAGCGCCGTGATCAAGGACACCATGAAGACCGAGATCGGACTCGACGGCCTCAAAGAGGGCGACGTGGTCAAGGTGAAGGGGGCCTACGAGCCCGGCTCGCCGTTCCTCGCGTCGAAGGTCAAGATGAAGGAGAGCATGGGCTTCAACATCGAGGAGATGCAGGGCTGCATCGACTCCATTGATATCGACAGCCACCGCTTCGAGATGATCGGCGTCACCATCCTGGTGACGGAGAAGACCTCGATCGAGCTCTGATCCGAAAAGAGCCGAATGAGCGAGAACCGCAGCGAGCGGGACGCGAGCGAAGTCGGGTCAATCCGGGCTGCGCCTGGATTGGGACCCCCGGGCAAGCGCCGTCAGGCGCGCGCAGCGAGCGGGACGCGAGCGAAGTCGGGTCAATCCGGGCTGCGCCCGGATTGGGACCCCAAGATCGGCAATTTCAGTCTGAACTCGGCACCGCCGGGCGATGCCACCTGCAGGGTGCCCCCGTGTGCCTCGGCAATCGCTCGCGCAATCGGGAGGCCGAGTCCCGTACCTGCAGTGCGTCGCGATCGGTCGGACGAGAAACGCTCGAAGATCCGCGCAAACTCAAGTTCTGGGATGCCCGGTCCGCTGTCGCGCACACTCGCTCGCGCATGTCCGTTGCACTGCTCGACCTCGACATCGATGCGACCACCCTCGGGTGTGTGCTTGAAGGCATTGTCGATCAGGTTCAGAAAGATCTGACGCAGGCGCTCTGGATCGCCGCGCGTCTCGACGGACTCGGTGCGCGCTTCGAGCTGGATGCCCTGCTCCTCCGCGACGATTCCGAGGTGATCCACGAGATCCGCGACGAGAGATCCGAGGTCGATGGGCGAGAACGCGGCGACGTCCGCGCGATCTTCGAGCTTCTCGAGCAGCAAGAGCTGGTTCACCAGCCGGCTCAGCCGTTCGACCTCCTCGAGCACGCCACCGAGTGTGACCTGGGCCCCCTCGTCGACGGAATCGAACAGCAATTCGAGGTGGCCACGAATGGCCGCGAGCGGCGTGCGGATCTCGTGCGCGGCATCCGCGGTGAACTGGCGGACGCGCAACACATCGGCTCGCACACGGTCGAGCAGATCGTTGAGCACACCGGCGAGGTCGTCGATCTCGTCGCGACGTCCGGTGCGGGGGAGGTTGCCTTCTGAGAGGGTCTGGAGCCGCCGCGCTTCTGCAATGAGGTCGCGCACCGGGGACAGGGCGCGGCTCGCGATCCAGTAGGCGCCGAGCGCCGCGACGAACGTGACTCCCGCCAGGATCACTGCGAGCTTCGTGCGAGCCGACAGGTAGATCGATGCAAACGGCGAGAGGCTTCGCGCGACGTCGATGCGAAACGCACCGAGTCGGAGTTCCACGACACGCAGCGGGATCGCCTGCGACGTCCAGCGCGGATCGATCTCGTCGCGGAAGGAGGCGCCTTCGCGGATCTCTTCGGTTCCGGTGTGTGGCAGGACGTGTTCGCCGAGATTGCCGCTGCGGGCGATGCTGCGACCGGTATCGCGGTGGATGGTATAGAGAATCTGCGAGCCGCGCAGGTCGCGCCCGATCTCGGCATCCAGGCGGTCGCGAATCTCGAAGACGAGGTCGCTCAGGTGGGTCCGGGGATCGTTTGCCGATGCCAGCAGTTCTCGCAGGCTCGAGTCGGCGACCTCGGAGCTCAGGTCGTCGAGTTTTTCGAGCAATCCCTGATCGGCGACCTCGCGCAGCGCGCTCTTCAGGCCGCCGAGTACCAGCGCGCCCTCGAGCGCGAGCAGGACCAGGAAGACCGTGAACGCCCACAGCGCGATACGACCGCGGATCGTCTGATTCATGATTCTGCTTGCAGGACGTATCCGACCCCGCGCCGCGTCTTGATCAGCTTCGCGTTGAAGGGATCATCGATCTTGCGCCGTAGGTAGCGGATGTACACGTCGATGACGTTCGACAAGGTGTCGAAGTTGATGTCCCAGACGTGCTCCGAGATCATCGTGCGCGTCACCACCTCCCCCGCGTGCCGCGCCATGTACTCGAGCAGTGCGAACTCCTTCGCCGTCAGATCGATGTTCTGTCCGCTGCGCTCGGCGGAGCGCTTCGCCACGTCGATGACGAGGTCACCCACGACGATCTCGTTGGTGTGCGGCGCGCCCCTGCGCAGCAGGACGCGGATGCGGGCAAGCAGCTCGGCGAAGGCAAAGGGCTTCACGAGGTAGTCGTCCGCGCCGGCGTCGAGGCCGTGGACGCGGTCGTTCACGCTGTCGCGCGCGGTCAGGATCAGGACGGGAATGCTAGAGCCCTCTGCGCGGAGTTCCTGCAGCACCTCGAGTCCGTCGAGTCCGGGCAGGGTGAGGTCGAGCACGATGGCGTCGTAGGGCGCCGAACGTGCGTCTTGCAGCGCAGACTCGCCGTCGCTGACCACGTCAACGGCCATGCCGGCTTCGGTGAGTCCGCGCTTGAGGAAGCTCTGGACCCTCGCCTCGTCTTCGACCACTAGGATTCTCATGCGCTTTCGCCCCGTCCTTCGTTCTGGCGGTACCGACCGGGAGGCCTCTCCGCCCGGCTCTCCCGTGGCATCACGGGTCCGCTCGCGCGAGCCGATATGGAGTCCCAGAGTTCGTTTTCGACGAGGCGGGGCGCTGGGTTGAGACTTCCGACTTCGGGCCCGATGCCGGGGAACGCGAACTTCTGCGGGTGATCTGCCGCTCAGCGAATTCGGGCCGCTTCACAGCGATCCGGGCCGCCGAGGTCGGGGGGGACCCCGGCGCGCGGTCGGCGAGGGCCCGGGAGGCCTCATAGGCCTCGATGGCCCCACGAAGTCGGCTCGCTCCACGTGCAAGCGGCCGATCTCGTACCCGACCGCTACAGAGAGCAGGAGAGCGTCTGCGAGCTGGATCTCGAGCGTGCGCAAACCGAGCGGCAGCGAGAATCCCCTCGCCTGGCTCAGGAAGAGCACGGCGGTCGGTGCGCGATTCCGCGTCGGCCCCTAGCCCGAGGTCATTCGGCGCAATCCGAAGCACACGAGGAGGAGCGACCCGAGCGCGGCGGTCACAATCGGATCGAAGAGCTGCAGGTCGGTCCATTCGAGGTCCGTCTGCAGATACAGGATCGCCTGTACGCAGCCCGTCGCCACAGCGAATGACCACAGCGGAAAGTGCGTCTC
>JABSQW010000564.1 GCA_013215605.1 Myxococcales bacterium
AGCGCGGCTCGGGCTTCGGCGACACTTCCAAAGTGGCTTCGAGTGGTTGACCGACACCCCCGTCGGGCTCGCGGTGGGCATGGGCGCGACGTTCGCGTGCGTCGTACCGGCGATCCTCCGGGTGGTGCGTTGGGACAACTTTCGTGCGTCCGTCCGGGTGTGGGGGGCGCTTGCGCTGGTCTTCGCGCTCGCGGTGGCCGGGCTGGCAGCGCTGTACCGGGAGTCTTCGTCGGCCGCAGACGTCGCGTCGCCGCTCGCCTGGTTGCGCCCCCATCCCGACCGGACCAGTGTGATCTTCTACCTGCTCTGGGGCTTCGTTCAGCAGGCATTGTTCATCGGTTACTTCAACACGCGGCTGCGCCGGGGAATCCCGGCGGAGGGGTGGCTCGGGATCCGCGGACGCTTCTGGGTCGCGGGACTCTCCGGGCTCTTCTTCGGACTCCTCCACCTGCCGACTCCCGAGCTCGTCGTCGCAACGGGGGTCGCGGGGGCGACGTTCGGGTGGTTCTTTCAGGTGGACCGCACGCGCAATCTGTTCCTCGCGGCCGTCGTGCACGCCGTCGTCGGCACGCTGTTCGCGGGTGCAGTTCCGCTGTCGACGAGCGTGGGTCCCTGGGGCTAGCGCACGTTCTCGGGGTCCCGATCCGGGACCGAACGGATCGACCCGGCTTCGCTCGTGGTCGCTCGCTGCGCGCGCGTCGCGCCTGCTATTCGCGTTCTGATGACACGGACAGCGCGGTGTCGATCTCTTCGCGAGTGCGCCCGACGAGCAGCGCGGGGTGGGAAGCGTCGCCTTCCTGCCAGAGAGGCACGAGCTGCAGGCCATCTCGTGGATCGGCCGCCGGCCAGCCACCGTCAGGAGCGTCGAGAGCGAAGTGGAACGCGCGCCGTTCTTCCGCCGCGATTCCGATGCCTGCCTTGAGTGAGGGGAGGGCGCGCTTCAGCAGGCCGACGACCACCAGACCCACCGTTGCGCGCGCGTTGAATTCCGAGATGCAGCGGAGCTCTTGCTGTCCGTCGGTCGTGCGGAACGCGAATGCGTCGACGCCGCAAGGACCCGTGTAGCCCTCCGCGGCAGCGGCGGCCGCCGCGAGAGCAGCGGGTTCGCGCAGCGGTTCGTCGTGCGCGTCGCCAGCGTGCACCCGGCCGCGCGCATCGACGTAGCCCTGGTGCCCGACGAAGAGGCCCGACGGCGCGATCCGCTGTTCGAGCGTGCCGAGCAGGAGCACGTTCCGTTCGGGCGAGACGTAGAGCTGGGTCGAGAGGTCGGCAGTTCGCTCGAGCCACGGCTCGAGCAACGCACCTCCCCGATCGGCGAGGCGTCGGAGCGCGCCGCGGATCTCGGGCGTGTCGGAGCGACCGCCGCCGCCCGACACGCGACCGCGGCCGCTGCTTCCGAAGCGAGGTTTCAGGGTGAAGCGCTGCGCGGCCGCCTCGGGCCACGCACTCAGCACCGCGTCGATCTGCGCGACGGCAGCGTCGGACTCGCGCAGCAGCTCGGGCTCCAGGATCTCGACCCGGCCGCGCAGCGAAGGTGGGATCAGGCGCTCCGAAAGCGCTGTGCGGTGGGCAAAGGCTTTGTCGTGCACGCGCGCGACCACCTCCGGCGTGGGGCCCGCGAGGGGACGCTCGAGCGCCTCGGCGATCCGCTTCGCCTCGGCCGTGTTCAGCCAGGCGTGAACGGCGTCGTCCAGCGCGAGCCACGGAAATACGGGCGGCTCGGCCGACGCGGGTGCCGCGGCGGGGATGCCGTCCGGGCCAATCGATCGCGCCGCCGCACCGAACAGCGCGGTCCACAGTCTCGCCAGCGTGGCGACCGGTCCGAATGCCGAGCGCTGGCGCCACTCGTCGCCTTCCTCGGCCCCGATGTTCGCGAGGAGAAGCGGCCCCGCGCTCATTGCGGCGGTCGACGCGTGGCACCGCCCGGCACCCCGTCACCGGCAGGATTCGAAAGCTGCACAGTCGATCGCGCCGATCGTACGTACTCGATGAACGACGCCTCGAGGCCGGCGCGCCGCCGCGCTTCGAGGTCGAAGGGGCGTCCCTTGGCGCGGGCGGCCGACAACGGGAAGGGGATCGCCTGTTCGTAGGCCGCGACCAGGTCCAACGGCGAGGCGTCCGCGTCGCCGGGCGTCAGGCGCCGCACCCAGGCGGCGGCGAGCGCCACATGTCCGATCTCCTCCGCGTGCACGAGGTCGCAGACCCGTGCCGTGGCCGCGTCGCCTACCGCTCGAAACGCCTGCGCGTAGCGGGGGGTGAAGTCGAGATTGGCCTGCTCGAAGGTGAGCCCCACGGCGCAGAGGAACGCGACGATGCCGTGAGACGAGGTTCCGATGCTCGGGACGTGCTTCCAGAAGTAGTCCGAGTGGCGGAAATCCGCGAGCGAGAAGCCGAGGGCGCCGAGGCGTTCGACGTAGAGACGGCAGTGTTCCTGCTCCTCCGAGAGGACCCGAAGCCAGCCGCGCTTCAACGC
>JABSQW010000565.1 GCA_013215605.1 Myxococcales bacterium
CAAGCGGTATCCTCCCTGACCCATGGCGAGTGAGTTCGGCCCCTCATGAGGTGCTCCATGATCCATCGACTTCGACCTGCCGTCCTCCTCTTCGTTGTTGCAGCGTGGCTCGTCGCCGGGAGTGCTCCGACCCGAGCAGAGGTTTCGCTCCCGACGTCGGTGGCGCCGTCGCCCACGGAGCAGGGCTCGATCTTCTCTCCCGGTGTTCGGCTGACCGAAGACCTTCCTCGGCCGTACGTCGAGGAAGAGTTCATCGTCCAGGGACGCGCCACAATCCATATTTACGCCCACGACCCGCCGCACGGGCCGGCGGATACGAAGCCTCTCATTCCGAATC
The DNA here is from genome assembly GCA_013215605.1 of Myxococcales bacterium. GTDB lineage: Bacteria > Myxococcota_A > UBA9160 > UBA9160 > SMWR01 > JABSQW01. The sequence goes on from JABSQW010000565.1 coordinate 338, forward strand.
TCCCGTATACGACCCGCATCATCGTGAGGCGCCCTGCCGATCCAGCGGCGTTCAAAGGCACGGTGGTGGTGGAGTGGTGGAACTCGACCGCGGGGTTCGACACCGCGCCGGTCTGGGACCCGTCTGCAGAGTTCTTTGCCCGGAGTGGCTACGTCTACGTGGGTTTCACGAACGCGAAAAACACGATCGATTTTCTCGTCGCGGGATGTCCGCGCCTGGGGTTTCTCGCTCCTGAGTGCGGAACCCGCTACGCCGGTCTCGGCATATACGACAACGGGATGGCGTACGACATCGGAAACGCCATCGCGAAGCTTCTGAAGAGCGACTCCGACCAGAATCCGCTGCCCGCGGAGTACCAGGTGGAGCGGGTCTTCCACGCCGGCGAGTCCCAACAGGCGGGTTCCATCATCACATTTGCCAGTGCGTTTCACGCGGACCACAACGACGGCTACTTCGTCCAGTCCGGGATCAACGCGCGGAAGATCAGCGGTTTCTCCCACATCGATCTCGCCCAGGCCGATCGGCGGGTCCGCACGGATCTTCCCGTGCCCGTCTACCAGTTGATTACGCAGACCGACTTCGAGGTACTGGGGTTCGGAACAGCAGCCCGCCAGACCGACACGTCGACCTATCGCTACTACGAGGTTCCCGGGGGTTCGCACAGCACCGTTCACAAGGACATCGAAGTCCTGCCAGCGGGGCTGTTCACCGAGGATGCTGTGTTTCTCGAGGATCTCTGCGGCTTCCCGCTCAATACCACCGCGGACGGACCGGTGTTCGTGAGCCACGTGCTGAACGCGCTCTGGGCCGCGATGGATCGCCAGGCCCGCCGCGGCGTGCCGCCGCCCTCCGGCCGACAGATGGACACGATCGGCGACGAACTCGTCTTCGACGTTCTCGGCAACCCGACCGGGGGAGTGAGGGTTCCCGCCGTCGAAGTCCCGCTCGCGAAGTACATCTCGGGCAACGTCGCGGCAGAGAGTCTCCCCCAGTTCCTCGCTTTCATCGGGGGGCTCGCCTGTGGCCTCAGCGGGTCGGTCGAAGCCTTCGATGAAGAGACGCTCGACTCGCTCTATCCGAGCCATCACCGCTACGTGCGCGACGTTTTACGGGCGGTGCACAAGCTTTGGCGCGACCGCCTGCTGCTGCCCCATGATGCGTGGGCGATCGCCTGGGAGGCGCTGATTTCGGATGTCGGCGAACGTCGACCACGGCATTGGCGGTGGCGACGGCATCGCGACTGATCGCTACACGATTCGCCTACGGGCCTGAGTAGTCCCTCGAAAAGCGTTTTCGCGATGCCATCGGCAATCGCGATCGCGCCCCTGCGACGAGCTTTTTCACCCTGAGTTCGTGCGGCGCGCATATGATTGCCGGATGCAAGCGCTTCCGGTCGACCCGGCTCGTATCCGCGCCGCCTGGCAGGGCCGGATCTCAGGTTGTCAGCTTGGCAAGCCGGTAGAGGTACTGTCCTCGACCCAGGGCCATGCGGCGTTGACCCAGTACCTCACCCAGGCAGGCGCGCTGCCCCTGCGCGACTACGTCCCGCTCCTGGAGGACACCCTCGTGGCGCTGCCCTCCCTGCGTGATTGCACCCGAGGCAACCTCACGCGCTGCGAGCCCGACGACGACATCAACTACAGCGTACTCGCCCTCATGCTGCTCGAGCAGCACGGCGTGGACCTCACCACCGAGGACGTCGCCCGCGGCTGGATCAGCTGGCTGCCCGGCGGCATGGTGTTCACCGCCGAACGCTACGCCTACCAAGTCATGCTCGAGCACGCGGACCTGGGCTTCAGCTTTGGCGGACCCGCCGGTTTCGACCTCTCGCTCTGCTCGGACAACGAGTGGAACGACTGGATCGGAGCGCAGATCCG
>JABSQW010000566.1 GCA_013215605.1 Myxococcales bacterium
CCATTTTCTGCGAGATTTTTAGAAAATGACATATCAACCAAAAGTGAAGTGCGCGCGTATGTACAATGATTGGCTCTCGGTATACTTGCCATGCAAAAATATCCATCACATTAACGTTGGTGAGCGAGATTTTTTTCACGCAAAGGCGGATTCAATCGGACCCAAACGAAGTGAACACAAAGTACTGTACACACCGGTACATTGAAGGGGCGTTTAAACACCATTGTCCACGACACACTTAGGCCTCGCACATTCCATAATGACACCGACAGATGGAATCAGTTCAGTGACCACGAAGTAGTGGCACCTACTTGAGTCTACCGCTTTAGCGGCAATTCGTGCAGCACGAATTGCCGCTAAAGCGGGAGACGCAAGTGTGTGCCACTACTTCGTGGTCACTGAACTGATTCCATCTGTCGGTGTCATTATGGAAGGTGCGAGGCCTAAGTGTGTCGTGGACAATGGTGTTTAAACGCCCCTTCAATGTACCGGTATGTACAGCACTTTGTGTTCACTTCGTTTGGGTCCGATTGAATCCGTCTTTGCGTGAAAAAAATCTCGCTCAACAACGTTAATGTGAGGGATATTTTTGCATGGCAAGCATACCGAGAGCCAATCATTGTACATACGCGCGCACTTCACTTTTGGTTGCGATGTCATTTTCGAAAAATATCGCGGAAAAATGCGATTTTGGCGATTTTTTTTTGAAAATCGGACCCATTCACGCGTTATTTGTTCATTCGAACCAGCCCACGGACGCATCAGAAAACTGCAAAAATGAGGGTTTTGGCTCAGAAAACACTGTTTAGGATGCACAAAAAGTTATGGTGTCAGCGCAAATGTTTTTCATTGATTTTCTCTATTTCTGGTGAGTTTTTTCATGTTTTTGATGAGAATGACAATCTTCCAGCTGGAAATAAAAACGGAAGCAGTCTTTTTCAGAGGACTAGACATCACTTGGAGAGCTTGCTGTTTTGCTAGCTCATCCAAAATGCTATTTCCAACCCACAGATTCGAGCATTTTCGACGTACAAGAGCGGATTTTTGTCCTGATTCAATCGGACGGACAGATTCCGATTCAATCGGTGAAAATATCATGGTTGCAAAGAGCATCTTCAGGAGATAGCAAAAGTGCCCTCATTTGCCAAAATCGCATTTCTGTATGTGTATCTACATTTAAACAGATCTGGACCAAAACGTGATATCTGTTTAAATTTCTCAAATAGCTCATTTTTCGTGAAATACAGTTTCTTTGGCAGAAAATTAAATCATCCGCAGTCTTTTCTCAATTCATTACACTTGGTAGTAGTATACATGCACCCGGTAGAATTCATAAATGGTGTTTTCTTCAACCCACAGGTTTGAGTATTTTAGATGTACAAGAGCACATTTTGATCACGATTCAATCGGACTGACATAGCCCGATTCAATCGGTGAAAATATCATGGCTGTAACGAAGAGCTTTTGGAGAGTGCAAAAATGCCCTCATTTGCCGAAAACGCAATTCTCAACGTGAACATACACTTGCGAGTACACATTTGCATACATTTGGGTCAAAACGTGAAATGTATGCAAATTTCTCAAATAGCTCATTTTTTTCGTGAAATATCGTTTCTTTGTCAGAAAATAAAATCACCCGCATTTTTCTGAATTCATTA
>JABSQW010000567.1 GCA_013215605.1 Myxococcales bacterium
CTTTTGTTCAGCTTTTATTTCTTGTTCAATCTGTTTAATAGATTTTGGTTTAGAAGTAGGAATAAAAACATCATTTACAATTGATTCATTCTTTTGTTTCAATACTTCTATTTGATTGCCACCACCTGGATATACTTTTCTATTATAGTTTTGTGCAGCCACTGTACTTTCTTGTAGTTGAGTGCCTTTTATAAATTTACCTTCTACTACATTTGATATATCTTTTTTAAACTTAGGCGTAACCGCAAGATATTCTCTAACTTGTTCTTCTGATAGTATTTTATTTTTTGTTAAAAAATTGCCTACATATTTAACATCTCCAGATTCTTTTATTTGACTTTTACTAAGTCACCTTTATTTGTTTGTAAAAATGCTTTTGCTTCTTTATCTTCTTCATTTCCTAAAACTAAAGACCATGCTTTATCTGTTTGTCTCATAGCTTGTTGAGATAAAGAGTGTTGAGCTCCTTGAAGTTGTTCATTTTTTGATTATTGGTTTTATATTTTTGTTTTGCGAAGGCTTTGATTGTATCTTTATTATTTAAAAATTAATGGTGCCTGTCCCCATTTTCCACTTTTTCTGATTTGTTGATTAAAGTTACCAGGCACTTTTATTTTAACTTAAAGGAATTGAGACTGTCATCATTAATTTTTTCAGAATTTTTAATTTGCAAAATTAATAAATTTTTATTTTATTGTGTTCTAGATATTTATTTGATGTTAAATCATATTTTGTTTCAACAGTATAATAACCATGTCTGATGTTATTACCTTGAAATATAAATTCAAGTATATTATTATTTTGATCTGAAAATCCACTATAAAATACAGACATATCATTTGAAGAGAATTCATTCTCTTCAAAATCAGGAAAAGGAATATTATTTTTAAATATTGCATTATGTGTAAATATTTGTCCAGCAAAATCAATTTCACTTTTATGGATTTTATGGATTAATAAAATGTTTTCCCTTGAAGTTGAAGCTTGTATTATTTTATAAGTAACTTCAAACTTTATTTTTTTATTATTGATTTCAATTGTATTATTTTCTATTTGTCTAATTATTCTGACGAACTCTTTTTCTTTATCATCTTTTTTTATACTTTTTTCTTTATTAAAAATTGTTAAAGAATCTTTATCTTCTATTTCTTTTCCATCTATATCAAATATATCATCATCTAATATAATTTCTAATTTTTCATATGAATAAATCTTATTATATTCATTATCCTTAAATAAATTCTTTAAAATATATCCTGCATAAATTGGATATTTTTTTTCGATATGTGGTTTTATATTTACATAATTTATATTTCTCTCAACTAGAATATCATGCACTTTATTTCTAATACTATATGCTTCTTCCAATCTATCCTCTAATCTATACGATAAATATAGAAGGTTGTAGATAAAAACCTTTAAATAAATTTTTTCATTTGCATCGCTTACTTTAGATTTTTCTATTAAGATAATAACATGATTTATATCTTCAAGAATATGAGTATAATCTCTTGTTAAAAATAAAATATGTTTATTTAAAAGAGATAATTCTTGTAATTTATTTAGAATTTTGTTTTTTTTATTAAAAGTAAGAATCTGTTCCTTTGCTTTTTCATATTCTTTTTTTGATATAAGTTTCTCTACTTTAAATTGTAATTGTAGCGATATGAGTACTAACCATATTTTTTTTATCATTAAACTATTCCTCACTAACTATATTTTCTATAGTTTTTTTAATTGAATCAAAAATACTATTTTTTTTCTCAATGTATTCTGATGTTCTTTTTACTAAGTTATTTGTATTTTCTCTAATAGAATCACTATCTTTTTTATCTTTTGGGTACTTTAACCTAACTTCAGCTAAATCATATTTTCTTTTTACTTCAATTAAATTCTTATCAATTATTTTAATACTTGGGTCGTGCATTGTTTTGTGAATTTTATTTGAAGTATTTATATCTTTTATACTATCAACTCTTTTATTTATATTGTCTGAAATTATCTTTTGTTCAGC
>JABSQW010000568.1 GCA_013215605.1 Myxococcales bacterium
GCAAACGCGACGATGTTCTTTGCGTGGCACCAGTCGAGGTGTCCACCGCGCTCGCTGATGGTGCGCACGGACTCGACGGCGGGCGCGGGACGTTCGAGACCCGAGGGAAACGAGCGGGGAATCGGAGGTGGCTCCCCGAACGTCGAGCAGCCAATCGACCACGCGACGCTGGCGACCGCGACCCCAGCGCAAATCCGTCGAACGAAGCTTGATCGCGAGTGGAGCGGGCGTCGATGCATGGAGGCGATCAGTTCCTTCGTAGCGGCGTGGGGTCCGAAGAGGTTACACCGCGGCCATGGGAGCGCCTACCAACTTCCTGAGAACATCAGCCCGAACACGCCGTCGTCGGCTGTTGGCAGCACCGTGATGTTGTTTGGGAGTGGACGCGCCAGGGTATAACTGCTCAGCACGGCGAGCCCCGCAGCGGCGACGACGTCCCGGACGTGGTGCCGGTCTGCGTCGACGCGACTCCACGCCACGAAGGCGGCAGCGCCGTACGCCGGAATCCCCACGCGCAGCCCGTAGCGCCGTTGCATGAAGGACGCGCCCGCAAAGGCGGCGGCGGTGTGTCCGGACGGAAACGACTGGCCACCGCCGTCGGGGCGCTCCGCGTCGATCGCGACCTTGAGCGCGAGCGTTGCGGTCATGGTGGCGAGAAACGACTTCGTGAGCTGACGGGTGCCCTCGTAGTCCTTCAACCCAAAGGTCATCGCAAAGGCGGTGACGGGGAGGACGATCTGCAGCACGTCGCCGCCCCGCTCGACACCCTCCGAAGCAGCGGACGCGGCCTGCGCTCCCCCCTGAGCGAGGAACCACACGAGCGCGGCGCAGAGAGTGCGCGCGGGCCGACGCAGCCGTCTCACGGCGATCCGCCCCGCGATCGCTCGTCGCTTCCGAGGAGGATCGCCGCCACGAGGGCCTCGATGGCCCCGTCGGCGGTCTCTTCGTGCCAGGCGCGGATCGACTCGGCGGGCGGCGTGAGCCACGTGGTTTCGAAGCGCAGCGCGTGAGACGCGCGGTGGGTCGCCAGTCGGCGACCGTCCCGAGAGGACGCGATGGCGGCGATCTCGACGTCGAGTTCGTAGGTGGTCGGCAGCGCGGGCTGCAACAGCAACACCGACACCCCCACCGCGATGTCCTTCACGAGGTTCGACAGCGGGTGCAGGTCGACGGAGGAGGTGACCGAGACGTCGTAGAGAACGTCGGGTTCGCCGCCCGCCAGCGATGTGAACGGGTAGACGACCTCCGTGAATACCGCCGCCTTCGCGAGTCGGGTCGCGAAGCGTTCGACCACCCGACCGGGGTCGATCTGAGGCACGTTGCCGGCGCTTTCGCCGCTGCGGATGCCGATGCGTTGGTCGATCGCGACGCGAGTTGCAGGGGCTTCGCTCGCCGGGGGCCTGTCGACTCCGCGGGGGATTGGCACCGTGCGCGCATAGCACCCCGAGCCGACGACCATCGCGACGACAACCGCGGCGACCGTCGGAATGGCCGCCGCCCACGAGTGGCTGATGCAGTTCACGGTGTTCCCCCGAGCGCAACGGTAGGCAGCAACGGCGGCCGGTTCAAACCGCCTCGTTCGAGCGGACGCGTTTGCGGACGAACGCGTTTCGCGCGAGATTCACGTCTCCGCGCATCGAAAGTCAAAAACGCCACGACGGAAACGTTGGTTTGGGCTTCGGTCGTCTGCCCGGAAGTCCGATCGTTGCGGCGTGCGTCGACCGTGTGCGAAATTCCCGCAGGCGTTCGGTGTGTCAGCGAGATGAGGGAAACGTGCGTCAGCGTGTCGTCGTCGAGTCACCCGTGCGCGGGTTCTGGGTCGGGCTCCCGATCATCGCGGCGCTGCTAGCGCTGTTCGTGTCGGCGTGTACTCCGCCTGTTGCCCCTGCAGGCGGCGGGCGACCGATGATGGGTCCGCAGATTGCCCAGATGGGCAAAGCCGCTTTCGAGGACGTCGTGGCCCGGACCCCCGTCTCGACCGACCTCGCCGCCCGTGAGTTCGTGACGTGCACCGGTGCGGCGCTGGCTTCGGTACTCGACGGAGATCCGGGCCGCTGGTCGTGGCAGTTCGAGCTCTTTGCGGCGGACTCCGCGGGCGCCTTCGCGCTTCCCGGAGGACGTGTCGGCGTCGACGAGGGGCTCCTGATCCACGTGCGACGCCAGGACCAGCTCGCCGCCGTGATCGCCCACGGCATGGCACACCTGGCGGCGGGCCACGCCGAACAGCGCGTTGCGGCTGCCCTCGGCGACGCCGTGGGCGACGCGACGCCGGGCGCCTCGCTCGCCGACGCAGCGCAGGCAGGCGACGATCGGCGAGAGCTCGCGTTGGCGGCCCTCGGCTACGGCGACCGCATCGGCGAGATCCTGCCGTACACCCTCGAGCAGGAGGCCGAGGCCGATTCGCTCAGTCTCGTGCTGATGTCGCAGGCCGGCTTCGACCCGCGAGAGAGCGTCGAGCCCTGGAAGAGTCTGCGGCGCGCCGGCGGCGCTGCGGCGCAGGACTTCCCGGAGTATTTCGAAGCGCACACCGTCAACGACGGTCGCATCAAGCGCCTGTATGCCGACATCGGATCGTCCGTCTCGCGGTACAAGGACGCCCGGGCGCTGGGGCGCCGCCCCGACTGTCCACGACCGCGCTGACGCCTCGCCAGCTTCGGGTTTGTCAGTGGTCGCAGGGGTGGTCATGATGGCCCGATGGGTCTGCTCATCGGCGATCTGTTCCGGCGAAGTGCTGCGAACACCCCGGGGTGCGTCGCGGCGTCGATGGGCGACCGCGAGCTCAGCTACGCGGACATCGACCGCACGGCCAACCGCGTTGCCCACCGGCTTCTCGAGCAGGGCATCGCGCGCGGAGACCGCGTGCTCTGGTGGGGCGACACCAGCCTCGAGGTCGTCCCCGTGTTTGCCGCCCTCGCGAAGCTCGGAGCCGTTTTCGCACCGCTGAACGCCCACCTGGGCGTGGACGAGGCGGAGGACGTCGCGCGTCTCGCACGGGCGCGCCTGCTGATCGCGAGCCCCTCGCACGCCGAGCTTGCGGTGGATCTCGCAAAGCGCGCAGGTTTGCCCGCCGTGGCAACCCTCGGACCGACCGATGTCGCGGCAGGCGCCGTCGATCTGCTCGCGGAACACGGCGACGTGCCCGCCACCGAACCGCCGGTGTCTGGCCTCGACGAGCGCGACCCGCACGTGATCTTCTTCACGAGCGGCAGCACGGGACGGCCGAAGGGGGTCGTTCTGTCCCACCGGGTCAACCACCTGCGCACCGCCGCCGGGAATTTCGGCGATCCCGAGCGCGTGGTGTGCATGTTCCCGCTGTTCCACATGGCCGGCTGGACGCTCGCCCTCGGTGCCTGGCAGTCGGGGGGGGAGATCGTCTTCGTCCGCTCGGCCAGCGCCGAGGAGCTACTCGATGCGGCGGAGCGCCGCCGCGCCACGCGGCTGTACTGCATTCCGGCCGTGTGGGCGCGCATTCTCGCGACGGACTTCTCGGCGCGCGATCTCTCGAGTCTCACACAGGTCGACACCGGAACGTCCGCGACGCCCCCCGAGCTCGTCGCCGAGCTGAAGCGCCGCTTCCCCGGAGCGCGCACGCGCATCGCCTACGGGTCGACCGAGGCGGGTAGTGGTGCGCGGCTCGCCGACGAAGATCTCCTGCGCAAACCCGGGAGTGTGGGACTGCCACCGCCGGGCGTCGATCTCCGGATCGGCGAGGGCGGCGAGGTGTGTCTGCGCAGCGAGACCATGATGGACGGATATTTCGACGACCCCGAGGCGACCGCGCGCGCGCTCGTCGACGGCTGGTACCACACCGGAGACGTCGGAGTACTCGACGACGAGGGCTACCTCTCCATCGTGGGTCGGGTGCGTGACATCATTCGCACGGGTGGGGAGACCGTGGGGCCCGGCGAGGTGGAGGACGCGCTTCGCGATCATCCGGGCGTCGCCGAAGTGGCCGTCGTCGGGATCGCGGATCCGCAGTGGGGGGAGGTGGTGTGCGCGGTCATCGTCGCCGCTAGCGGCGGAGCGCCGACGCTCGACGAGCTCAGCGTGCACTGCGAGGGTCGCCTCGCGCGCTTCAAGCGGCCGCGTCGCCTCGAGGTGGTGGAGGCGCTGCCCCGGACCGCCGCGACCGGGCAGGTGCAGCGGTCGCTTCTCGTCGAGCGGATTCTCGCATCCGGATGACCGCTCCGAGTCCGTGACTCCCTGTGTTGCATCGAGAAATGTGGCTCCGTGGCAATTTGAGCGAATTCGGAATAGTATTCCCGTAATGCGGAACCGCGTTCTCGGAGAGTTAGAGGATCTCGGGGCCGGCAGCGAGCCCCCGCTCGACGAGCCGCGTGCGTTGCGCTCGGTCGAGCGCGCTCTGGCGCCCCGCTATTCCGCGTACCTCGACGAGGTGAAGCGCCTCATGGCTGCCGGCCTCGCCGTCATGCAGCGCACGGGCAGCGTCGCTCCTCGCGTGGGCGAGATCGTGCGCGAGGCCGGTCTCTCGAATCAGGTCTTCTACCGCCACTTCCGCTCGAAGGACGAGCTCCTCCTCGCGATCCTCGACGACGGCACCCGCGTCCTGCTCTCCTACCTCGACCACCGCATGAGCCAAGCAGCTACCGCGGGCGATCGCGTGCGGGCCTGGATCGACGGTGTCGTCGCGCAGGCGGCGAGCCCCAGGGGCGCCGACGCGACGCGGCCCTTCGCGACCCACCAGGCGCGCCTCGCGGAGAGCTTTCCGTCGGAAGTCCGTCGACTCGCGGAGTTGCTCGTCACGCCGCTGCGTGCGGCACTCCGCGACGCCCGCGACGGCGGAGAGATGCCAGGCGTCGATCCCCAGCGCGACGCGGAGGCCATCTATTCCATCAGCATGGGCTGGGTACAGCGCCGGCTCGTCGACGAAGCCGTGCCCACCCCCGAAGACGTCGCGCACATCACGGCCTACGCGGTGAGCGGCCTGCTGCGCGGCGAAAGCCCAACCACGGAGAAGAGCGATGGAACGTGAGTTCATGTTCACCGGCATCGGAGGCCAGGGCGTACAGCTCGGCGCCAGCGTGCTCGGCCACGCGGCCACGCTCGAGGATCGCTTCGTGATGCTGTTCGGGATGTACGGTGGCGAGATGCGCGGCGGCACGACCGATTCGACCCTCGTCATCGCAGACGAGCCGATCAGCGCGCCCCCCATCGTCTCGAAGACCTGGGGGGCCATCGTGATGCACCACGAGTATTGGGTGCCCACGCGGGACAAGCTTCGACCCGGCTCGGCGGTGTTCCTGAACTCGACGCTCTTCGCGGACGAGTTCGACCGCGATCCCTACTGCGTCGTCGAGGTCCCGGCCACCGCAATCGCCAGCGATCTCGGCGCGCACATGGCGGGCTCGATGGTCATGGTGGGTGCGGTCGCGGCGAGCACCGGACTCGTGTCGCTCGACTCGCTCGTGGCCGCGATGAAGGACTCGCTGCCGAGCTACCGCAAGCAGCACGCCCCGCTGAACGAGAAGGCGCTGAGCGCCGGATTCGAGTACGCCGAGGCCGGCGCCACCCCCGCCTGGACCGATGGGTGACGTGAACGACATGGCCGGAACGACGAGCCGCGGAACCGTCACCATCGAAACCGAGCGCTGCAAGGGCTGCGAGCTGTGCATCCCCGCCTGTCCGCCCGACGTGCTCTCGATGTCGACCGAAGTGAACGAGATCGGCTTCCGGTATCCAGAGCTGCGGCCGGGCTGCACGGGATGCAGCGCGTGCCTGCTCGTCTGTCCCGATTTCGTCTTCGAGGTCTATCGCTACGAGACCCCCCAGCAGTACGAGGTGACGCCGTGACGCGACGGTTGATGGAAGGTTCCGAAGCCATGGCCGAGGCGGCGATCGCCGCCGGCTGTCGCTTCTTTGCCGGCTACCCCATGACCCCATTCACCGAGCTCCTCGAGGGCTTCGCGAAACGCCTGCCCGAGAGCGGCGGCGCCTGCATCAATGCGGAGAGCGAGCTCGAGGCCGTTGGCATGGCGTGGGGCGCCGTTGCCACCGGAGCGCGCGCCGCGACGGGCTCGACGGGTCAGGGCCTCTCGCTCATGCAGGAGTCGTTCTCCGAGATCACCCGTGCCGAGCTCCCGCTCGTGATCTTCAACATGGCGCGGGGGCAGGGCGATTACTACCAGTCGACGCGCGGCGGTGGACACGGCGACTACCGGCACATCGTGCTCGCTCCCGCCGACGCCCAGGAGGCCGTCGAGCTCACACAGCTGGCGTTCGATCTCGCCGATCGCTGGCGCAATCCGGTGCTCATCTACGGCGACTACCTGATCGCGCACGCGAACGAATCGGTCGACATCACGCCGCGCACCTATCCGCCGCTGCCCCCGAAGGACTGGGCGGTCGACGGCACGCTCGGCGGCTCCGGAGAATCGCGAACGGTGAATCCCCTCGGCGTCGACAAGAAATCCCTGGGCATCGATCCCGAGGGACTGTGGAACCGCCTGCAGGAGAAGCACGAGCGCATCGAATGCGAAGAGGTGCGGGTCGAGACGGGTTTTACCGAGGATGCGGAGCTTGTCGTGGTCGCGTTCGGTAGCGTCGGTCGCTTCGTGCGGCACGTCGTTCGCGAGATGCGCGCCGACGGCCTGAAGGTCGGATTCGTGCGACCCATCACCCTCTGGCCGTTCCCGTCGGAGGCCGTGGCTGCCGCAGCCCATGCGGCAGGCCGCGTGGCCGTGCTCGAGCAGAACGCGGGACAGATGATCGACGACGTCCGCCTCGCCGTCCTCGGCGCGGCGCCCGTCGTTGCGATCGGCGGCATTTCGACCGACCGCTCGGGATTCGGGGTGGGGGATCTTCTCAATCCCGCGGCGGTCCGCGGGCGCATCGAAGGCGCACTTTCCACCGGAGGAAATTTCCGATGAGCGACATTCTGCCCACCTCTGCACCGCCCTCGGTACCGGCGAAGAAGATTGCGGGCTTCAAGCCGGACCTCCTGATGAAGGAGAACCACAACCTCTGCCCCGGTTGCGGTGAGCCCGTGGCGCTTCGCAAACTCCTCGAGGCGATCGAGGCCGTAGGCGCCCAGGAGCGCACCATCGGTGTAATCGGCATCGGCTGCTACACGAGCTTCGGCAGTGGGATCGACGTCGACCTCGTACAGGCCCTGCACGGTCGCGCACCGTCGGTGGCGACGGGTGTCAAGCGGATGCGCCCCGAAACGCTCGTCTTCACTCTCCAGGGCGACGGCGACATGGTGAACGAGGGACTCCAGGAGGTGATCCACACGGCGGCGCGCGGTGAGTCCGTGACGTGTGTGCTCCTCAACAACGGCGTGTTCGGCGAGACGGGTGGACACATGACGGCCACCACCGTGCTCGGCCAACGCACCAAGAACTCCCTCGAAGGTCGCGACGCCGGCTACCACGGCTACCCGATCCTGATCGGCGACCTCCTCGCACAACTCGAAGGCACCGCGTACGCGGCCCGTGGATCGGTGCACGACGCAGCGTCCGTGATGGCCACGGGTCGCATGCTGCGCCGCGCGCTCGAGACACAGGAGAAGGGGCTCGGCTTCTCGTTCGTCGAGGTGCTGACGATGTGTCCAACGGGCTGGTTCATTCCAACGGCCGAGGGGCCCGACTACCTCGACAAGGTGATGGGGTCAGTGCATACCGTGGGTGAGTTGAAGCGAAAAGCGCACGACTAAAAACAGCGCCAGTGGCCGACTGAATGGGAACTCGACGAAGTCGAGCTCCCATCACCCTTCTTCATTACCCCCAACTCTCCAAACCCCCTCGAACACCTCCAGCGTCGGTCCCTCCAGAAACGCCTCGTGCCCCGGACCCTCCCAGCGCACGCCGAGCGTCCCTCCACGCTGCACCACCTCGACCTCCTTCTCCGTCCGCCCGTGAACCCGCGCGGCGATCGCAGACGCCGTGCTGCCGGTTCCCGACGAGAGCGTCTCCCCCTCGCCGCGCTCGAGTACGCGAATCCGCAGGCGCTCGGGACCTTCGACGTTGACGATCTCGAAGTTGATGCGATTCGGAAACATCGCGTGCTCGACGACGAGTGGGCCGATTTCATCGAGGGGAAAGTCATCGACGGGCTCGTCGAGGAGCGCGACCGCGTGCGGATTGCCGATCGCGAGGCAGGTGATGGCGATCTCCCGGCCGCCGACTTCGAGCGGGAAGTCGCGCGCCTGCTCGGCGCCGTCGAGCGCGCCCAAGTCGACGGGGATGTCCGCGGGCTCGAAGCTGGGCGTCCCCATCGCGACCCGCGCACTGCGCATCTTCCCCGATTCGAGGGTCGGCCAGACCGTGCGCACTCCGCCGCCCGTCTCGACCTGGAGCCCATCGTCGCCCGCTGTCGCGATGCCGCGGTCGATCACGAACTTCGCGAAGAGCCGGATGCCGTTCCCGCTCATCTCGGCCTCGGAGCCGTCCGAATTGAAGATGCGCATGCGCACCGGTGCGCGCTCGGAGCGCTGCACGACCGCGAGCCCGTCCGATCCGACGCCGGTGTCTGGTGCGGTCATCGCGCGGGCAAGTGCCGACCAGTCGACGTCGAGGTCGCGCCCGTCGACGGCGATGTAGCCGTTGCCGGCGGCTTCGAGCTTCGCGAAGGGAAGGTCCACGAGATGGACGTTACTCGACCTTCTCCCACCTGAGGAACCGCTCGAACTCGCGTCCGTGTCCGACGGCTGTTGCAACCGGTACGCCGCTCGGGTGACAATCGCCCCCGACGAAAACGAGAGAAAGGAAGTGCGAAAATGACCGATCCGAAGGTTCGCGAGGATGGCCTGACCGAACTCGACACCAACGACGTCGCTCGCTGGGTGGGGAAGCCGCTGGGTGGCGGACGCCTCAAGGACCCCGTGGTGACGAACGACATCCGCCGCTGGGCGCAGGGGATGCAGAACCCGAACCCGTTGCACTACGACGAGGAATACGCGGCCGAGAGCCGTTTCGGGGAGATCGTCGCCCCGCAGTCCTTCGCGGTCTGCACCGACACGAGCCACGGCGCCGGTCCCGCCATCCAGGGCGTGATTCCCGGGCAGCACATGATCTTTGGCGGGGACGAGTGGTGGTTCCACGGCCCGCGTATCAAACCGGGAGAGAAGGTGAGTCAGGAGCGGATGCTCTTCGACTACAAGGTGTCGGAGACGAGCTTCTCCGGTCCGACGATGTTCTCCCGCGGAGACACCATCTACATCAACGACGCGGGGCAGGTGATCTGCAAGCAGCGCTCGACCTCGGTCCGCTACCTCGCGGAGAACGCGCGAAAGAAGGGCCTCTTCGCGGACAACGTGGAGCGGTCCTGGACCGATCAGGAACTGGAGGACCTCGAGAAGCAGAAGTTCGAGTACTACCAGAGCTTCCGCGACCTGGGACACGACAAGCGACTGTTCGTGAAAGAGGGCGACAAGATCTCGCGTCGCCCCATTGGTCCCCACTCGCTCATGAGCTTCACCACCGAGTGGCGCTCCTACCTCATGACCATCTGGGGCTCCTGGAACACCCACGGTGTTACCTCGCACAGCGATTCCGGCTGGCTGCCCGAGATGTCGCGCGACAAGGAAGGGGCGAAGATCGACCCGACCTACGGCGACGGCCTGTACCACGGCCCGTCGCGTGGCCACGTGCAGGAGCGCTACGCGCAGCTGATCGGCATGCCGCGTGGCTACGGATACGGGGCCACCATGGGCGCCTGGATCATCGACTACCTGTCCAACTGGGGGGGCGAGTGGAGCACGATCGCGTACAGCAACATGCAGTACCGCGCCCCCGCACTCACCGGTGACATCGCGTACCTCGATGGCGAAGTCAAGAAGCTGGCCCACGACAGCGACGAGGGTCCCGTGGCGGAGATCGAGGTGGTGATGACCAACCAGGACAGCGCCGTCATGGCCAAGGGCGTTGCGAGCGTGCAGCTCCCGTCGGCGTGATCGGGCCCGACCGCGTGAACCTGCGCCCGTGATCTCGAGCGACGATTCCCGACTCACCCTCGGTCGCTTCCTCGACGACATCGCGGAGCGCTACGGGGATCGCCGCGCGATCTTCTTCGAGGGGCGAATCCTCACGTTCGCCGGTCTCGCGGCGGATTCGCGTGCGCTCTCTCGCGCACTCGTCGGGGCAGGCGTGGTCAAGGGCACGCGCGTGGCGGTTCTCATGTCGAACCGGCCGGAGTTCATCGTGTGCGCCTTTGCGATCGCGCGCGTCGGCGGGGTGCTCGTGCCCGTCAACACGTTCGCGAACGTGGAGGAGCGCGACTTTATCCTTCGGCACAGCGATACGTCGGTGCTGCTCCTCCAGTCGACGCTGCTCAAGCACGCCTACGTCGACGAGCTGAGGGCCGCCCACCCCGAGCTCGACCGCGGCGTGCCCGGGCGCCTGCGGATTCCGGAACTGCCGTGCCTGCGCCGGGTCGTCGCCCTCGACGCCACCGAGACGTCGGGGGGAATCGAGAGCTGGGCGGATCTGCTGGCGTACGGCGAGGACGTGTCCAACGAGCTCGTCGATGCGATCTGCGCCGAGGTCGAGCCCGCGGACGACGGGGTGATCATCTACACGTCGGGCACCACGGCCGATCCAAAGGGCGTGCTCCACGCGCAGCGCTCACCGGTGCTCCAGGGCTACCGATTCGCTGACATCCTTCTCTACGACCCCGACGATCGCGTCTACACCGCCTACCCGTTCTTCTGGGGGGCGGGCCTCGCGATGTCGATCGCTGGAACGTTGGCCGCCGGTGCATCGCTGCTCCTCGAGCAGACGTTCGACCCGGGCTCGGCGCTCGAGGTGATGGAAGCGCAGCGCGCAACCGCCCTGCACGCCTGGGCCCATCAGCAGAGCGCAATCGCTGAACACCCGTCGGCGGCTTCCCGAGACCTGTCCATGCTCGCGAAGGTCGAGTCCTCGGGACCGATGGGGAAGCTGCTGGGAGTCGAGAAGGACGTCTACGGAGTCGGGTCGTCGTACGGCCTGTCGGAGACGTTTACGCTGTCGAGCATGCTGCCCGCGAATACGCCGGCCCCGATCCGCCGCGCGACCCACGGACGGCCGCTGCCCGGGATGACGATCCGCATCGTCGACCCCGAGAGCGGCGAGCCCCTGCCTACGGGCGCAGCCGGGGAGATCGCAGTCAAAGGCGTGACCTTCATGCGCGGCTACTACAAGACGCTGCCCGAGACGTTTCTCGACGAGAACGGCTTCTACCGCACTCAGGACAGCGGTTCTCTCGACGCGGAGGGCTACCTCCACTGGTCGGGACGTCTATCGAACGTCATCAAGACGGGCGGCGCCAATGTATCGCCCGTCGAGATCGAGCGCTGTGTTGCGGGCTGCCCCGGCGTCCATGATGGAATCGCGCTCGGGATCCCCCACCCGAAGCTCGGCGAGGTGATCGTACTCGGAGTCACGCCCAACGAGGGCGCCACGGTGGTGCCGGAGGATGTGCGCGACTACTTGAGGGGCAAGCTCTCGTCCTACAAGGTGCCGCGTTGTGTCCTGGTGTTCCGCGAGGAGGAGCTATCGTACACCGGCACCCAGAAGGTGCAGGTCGCGCCGGTGCGCGAGATCGTGGTCTCGCGGCTCGAACGCGAGCGGGCCGTGATCGCGGGACATCAATACGGAGTCGCGGATCCGGCGTCTTGAGCCGAGCCCGCCCACTCTCTCTGGGAGAACCGACCATGGACAAGATCGCCTTCGACGACATTGAATCGCTGCAGAAGTTCGTGAGCGACGACTTCAGCGACTTCGGCGACACCCTCGAAGTCACGCAGGAAATGATCAACCAGTTTGCCGAGGTTACGGGCGACCACCAGTGGATCCACCTCGACGTGGAGCGCGCCAAGAAGGAGAGCCCCTTCGGCACGACGATCGCGCACGGTTTCCTCACGCTCAGTCTTCTGCCGAAGATGAGCACGCTCGAGAAGCGGAGCTACGTGGTCACGGGTGCGAAGAACGTCGTGAACTACGGGTCCGACAAGCTGCGCTTCCTGAGCCCGGTCCCGGCGGGATCGAAGGTCCACGCGCACTCGCGCCTCGTGTCCGTCGAGGCGGGCAAGAAGGGAACGCGGATCGAGTCGGAAGTCGCGATCCACGTCGTCGGCAGCGACCGCCCCGCGTTGCTCTACAGCAACATCGTGCTGTACCAGGGCTAGCAGGGCGAGGATACGCTCCTCCGGAAGCACGCAGCAGAGACC
>JABSQW010000057.1 GCA_013215605.1 Myxococcales bacterium
CGCCCAGACCGAGAGCGAGCGGGTGAACTAGCGTGGACATTCACCAGGTGATTCAGCGCCCGCTCGTAACGGAAAAGAGCAACATCGGCCGCGAGGAGGAGAACATCGTGACCCTCGCCGTCGATCCGCGAGCAAACAAGCACGAGGTCCGCCGCGCCGTCGAATCGCTCTTCGATGTGAAGGTCCTCGATGTTCGGACCATGGTCATGCCTCGCAAGAAGCGTCGCGTCGGGAAATACCTCGGCCGCAAGCCGCAGTGGAAGAAAGCGATCGTGCGCCTCGCGGAAGGCCACAGCATCGAATTCTTCGAGGGAGTGTGATTCGCCCATGGGAGTGAAGAACTACAAACCGACGTCGCCCGGGCGCCGCGACATGAGCGTGTCCGACTTCGCGGAGGTCACGAAGTCGGCGCCGGAGCGCTCGCTCGTCGAAGGTCGGGTAAACAAGAGCGGCGGTCGCAACGGTCACGGTCGCACGACGTCCTGGCACCGCGGCGGCGGTCACAAGCGCCTGTATCGCCGCATCGATTTTCGCCGCGACAAGATCGGAATTCCCGCGAAGGTGGCCGCCGTCGAGTACGACCCGAACCGGTCGGCGAACATCGCGCTGCTCCACTACCGGGACGGCGAGAAGCGCTACATCCTCGCGCCGGCCGAGATCAAGGTCGGCGACACCCTGATGTCCGGCCCCGAAGCGGAGTTCCGGCCCGGCAACGCGCTGCCGCTCGCGAAGATCCCGCTCGGCACGGTGGTTCACGCCATCGAGATGAAGGCGGGCAAGGGGGCGCAGCTCGTGCGCGCTGCCGGCGGCAGCGCACAGCTGATGGCCCGCGAGGGAAAGTACGCCACGATGCGCATGCCGAGTGGCGAGCACCGGCTGATCCACGTGAATTGCATGGCCACGATTGGCGCGGTCGGAAACTCCGATCACGAGAACCGCACGATCGGCAAGGCAGGTCGCTCTCGCTGGAGCGGCAAGCGCCCGAACGTGCGCGGCGTCGCCATGAATCCCGTCGACCACCCCATGGGTGGCGGCGAGGGAAAGAGCGCTGGCGGCCGGCATCCGTGCACGCCGTGGGGCGTCCCCACGAAGGGGCACAAGACCCGTTCGAACTCGCGCTCCGACAAGTACATCGTGAAGAAGCGGGGGAAGAACTAGATGGCGCGCTCGCTGAAGAAGGGACCGTTCGTCGACACGAGCCTGCAGAAGAAGGTCGACCGCGTGCTCCAGAGTGGTTCGAAGCAGGTGATCCGCACCTGGTCGCGTCGCTCGATGATCACGCCGGACTTCGTCGGCCTCACTTTCCACGTCCACAACGGAAAGCTCTTCGTGCCGGTCTTCGTGACGGAGAACATGGTGGGGCACCGGCTGGGTGAGTTTTCGCCGACGCGGAAGTTCACCGGTCACGCCGCCTCGAAGCGAGTGAAGGCCCGCTGATGAAGCTCCACGCCCGACTCAAGGGCTACCGGGTCAGCGCTCGCAAGGCGCGACTGATCGCCGACGAAATCCGCGGACGCGGGGTCGAGGAGGCGCTCATCACCCTCGACCTTTCGTCCAAGGCTTTTGCCCGGCCGCTTGCCAAGCTCGTGCGCTCGGCCGTGGCGAACGCAGAAGAGAAGAACAGCCGCGACAAGGCAGGTATCGACATCGACAACCTAGTCATCGAATCGATCATGGTGGACCAGGGCCCGAACCTGTGGCGCATCCGGCCGCGGGCACAGGGCCGAGCCGCATGGATTCAGCGCAAGACGTCGCACGTCGCCGTCGTGCTGTCGGAGGAATAGGATGGGACAGAAGGTCCACCCGTACGGATTTCGGCTGGGCACCCTCTACGGGTGGCAGTCCAACTGGTTCGCGGAGCGTCGCTACGCCGAGAAGCTCCACGAGGACCTGCGAATCCGGAAGTACATCAAGAAGAAGCTCTACCACGCCGGCATAGCGCGCGTCGTCATCGACCGCACGGGCGACAAGGTGGTGCTCAACATCCACACGGCCCGCCCCGGCATCCTGATCGGGAAACGCGGTGCCGAGGTGGAGCTGCTGCGCGCGGAGCTCGCTGAGTTCTCGGAGCAAAAGGAGATCTACGTCAACATCAAGGAGATCCGAAAGGCGGAGCTCGACGCGCAGCTCGTCGCGGAGAACGTGGCGCTGCAGCTCGAGCGCCGCGTCGCCTTCCGCCGGGCCATGAAGAAGGCCGTGACGTCGACCATGAAGTTCGGCGCCGAGGGGATCCGCATCCAGTGCTCGGGCCGTCTCGGCGGTTCGGAAATGGGGCGGCGCGAGTGGTATCGCGAGGGACGCGTCCCGCTCCACACACTTCGCGCCGAGATCGACTACGGACTCGCGGAGGCGAAGACCACCTACGGGATGATCGGCGTGAAGTGCTGGGTCTTCAAAGGCAACATTTCTGATCGCGAACTCCGCCAGGGCGTACTCTCGCAGCGCGTCGGCGAAGTGCAGCCGAGGTAGACCGTGCTGCAGCCGAAGAAGGTCAAGCATCGCAAGATGCAGAAGGGTCGGATGAGAGGCAAAGCCTATCGGGGCAGCACCCTCTCCTTCGGCGATTACGGGCTCCAGGCCCTCGAATCGCACCGGATTACCGCGCGCCAGATCGAGGCCGCTCGTATCGCCATGACCCGTTACGTGAAGCGCGGTGGAAAAGTATGGATCCGGATCTTCCCCGACAAGCCGATCACGAAGAAGCCTGCCGAAACCCGAATGGGTAAGGGCAAGGGGAGTCCGGAGGAGTGGGTGGCCGTCGTGAAGGCGGGTCGGATGCTCTACGAGATGGAGGGCGTACCGATCGACATCGCGAAGGAGGCGCTCCGCCTAGCAGCCCACAAGCTGCCGCTGCGAACGCGCTTCGTGCATCGCGAGGGCCACTAGATGAAGGCGAGTGAGATGAACGGGCTTTCCGTCGAGGAGCTCACCGAGAAGGCCCGGGAACTTCGCGGCGAACTCTTCAACGCGAAGGTGAAGAAGGCCACGGGACAGCTCGAAGATACCGCGAAGCTCGGCACGCTTCGCAGAGACATCGCTCGCGCGGAAACCGTCCTGCGCGAGAAGCGTGGAGCATCAACGTGAAGAAGCGGGGATTGCGCAGGACCCTGGAGGGTCAGGTGGTCAGCAACAAGCTCGACAAGACCGTCGTTGTGCGGGTCGAGCGCCTGGTCAAGGACCCCCAGTACAAGAAGTATGTGCGCCGGTACAGCAAGTTCCTGGCGCACGACGAGGAGAACGCCTGCGGTCTCGGGGACAAGGTGCGGATCATCGAGCACCGGCCGATCTCGAAGCGCAAGCGCTGGAAGGTGCAGGCCACCGTGACGAAGTCCACGGGAGTCTGAGAGGCCAGTCATGATCCAGACGGAATCCGTTCTCCAGGTTGCAGACAATTCGGGGGCCCGAAAGGTGGCCTGTATCCGCGTGCTCGGCGGTTCTCGCCGGCGTTATGCATCTGTCGGCGACATCATCGTCGTCTCGGTCAAGGACGCCATCCCGAACGCCCGCGTCAAGAAGGGTGAGGTTCGGCGGGCCGTCGTGGTGCGTACGAGCAAGGGCATCGGTCGTCCCGATGGCTCCTTCATCCGATTCGATGACAACGCAGCCGTGTTGATCGACGCCGCGCGCGAGCCGGTTGGCACGCGTATCTTCGGACCGGTGGCTCGCGAGCTCCGCGCGAGACGTTTCATGAAGATCATCTCGCTCGCTCCGGAGGTGCTGTAGATGATTCCGAGAGTACTCGAGCGCTATCGCACGGAGATCACCGGGAAGCTCCAAGAGGAGCTCGGACTGGGAAACATCAACCAGGTTCCGCGGCTCGAAAAGATCGTGGTCAACATCGGTCTCGGCGAGGCTACGCAGAATCCGAAGTTGCTAGAGCGCGCCTCCGAGGAACTCGGATTGATCACCGGCCAGAAGCCCGTAATCCGGCGCGCGCGGAAGTCGGTTGCGAACTTCAAGCTCCGCCAGGGCCAGCCCATCGGATGCATGGTCACACTGCGCGGCAATCGGATGTGGGAGTTCTTCGACCGGCTGATGAGTGTTTCACTTCCTCGCGTACGCGACTTCAAGGGCGTCTCCCCGAAGGCCTTCGATGGTCGCGGCAACTACAGCCTGGGCATTCGCGAGCAGATCATCTTTCCCGAAGTGGATTACGACAAGGTGGAGAGGATCACCGGACTCAACGTGACGATCGTGACGTCGGCAAAGAACGACGCCGAGGGGAAAGCCCTCCTCACACACCTGGGGGTTCCGTTCCAATCATGATGACCGATCCCATCTCCGACATGCTGACGCGCATCCGCAACGCGGGTATCGCGCGGCACGTTTCGACCCGTTGCCCTGCTTCGAAACTGAAGCTGGAGGTCGCCAATCTGTTGAAGGAAGAGGGCTTTCTCGCCGACGTCAGCGTCGACGAAAGCGGCCGCCACCCCCAACTCGTGCTCGGTATCCGCTACGACGACAGCGGCGCCACGATGATCGACGGTATCCGTCGAGTCAGTCGTCCGGGGCGCCGCGTGTACGCGAGCAGCGGTGAGCTGCCGAAGGTGCGCAACGGCCTCGGTGTCGCGGTGATTTCGACGTCGAAGGGGGTTCTCTCCGACCGCGCGGCCCGCTCGGCGTCCGTGGGCGGCGAAGTGCTCTGCGAGGTCTGGTAGAGATGTCGCGCATCGGAAAGCAACCGATCCCCCTTCCGAACGGCGTCAGCGTCGAGAAGGCGGATGGAGCGATCCGGGTGAAGGGTCCGAAGGGGACCCTTTCCGACACGATCCCGGACATCATCGAGATGTTCGTCGCCGACGGTCAGGTGAGCTTCACCCGACCCGACGACAAGAAGCGGAGCAAGGCGTTCCACGGGCTCGCCCGCGCGCTCGTTGCCAACATGGTGAAGGGTGTAACTGAACCGTTCGTCCGGGAGCTCGAAATTCAGGGTGTCGGCTACCGTGCCGAGGTCCAGGGCAAGAAGCTGATCCTGAGTCTCGGCTTCTCCCACCCCGTCGAGATGGAGCTTCCCGAGGGCATCAAAGTATCCGTGGATCGCAACATCATGGTCAAGATCGAAGGCATCGACCGACAGATGGTCGGCCAATTCGCTGCCAACGTGCGTTCGATTCGTCCGCCCGAACCCTACAAGGGCAAGGGTGTCCGCTACTTGAACGAGCACGTGCGGCGCAAGGTCGGCAAGGCCGGGGCAGGAGCAGGAGTATGACGCGATGAAGCGAAAGACCCGAAACGAGAAGCGGCGCAAGCACGACGCGCGCCGAACCCGCATTGCGAAGGACNTCGCGGNGTCGAGGCGTCCGCGTCTCACGATCTATCGGAGCTCGAATCACATCTACGCGCAGCTTCTCGACGCGGAAACCGGCGCGACGATCACCACGGTGTCGACCCGGTCGAAGGACATCGCCGCTGGACTCGCCTCCACGGGCAATGTCGAGGCCGCCAAGAAAGTGGGGGCTGCGGTCGCTGCCGCGGCGCGCGAGAAGCAGATCGAACAGGTGGTTTTCAACCGTAACGGTTTCCTCTACCACGGCCGCGTAAAAGCGCTGGCCGACGCGGCCCGCGAAGCGGGCCTGCAGTTTTAGGACGGCGCGAATCATGGCAACCGTGCAGATCAATCCCAACGATTTCGAACTCAACGACCGAGTGGTGCACATCAATCGCGTTTCAAAGGTGGTCAAGGGCGGTCGTCGCTTCAGCTTCAGCGCGCTGGTCGTAGTGGGCGATGGCGACGGAGTGGTAGGTGCCGGTTACGGGAAGGCGGGCGAGGTTCCAGAGGCCATCCGGAAGGGCGTCGAGCGTGCGCGCAAGTCGCTGCTCCGCGCTCCTCTGATCGAAGGCACGCTCCCGCACGAGATCATCGGACGCTTCGGCGCGGCGCGCGTATTGCTGCGACCGGCGTCCGCCGGTACCGGTGTCATCGCAGGGGGGCCGGTGCGGGCGGTGCTCGAGGCCGCGGGCGTTCACGATGTTCTCACGAAGACGCTCGGTACGAACAACCCGCACAACGTGGTTCGGGCGACGATGAAGGCGCTCTCGGAAATGCGGGATCCGGAAGAGCGGCTTCGCGAACTCGGACGGTCATCATGAGCGAGACGGCAAGCGTGAAGATCCGCTGGGTCAAGAGCCAGATCGGGTACACCGAGCGCCAGCGCGCCACGCTGCGCGGACTCGGCCTGCGCCGTCTCCACCATATAGTGGAGCGCGAGGACACCCCGGCCGTGCGCGGAATGATCGACAAGGTGAAACACCTCGTCGTGGTGGAGAGCTAGAGCGATGCTCGACGAACTCAAGCCCCGTCCCGGCGCGCGGCAGCCCGCCAAGCGGGTGGGTCGGGGTCTCGGATCCGGTAACGGAAAGACGAGTGGCCGCGGCGAGAAGGGCCAGGGCAAGCGGTCGGCGGGTCGAGAGACGCCCATGTGGTTCGAAGGCGGCCAGATGCCGCTCGTACGGCGTCTGCCCAAGCGCGGATTCACCAACATCTTCCGCAAGACCTGGCGCGTAGTGAACCTGAAGTCGCTCGCGGTCTTTGGCGATGGCGCCATCGTGGACGTCGCCGCTCTCGAGGCGAGGGGAGTGATCCAGCGCAACAAGGCGCCGGTCAAAGTGCTCGGGGAGGGCGACGCTCCGAAGAATCTCACCCTGCAAGTGACGGCCGCAAGTGCGTCCGCCATCAAGAAGATCGAAGACGCAGGTGGAAAGGTGGAGATCGTCGCATGATCGGCGGCGTTCAGAACATCGCGCGGATCACTGAGCTTCGGCAGCGGATCCTATTTACGTTCGGGATGCTGGCGGTCTACCGCCTGGGGGCGTTTATCGTAACGCCCGGCATCGACTCGAGCGTGGTGCGCGATTTCTTCGAACGCGCCGCAGGCACGATGTTCGGACTGTTCAGCATGTTCTCGGGCGGCGCGCTCGAGCAGCTCTCGATCTTCTCGCTGGGGATCATGCCCTACATCAGCGCGTCGATCATTTTCCAGCTGCTTACCGTCGTTATCCCTCAGCTCGAGGCTCTCAAGAAGGAGGGCGAGCAGGGGACCAAGAAGATCAACCAATACACGCGCTACGCCACCATTGGGCTCGCATTGTTCCAGAGCCTCCTGATCTCGATCGCCCTCGAAGGCGGTCAGCTCGGTGAGGGAGCGGTCATGAATCCGGGCTGGAGCTTCCGGCTCATGTGCATGATCACGCTGACGTCGGGTACCGCGTTCATCATGTGGCTCGGCGAGCAGATCACCGAGCGCGGCATCGGCAACGGTATTTCGCTCATCATCTTCACCGGTATCGTGATCAACATCCCATCGGCCCTGGGGCAGCTCCTGCGCCTGGTGCAGACCGATCAGTTCACGATCATCGAGGGCCTCTTCATCGCCGTGATCATCGTCGGAGTCATGCTCTTCGTCGTGTTGGTCGAACGCGGCCAGCGCCGGATCCCGATTCAGCACGCACGCAGGGTCGTTGGCAAGCGCGTGATGCAGGGCGGGATGAGCTACTTCCCGCTACGCGTCAATACCGCTGGTGTCATTCCTGCCATCTTCGCATCGTCGCTGTTGATGATTCCCTACACCGTGGGAACGTTTACCTCGGTTCCGGCCGTGCAGTCGTTCATCAACACGTACCTGGACCCGCAGAACCTCCTCTATCAGATCGTCTACATCGGCTTGATCATCTTCTTCTGTTATTTCTACACCGCGATCATGATCAATCCGGTCGATGTGGCCGACAACATCAAGAAGTCCGGCGCCTACATTCCCGGTATCCGCCCCGGCAAGAAGACCGCGGAGCACATCGATCGCATCCTCACGCGCATCACGCTCGTGGGCGCGCTCTACATGTCTGCGGTCTGTGTGTTGCCGACGCTGCTCGCCATCCGTTTCAACGTACCGTTCTACTTCGGCGGCACGGCGCTGCTGATCGTGGTGGGCGTCGGGCTCGACACGATTGCGCAGGTCGAGTCCCATCTGGTGTCGCGGCAGTACGAGGGCTTCGTCAAGGGCACCCGGATCCGCGGGAGGCTCGGCCGATGAGCAAGCGACGACTGCTGCTTCTCGGCGCACCGGGCGCCGGCAAGGGGACCCAGGCGATCCGTCTCGTCGAGAAGTACGGCATTCCCCAGATCTCGACGGGTGACATGCTGCGCACCGCCGTGGCGGCGGGTACGAAGCTCGGGCGCAAAGCCAAGGGTCTGATGGAACGCGGCGAGCTGGTGAGCGACGATGTCGTGATCGGAGTCGCGGCCGAACGCCTGGCAGCCAAAGACGCCCGGTCCGGTTTCGTGCTCGACGGCTTCCCCCGCACGGCGGCCCAGGCCGCCGCCCTGGCCGACATCCTCTTGGAGCTGGGCTCCGGCCTCGACCTCTGCCTCGGCCTCACGGTCGACGAGGACGCGGTGGTGGCACGCCTGTTGAAGCGCGCAGAGATCGAGGGACGCGCCGACGACAACGAGGACACCATCCGCGAGCGGCTGCGCGTGTATCGAGAGCAGACCGCTCCGTTGATCGACTACTACAGAAAGCGCGGGCTCTTGACCGAGATCGACGGCATGGGCGCCGTGGAAGAAGTGGAACGACGCATCGAGGAGGCGCTGGGCGGCTGATGGCCTTTGGCGAGCGCATTTCCATCAAGACGCGTAGCGAGATCGTATCGATGCGCGAGTCCGCGAGGCACGTCGGGGAGATCCTCCTCGAGCTGCGGGAGCTGGTGCGCCCGGGCGTCACCACGGGCGAGCTCGATCGCGCAGCCGAGAAGGCGATCAAGGACCGCGGTGTGACGTCGTCCTTCAAGGGATACGCGCCCCACGATTTGCCCCACTACCCGGCCGTGCTCTGCGTTTCGGTCAACGACGAAATTGTCCACGGGATCCCCGGTCCGCGCGTCCTCGACGATGGGGACATCGTCAGTCTGGACTTCGGGGTCTCCCTCGACGGCTTCCACGGCGACTCGGCGATCACCGTCCCCGTCGGCAGGATCGACGCCGAGAAGCAGCGCCTGCTCAACGTGACCCGAGAGTGTCTCGACCTCGCGATCGAGACCATGGCGCCGGGAAAACGTCTCTCGGACATCGGCCACGTCGTGGAGCGACACGCCGAGGATGCCGGCTACTCTGTGGTCCGCGTCTTCGCGGGTCACGGCATCGGGCGCCAGCTCCACGAGGCGCCGTGGATTCCGAATTACGGAAGGCCCGGGCGCGGCCCACGGCTCATGCCGGGCATGGTGTTTGCGATCGAACCCATGGTGGACGTTGGAGGACCCGACGTTCGAATGCTCGACGACGAGTGGACAGCCGTCACGGCCGACGGGTCGCTGTCCGCCCACTTCGAGCACACGATTCTGATCACGGACGACGGAGCCGACATCCTCACCCGGGTTTCGGGTTCGCACTAGGAGCCAACTGTGAAGGTCCGATCATCTGTTCGAAAGATGTGCAACAAGTGCCGCATCATCCGCCGCCGCGGCGTGGTGCGGGTAATTTGCGAAAACCCCAAGCACAAGCAGCGACAGGGCTGAGAAGGCGTAACGTATGGCACGCATCGAAGGCGTCGACCTCCCGCGCGACAAGCGCATCGACATCTCACTGACCTATATCTTCGGTATCGGGCGCAACTCGGCCGTGGCGATCTGCGAGAAGTCCGGCATTCCGGGCGATACGAAGACCGACAACCTTGCCGACGGAGAAGTCGTTCGTCTCCGTGAGGTCATCGAGCGCGAATACCGCGTCGAGGGAGACCTCCGACGCGAGGTCTCACAGAACGTGAAGATGCTCATGGACATCGGTTGCTACCGGGGGCTTCGCCACCGGCGCGGCCTCCCCGTCCGCGGGCAGCGGACGCACACCAACGCCCGGACCCGCAAGGGTCCGGCCAAGACCATCGCCGGCAGAAAGAAGCCGGCGAAATAGGACGAGGCCCACCCGTGAAGAAGGGCGCACGCAAGAAGGTCAAGAAGAATGTGCAGTCAGGGATCGCGCACATTCAGAGCACATTCAACAACACGATCATCACCATCACAGACGTGGCGGGGAATGCTCTCTGCTGGTCGACGTCCGGCGGACAGGGCTTCAAAGGCTCGAGGAAATCGACGCCGTTCGCCGCTCAGGTCGCTGCCGAGGAATGCGCGAAGAAGGCCATTGAGCACGGTATTCGCCAGGTCTCTGTGCACGTCAAGGGTCCGGGAGCCGGCCGCGAGTCCGCAGTGCGGGCGATTCAGGCCGCTGGCATCAAGGTGAGCATGATCCGCGACAACACACCCATTCCGCACAACGGCTGCCGCCCTCCCAAGCGGCGCCGCGTCTAGAAACGGAGAACGCCAAAATGGCCCGATACTCAGGTTCGGTCTGCCGACTCTGCCGACGGGAGGGCACGAAGCTCTTCCTCAAGGGCGACCGTTGCTTCAGCGCCAAGTGTGGTGTCGAGCGCCGAGGCTATCCGCCGGGACAGCACGGCCAGGGGCGCACACGCTTCTCCGACTACGGAGTGCAGCTGCGCGAGAAGCAGAAGGTGAAGCGGATGTACGGCCTGCTCGAGCGCCAGTTCGCCGCGACGATGAAGAAGGCGTCGAGCATGAAGGGGCGGGCGGGTGAGAACCTGCTCATGCTTCTCGAACGACGCCTCGACAACGTGGTCTTTCGTATGGGCTTCGCGACCTCCCGCGCAGAAGCGCGGCAGCTCGTCAAGCACGGTCACTTCCTTGTGAACGGCAAGAAGGCGACGATTCCGTCGATGCTGCTGGGGCCTCCCGCGGTGGTGACGCTCCGCGAGAAGTCTCATAAGGTGGCCCGCATCGCCGGGGCACTCGAGGCGCTCGAGAGCCGTAGCCTTCCGCAGTGGCTCGAAATCGACAAGGACAATTTTGCGGGTAAGTTGGCGGCCATGCCGGTGCGCGACGACATCACGATGCCGATCCAGGAGCAGCTGATCGTCGAGCTGTATTCCCGCTAATTCGCGTGCGGCGAGGTCCGCAAGAAGCTGACCCAGAAGGGTCTAAATAGAGGCCCGCAGTTGGGCTCGAAGATGTTTCGGTGCGCGTCCACGCACCGATGCGAGGTACAAAGGGGGTACCGAATGGAACAGGATCAGATTGCTCGAAACTGGCGTGAACTCATCCGACCGCGTGGCCTCGAGGCCAGCGAGAGCGAGCTCACGGAAACGAATGGCCGCTTCACATGCGAACCGCTGGAGCGGGGTTTTGGTACCACGCTCGGCAACTCGCTGCGCCGAGTGCTGCTCTCGTCGCTGCAGGGGGCGGCGATCACATCCGTCCAAATAACGGGTGTCCAGCACGAGTTCACGTCCGTTCCCGGTGTGATGGAAGATGTCACGGACATCATCCTGAATCTCAAGGAAGTGCGGATGCGGCTCCATACGGAGGGAGTGAAGACGCTGCGCATTCACAGGACGGGCGAGGGCGTCCTGCACGCAGGCGACCTGGCCGCCAACGATTCGTCGGTGGACATCCTCAATCCGGATCACAAGATCGCCACTTTCTCGCCGGACGCCGACGTCGAGTTTGAGATCACCGTGGGGCTCGGCAAGGGCTATGTGCCCGCCGAGAAGAACAAGACCGAAGACATGCCGATCGGCACCATTGCGATCGACTCGGTGTTCTCGCCGGTTCAAAAGGTCAACTACACGGTCACGCCGGCCCGCGTCGGTCGCGAGACCGACTTCGACAAGCTGACGCTCGACATCTGGACCGATGGCACCGTGGCTCCCGTGGATGCGCTCGCGTATGCGGCGAAGATCCTGAAGGAGCAGCTCACCATCTTCATCAACTTCGACGAGCCGGTCGAGGCCCACGCGACCGCCGCGGATGAGCCCACACCGCTCAATCCGAATCTCTTCAAGTCGGTGGACGAGCTCGAGCTGTCGGTGCGGTCGGCGAACTGCCTGCAGAACGCAAACATTCGCCACATCGGAGAGCTCGTTCAGCGGACCGAGTCCGAAATGCTGAAGACGAAGAATTTCGGAAGAAAATCGCTGAACGAGATCAAGGAAGTGCTTACCTCCATGGGCCTCGAGCTCGGGATGACCATCGACGGCTTCCCGGACCGCGCGGCCCTCGAGCGGATGCGCGAGCGCGAGGGGTAGGCCCGATGCGCCACCGCCAACGATCGAGAAAGCTGGGGCGCACGAGCTCCCATCGCCTAGCCATGTATCGCAACATGGTGACGTCTCTGCTCGAGCACGGACGCATCGAGACCACCGATGCGAAGGCGAAGGAAGTGCGCCGCCTCGCGGATCGTATGATCACGCTCGGCAAGAAGGGCGGACTCCACAACCGCCGTCGCGCTCTGCGGATCATTCGCGAGCGCGACGTCGCGGCGAAAGTGTTCGACGAGTACGCCGAGCGTTACCGCGAACGCCCGGGCGGCTACACGCGCGTCTTGAAGCTCGGAAACCGCATCGGTGACAACGCGCCGATGTCCATCGTCGAGCTCGTCGAGGGCGGCATGCCGGGCGCGGCCGCAAGCAAGAAGAAGACCTCGAAGAAGAAGGCCTCGAAGAAGAAGGCGAGCGAGTCCGCCGACGCCGGAGCGTAGGTCCGAGGGCCTCCATGAGCGGACCCGATCACGCGCGGCCTGCCCCCGCTTCGGAGCGTCGGGGCATGGGTCCCTGGCTCGTGGCCGCGGTCGTGGTAGGCGCTGCTGTCTTCGCGGTGGTCCTCGGTCCCGACGCCCCACCTCCGGTCATCCGGGGTAGCGTTGCCCCCGGCTTCGAGCTGTCTCGTGTCGACGGCGGCGCGCCGGTGACGCTCGAGGGGCTGCGCGGAAAAGTCGTGCTCCTCAACTTTTGGGCGACCTGGTGCAAGCCCTGCGAGGATGAGATGCCGGCGATGGAGCGCCTCCATCGCGAGCTCGCCGCTTCGGGCTTTGCGCTGCTCGCCATCTCGGTCGACGATTCCGTCGAGCCCGTGCAGGCGTTCCGGAAGCGTCTGGGGCTCACCTTTCCCGTTCTGCACGACGTCGAGAAGGACGTGTCCGAGACTTACCAGGCGTTTCGCTTCCCCGAGTCACTCCTCGTCGACGCGGAGGGGGTCGTAGTGGAGCGCTACATCGGGCCCAAGGAATGGGACGCCCCGAGCTACGTCGACCGGGTCCGGCGACTCCTGGCAGCGAAGCCCACTTCGTAGCTCGTGCTCCCCGCCCGCCTCGGGCCAGAACCACTCGTTATTGCTATTGTTCTGGGTTCCGGCTCTGGGGGGGGGCGTGAAAAGGTTCTGGTGGGTGCCGGCACTGATGTGCGCGGTGGCCGTCTGGGTTGCGGTCTGGGCGGGGCTCGACGCCGACACCGGACTGCGCAGCTGGTGGCGGCTCCAAAGCGACCTCGCGGGCGCCGAACGACGCATCGCTGCGTTGAAAAGTGAAGTCGCCGCCCTCGAGGCGGAGGCCCTCGCGCTCGTTGACGAGGGTTTCGCGCTCGAGAAGGCAATCCGTGAGGATCTCGAATACGCACGTTCCGGGGAGACGGTGGTCCGGCTGCCCCGGGTACAGGAGAAGGACATCGTGGGATCGCTGCCCGGCGTACCGTCGAGTGCGGTCCAGGGTCTCTTACCGTGAGAGAACAGCTTTTCGAACAGTTCGAGTCTGCGCTGCGCGCTCTCCTAGGCGAGGCGGGGGATCCGGGTGCGCTACCCGAGTTCGCGCTCGAGGCGCCGCGCAGCCCCGACCACGGCGACTTCGCGTGCAATGCCGCCATGCTGCTCGCGAAGCGACTGCGGCGTCCGCCCCGCGACATCGCCGAGCAACTCGTCGCTCTCCTGCCCGAGCACGGCGATCGCGTCCACCGCGCCCAGGTGGCGGGACCGGGCTTCGTCAACGTCTGGCTTGCCGGCGAGCGCTGGCACGAGCTTCTCGGTCGCGTGCTCGAAGAGGGCGGCAGCTTTGGTCACTCCTCGATTGGCGAGGGACAGCGTGTCCAGGTCGAGTTCGTCTCTGCGAATCCGACGGGGCCCCTGACGCTTGGCCACGGTCGGCAAGGCGTGCTCGGCGACGTGATCGCAACGCTCCTGGAGGCCAACGGCTTCGACGTCACGCGCGAGTACTACTTCAACAACGGTGGGCGGCAGATGCGCCTCCTCGGCGACTCGGTGCGCGCGCGCTACCTCGAGCTGCTTGGAAGCGCCGCTCCGCCGCCCGAGGAGCTCCTCGGCGACTCCGAGGCGCAGTGGCCGGAGGAGATCGACGGCCTTCCCGTCGTCTTCCCGCGCGACGGTTATCAGGGCGCCTACATCACCGATCTCGCCCAGGGGCTGCGCGACGAGTACGGCGACGCTCTCGCGGACCCCGAAGATCCGGACATTTTCAAGCGCACCGCCGAAGAAGTGATCTTCGCGGCGATCCGCAAGACCCTCGATACGGTCGGGATCACCTTCGACGTGTACTCGAACGAGAGCGACCTCTATTCCGAGGGTCGGATCGAGGAGACCCTCGGCGACCTGCGCGGAAAGGGCCTCGTCTACGACAAGGACGAGGCGGTCTGGCTGAAGGCGACGGATCTCGGTCTCGATCGCGACCGCGTGCTCGTGAAGCGGACGGGCGAGCCCACGTACCTGCTGCCCGACATCGCGTATCACCGAGAGAAGTTCCGGCGGAAGTTCGACGTCGTACTCGATGTCCAGGGTGCTGATCACTTCGAGCAGTTTCCGTTCGTGCGCAAGGCAGCGGCTGCCCTCGACTGTCCCGAGGAGCGCATGGAGCTCGTGATGCACCAGTTCGTGACACTCACGCGGGGCGGCGAGCAGGTGAAGCAGAGCACGAGACGAGCCACTTATGTGACGGTGGATGAACTCGTGGCGGACGTTGGCGTCGACGTCTTCCGATTCTTCATGGTGCGGCGGCGCGCGGAGAGCCACCTCGACTTCGACCTCGACGTTGCGAAGGACAAGGACTGGAAGAAGAACCCCGCCTATCGCGTGCAGTACGCCCACGCGCGCACCTTTGGTATCGAGCGAAAGGCCACGGAGAAGGGGGTCGCGATGCCGGAGCGGACGTCCATCGACGTATCTCCGCTCACGCTTCCCGAGGAAATCGAGCTTCTGAAGAAGCTCTCGGAGTTTCCCGAGATCGTTAATCAGGCGGCGCTCACTCGAGAGCCCCACCACCTCGCCTACTACGCGGAAGATCTGGCGGGTCTCTGGAACCCCTACGTGCAGGACGGAAGCAACCACCGGGTCCTCGGCGACGACGAAGCGCTCACGAACGCGCGCCTCGGCCTGGTGCTCGGTGTTCGCACCGTCCTCGCGAACGCACTGGGTCTCCTCGGGATCTCCGCGCCGGAGCACATGTAGTGGCGACCGAAGCACGAGGCCTGCTTCCCACCGCCCTCGGCCTGCTCGTTCTGGGCGGGGGTGGGTTCGGCGTGGGACTCCTGGCGGGCGGTTTCTGGGAGGAGCCCGACCTGGTCGCCCGTTACCTGCTCGGCGGCACGGAATCGGTGGATCTCTCGGCGTCGGCAGGCGGGTCGAGTGACGAGGCGCTCGCTCCGGTGGCCGCAGCCCCGAAGGACCCGCTGACCGGTCCCGCGCGCGCCGTTGCGAAGCCGACCCCCGGGGTACCCGCGACGCGACCCTCGGCGCCTCCGACCGTGGCAGCAGCGCCGCCCGCCGGCCGGGCGGCCGTCCAGGTGGGGGCATTCGGCGAGAGCCAGGTAGCCGAGAGGCTCGCTGCGCGCCTCCGGGCGAAGGGCTACGAAGTGTATCTCTCGCCCGGAGCGGCCACCGGCGACGCCCGGTGGCGGGTGAGAGTCGGTCCGATTGCTTCCCGGGCCGAAGCCCAGCGTACAGCCGGCCGCCTGAAGACCGAAGAGAAGCTACCGACCTGGGTTTTGACCGAAGATCACGGGCGATAGTCCTCCGATTCGGCGGCGAAGAGCCGCCCCGAGGGCCTACCCCAAGAAGCGCCGAGCGGAGGACGCGGACCGTGTCACCCACTCGGGAGAGCGCATGGCGAAAAACTGGATCATCACCGGCGGCAACGGACAGCTCGGGCGCGCCTTCGTGGAGGCGGTCGCCGCCTCGCCGGACGACGTACTGTTGGGAGCGCCGGACCACGCCGCTCTCGACATTGCCGATCCCGAGGCGGTGAAGCGATTCTTCGGCGAGCTCTCGGAAACGCCGTCCGTCGTCGCCAACGCTGCCGCCTACACGAATGTCGACGGCTGCGAGTCGGAGCGGGAGCTCGCCTACCGCGTGAATGCCGAGGCCCCGGAGCTGCTCGCCAGGGCGTCTAGAGACGCCGGCGCGAAGTTTCTGCACGTGTCGACCGACTACGTGTTTCCCGGTGATGGCACGCGCCCGTACCGCGAGAGCGACGCCACCGGACCCCTGACCGTCTACGGCGCGTCGAAGCTCGAGGGGGAGTGCCGGGTCGCAGAAGCGGATGCCGGTGCGATCGTGGCTCGCACGAGCTGGGTCTTCGGTCACGGGAAGAACTTCATCAGCGCGATCCTCGGACAGGTGGCCCTGCGCCGGAGCGGCGAGGTGAGTGGGCCGCTCGCCGTGGTGGCCGACCAGAAGGGGCGCCCCACCTACGCGGTGGACCTCGCCAGTGCTCTGCGCGACCTCGAGGCCGCCGGCGCCTCGGGTCTGTTCCACCTGTCGAACGACGGCGAGGCCACGTGGTGGGATCTCGCGAGGCTCTGCGTCGATGAGGCCGGGGCTCCGGAACTCGTCGTCGAGCGCACCGACACCGACGCCTCTGCGCGCCCGGCGCCACGCCCTCTCTACTCGGTGCTCGACTGCTCGAAGGCCCGCGCGCATGGCGTCGCACTGCGCGACTGGCGCGACGCGACGCGCGCATACCTCCACTCGCCGGCATCGCCGCTCGCCCAGGGGGCCGGATGACCGACCCCTCGCGAATTCGCAACTTCTGCATCGTTGCGCACATCGACCACGGGAAGAGCACGCTGGCCGACCGCCTGCTCGACGCGACGCAGTCGATCAGCAAGCGCGAGAAGCGCGCCCAGTTTCTCGACAACATGGATCTCGAACGCGAGCGCGGCATCACGATCAAGGCCCAGACCGTGCGGATGAGCTATGTCGCGTCCGATGGGGAGCGGTACATCCTCAACCTGATCGACACGCCCGGCCACGTCGACTTCTCGTACGAGGTGTCGCGGGCGCTCCACGCGTGTGAGGGCGCGATCCTCGTCGTCGATGCCGCGCAGGGGATCGAGGCGCAGACCCTCGCCAACGCCTACCTCGCGGTCGACGCCGGCCTCGAGATCATCCCGATCGTGAACAAGATTGATCTCCCGTCGGCGGATCCGGACCGCGTCGCCGTAGAGATCGAGGACGTGATTGGCCTCGATGCGGCCGACGTGTTGTCCGTTTCGGCAAAGGAGGGAGACGGCATCCCGGAGCTTCTCGAGGCCATCATCGGGCGGATCCCGCCGCCGAAGGGCGATCGGGAAGCGCCCACCCGGGCGCTCGTGTTCGACGCGTGGTTCGATTCGTACGTCGGCGCCGCGATGCTGGTGCGCGTTGTCGATGGCAGCCTCACGCGCGGCGCCCGCATTTGCATGATGGCGCACGGTACGGAGCGCGATATCCAGGAGCTTCACGTCGTCGATCCCTTCCCCCGCAAGGTGGAAGCGCTTCGGGCGGGAGAGGTAGGCGTCGTGATCGCGGGCGTGAAGACGCTCGCCGAGGTGTTTGTCGGCGACACGCTGTGTCTCGCCGGCAAGAATCTCCCGGAGCGCCTGCCGGGCTTCCTCGAGGCGAAGCCGATGGTGTTCACGGGGCTCTACCCCGTGAGCTCCGAGGATTTCGAGGCGCTGAAGACCGCACTGGTGAAGCTCAAGCTCAACGACTCGTCGCTCTCGTACGAGCCCGAGACGAGCGCCGCGCTCGGCTTTGGATTCCGCTGTGGATTTCTGGGATTCCTGCACTCCGAGATCATCCAGGAGCGCCTCGAGCGCGAGTACGACCTCGATCTCATCACCACGGCTCCCACGGTGCGCTATCGCGTGGTCATGCCGGGCGGCGAAGCGTTCGAGATCGAGAGTCCCGCGTCGCTTCCGTCGGCCGGTGAGTACGACCACATCGAGGAGCCCATGATCCTCGCGACGATCCACACCCCCGACGACTATCTCGGACCCGTACTCGCGCTCTGCCAGGACCGCCACGGAACGCAGCGGGACATGATGCACCACGGCTCCCGCGTGCAGGTGCGCTACGAGCTGCCGCTCGCCGAGGTGGTGCTCGATTTCCACGACCGCATCAAGAGCGTCACGCGTGGTTACGGCTCCTTCGACTACGAGTTCATCGACTACCGCCGCGCCGACCTCGTCAAGCTCGACGTGCTCGTGAACGGCGAGTCGATCGACGCGCTCTCGCTGATCGTGCACCGCGAGAAGGCGCACGGTCACGGCACCATTCTCGTCAGAAAGCTCAAGGAGTTCATCCCGCGTCAGATGTACGAGGTGGTACTGCAGGCCGCGATCGGCGCGCGCGTCGTGGCGCGGACGACCGTAAAGGCGCTGCGCAAGAACGTCACTGCGAAGTGTTACGGCGGTGACATCTCGCGAAAGCGCAAACTCCTCGAGAAGCAAAAGGCCGGCAAGCGCCGGATGAAGAAGGTCGGGTCGGTCGAGATCCCCCAGGAGGCCTTCCTCGCGGCGCTCAAGCTGGACGACTCGTGACGGCGCCGGCCGGCCGCGACTCCGAGCCGAACTCGGCCCCGGGCGTTTCCGACCCCTCGAACCCGTCGGGCGAGGGCAGCGCAGACGTCGGCGTGCGCCCGCGGCGGGTCGTGAGCGGCGTCTGGGAGCAGATCAGCACGATCGTGCTTGCCGTGTTCATCGCGTTTTCGATTCGGACCGTCGTGGTCGAGCCATTTCGCATCCCTTCGGGGTCGATGTTCCCGACGCTCCTGATCGGCGACCACCTGTTCGTCAACAAGTTCGTGTACGGCGCCCGCGTTCCGTTCACCGACTTCCGACTGCCCGGGCTGCGGGACCCCGAGCGCGGCGAAGTGGTGGTCTTCACGGTCGCACAGAGCGGTCGCGACACCTTTCCGGCCGACGAACGCCCCGATCTGCCGCGCGAGGAGTTCGTGAAGCGCATCGTGGGCCTACCCGGCGAACGCATCGAAGTGCGGGACGCCGTGGTGCTCGTCGACGGCCACCCGATCGACAGCACCCAGAGCGGCGAGAGCTTCATCGACGACAAGGGACACGAACTCGACGTCTACGATGTGACGCTCCCGGATCGCCACTTTCGCACGCTCGACGACCCGCGGAGGGGCGGGCCTCCGCCCGCGGTGTTCGACGTTCCGCCGGGCCGCTACTTCGTGCTCGGTGACAACCGCGACCACTCGAAGGACAGCCGGTCGTGGGGGACGGTGCGGAGGCAGGAGATCCGCGGTCCGGTGTTCGTTCTCTACTGGAGCTGGGCCTGGGACGGCGCGTGGCTCGAACTCGCGAACCCGCTGACCTGGTGGGACTTGATGACGCAGCGTATGCGTTGGGACCGGGTGGGAACGCGGATCGAGTAGGCGCCTCGCCGGACGCGTGGCCGATCGGCTCTACCGGATGAGAACGAGATTTCCTTTCGGGCGGCGAGACGGGCGCGGGCGTCGTCCACGCGATTCGAACCGAGCGGCCCGTCGCCGGTGCGGCATCGGCGGCGTCTTCCGGCCGCCGAGCAACTCCGACACCCTTTCGGGCGACGCTGCGTCGAGACCGAACATCGAGCGCAGGGCACCAGACAGATCGTCGAGCGCGCAACCTAGGAACGGAACCCGGGACGACATCAGACCTCTCGTGAACCGCTGCTGTGTACCGTAGCGGACGGATGGCCGGTGAACCGAGCTCCGGCCGCAATCGAGGGCTCGGTGCTCACCGAACGACCCCTCTCGAGGCCTCTCGGAAGCCGAAACACCGCGCGACCACCAGCAACTTCACCGGATTGCCCGACACTCTGTTGATTCCTCGCGCAATCAACCAAATTATCACGCACCGCGCGAGGTCAGGTGACCCCGTCGTCGAGCGAACCGGGATCCTCGGTCCGTTTCGACACGAGAAGCGCAGTTCGTGCGCAACTCGAATCGATCCCTCGACGCAAGTGTCGATTCGATTCCAGCGAATCGAAAGCGGTTTTGGCAGAAACCTCCCCCCGCTAACAGGCTAACAGGCGCAGCTCACCCGAGATCCAGCTGCTGACGACTCTGGGCGGTTCGTTTGCTCTCAGAAGTCCAGCTGAAGCTGAACCTGGAACATGTTGTTCGCGATCTCGACCGTCTCTTTCTTGATCGTGTAGTCGGCCTGGATCTTCAGGTTGTGGGCGTGGATGTAGAAGTTCAGCCCGATGGACGTCCACTTGATGTGATTCTGAAAATCTGCGGCGTCCGATGCAAGCGTGCCATCCGATTTGAGGTAGCCGCCCTTGACTTCCTGGTAGCGCACCGCGAGCTCCGTCGTCGGCCAGTAGGCCGGCAGCATCGACGTGGCCGGGAGCACGTAGCCAGCCTGAACGTAGCCGCCCTCGGTCGTTTGATTGGGAAGTACACCCGTCGTGAGGGTCTGCTCGAAGCGCCCGTACTCGCCCTGGAGGGTGATCGGTCCGCGGTTGAAGAAGACGTCGACGCCGACGGCGTACTGGTCGAAAGTAGTCGGCATCGCACTGGAATCACTCGCATCCGACATGTAGGCGGCACTCACGCCGATCGCCAGCCGATTGCCGTCGCCGATGTAGGAGCCGCGGTAGTCGCCGTAGCCGCCCTGTCCGGGCTTGTCGAGCAGGTTCAGCACCATGCGTCCCGACCACGTGGGCACCTCTCCGAAGTCCTCGTTCATGAAGACGCCGGCGGCGTACTCGAGGAGACCGTCCATGGGGCGGGCGTGGAACAGCGCGCCCGTCGTGTTGTCCGAGATTCCCACCTTGCTCAAGCGGCTTCGGATCTCGCTGCGGTCCACCAGCAGCAGCTTCGAGTCCGAGGTCAGGTTGCTGCGCGAGAAGGGAATGTCGTAGAGACCGACCCGCAGGTTCGCCACCGGCAGCTTCGTGAACTCGACCCAGGCGTTCTCGACGGCCGCGGTCGGCGAGCCGCCGGCACCGGTTCCGTCGATCTTGAGTTCGGAACCGTATTTCGCGATGCCGAACAGCTTGCCCGAGCCCTTCAGCCGGAAGCGCTTGATCTGGATGGTGTGGTCGTCGTCCTGCGCGTACGAGTAGCGGGTCTGGACCCGGAACCCCGGAACGAACGTGATGCCGTCCTTGACCTGCCAGACCGCCAACGGCCCGGCGTCGACGCTGCTTGTGGCCGCGGCGCTTACGGGCGCGGCCGTCAGTGCCCAGGCGCACAGGGCGAGCAGGAAGAAAAAGAGGGAAGTGGATCCCGATTTGTTTCGCACGAAGATCTCCTTGGCACCGTCGATTTCGACGGGTTGTCGGTCAAGTCCCGGTACGCACTCTCTCGAGCCGCCGCTCGTGGGTTTCCGTGATTCGGACGCCCGTCTCTGTCTATCCACCCAAACTCATCAAAAACGCCCGTTCGGATCGGATCTGGTGAGAGTTCACGTTCCCTGCAAGCAACTCCCGAGGACGTTTCTGACGAAGCACGCACGCGGCCTGTGGCTCGATGCCACCAACTCCGCGGAGAATCGGCGAGAAAACTTTAAATCTTTTTCTTGTCAATAGAGTCCGTCGAATCGATAGAGGCGAGATCATGACATTTCCCTAGTATCTTCAGTGCTTTGGGGGGGGAGGTTGCACATTCGATCCCCAGCATTTCCGCGCAGGACTGTCGCGCCAAATCGCTTTACTTCTCGCGTGACTAGACACACCGTTAGCCGCTGATGATGTGTTGGGTGAAAAAGAATACATGTAACTGACCAAGCTGCCGGTTTATTGCCGGTTCCTGTTCGATTTTTCTCATAAGTTTTTAATCTCTTGATATTGTCTGTATTCGGTACCGGATGCGACTGATTAATCAGCCGATTTTGTGTAAGAGCGACCTGCCTCCCTCGATTCCGTCGATGGGGCTCTTCCCGTTCACCGTTGCCGTCCCTCTTTCCGTTCAACGGGATCTATGGGTTCCACTGGACTCGCCCGTTCGAATTGACTCGCCCCCCGTGCGTAGCGGGGAGCGCTGTGCTGGACCCCCCTGTTTCGGAATCTCGGAATCGGTGATTGAAGGAGAACGATAATGCGTTGGATTCTCGCGTGGAGCATTCAGCTCCGACTGTTGGTTCTCGCCGCAGCTGCGGTGCTGATGGTATTCGGCTTGAGCCAGCTTCGTAGCATGCCCGTGGACATCTTGCCGGAGTTTTCGCGGCCTTACGTCGAAGTGCAGACCGAGGCACTGGGACTGTCTGCCAACGAGGTGGAGGCCATGCTCACGGTGCCCCTCGAGGCGGACCTGCTGAACGGCGTGCCGTGGCTTAACGAGATTCGTTCGGAGTCGATCCCCGGTCTTTCGTCGATCGTTCTCTTTTTCGAACCCAACGTCGACATGATGCAGGCGCGACAGGTGGTGCAGGAGAGGCTGCTGGCCGCCCACGCGCTGCCTAACGTCTCGACGCCGCCGGCGATGCTCCAGCCCGTGTCGTCGGTCAACCGAGTGTTGGCGATTGGCCTCACCTCGGACACGACATCGCTGATCGACATGTCCGTGCTCGCGCGCTGGACCATCGTTCCGCGGCTCAGCGGCGTTCCCGGCGTCGCCCAGGTCTCCATCTTTGGACAGCGCAAGCGCCAGCTCCAGGTACAGGTCGATCCCGAGCACCTGCGAGATGAGGGCGTGACCCTGCAACAGATCATCAACACGGCCGGCAATGCTCTCTGGTCGTCGCCGCTCACCTATCTCGACGCTTCGACTCCGGGCACCGGCGGCTGGATCGAGACCCCACAGCAGCGGCTCACGATCCAGCATCTGCTGCCGATCTCGACGCCCCAGGATCTCGGGAAGGTGATCGTCGAAGGCACGACGAAGCCCCTGAGCCAGGTCGCGAATGTGGTCGAAGACCACCAGCCGCTGATCGGCGACGCCATCATCGACGGCGGACCCGCGCTGATGCTGGTGGTCGAGAAATTCCCGTGGGCGAACACCCAGGACGTAACCCAGGCGACCGAGGCAGCGGTGGAGTCCCTGCAGCTCGGTCTGACCGGGATCTCGATGGACACCTCCTACTTCCGACCCGCGACGTACCTCGACATGGCGGTGGCGAACCTCGCATCGGTTCTGCTGATCGGTACGGCGCTGATGATCGGCGTGCTCTTCCTCGCCGCGCTCAACTGGCGCACGGCGCTGATCAGCGCGGTAGCGGTCGTCGTGTCCGTTCTTGCCGCAGTCACGGTGCTCTCCGTGCTCGGCATCACCATCAACGCGATGATCATCGCCGGTCTCGCCGCGGGCCTGGTGGTGCTCATCGATGACGCCGTGGGCGACGTCCAGAATACCGCGAGACGCGTGCGCGCGGCGAGCGGCGACGATGCACTCGCCACGGCGAAGACGATCTTCTCCGCGGCGCTCGAGATGCGACGGCCCCTCCTGTACGCGACGGTGATCGTCGCGATGGGCGCGGCGCCGCTGCTGCTCCTCGATGGGCTGGGCGGTGCGTTCGCGCAGCCGGTCCTCTACAGCTACGGATTGGCCCTGGTGGTCTCGATGCTGGTCGCCATGACCGTCACCCCGGCGCTCGGCGTATTGCTCCTCGGCGACGCCGAAGCCGCTGGTAGCGAGTCGCCTCTGATGCAGACGCTCGCCGGCGTCCACGACGGCATTTACTCCGCGGTGACCGGGCTGTCGGGCACGGCGGTCGCCGGAGTCGTCACGCTGGCGGGCGTGCTCGTTGTCGCGGGCTTCTCGGGCTTGCAGAAATCGCACGACGTCCTGCTTCCCACGTTCCGCGAGCGCGATGTCGTCATCAGCGTCGACGCCCCGCCCGGGACGTCCGAAACCGTCATGCAGGGCGTGTCGGAGCGGATGGGAGCTGAGCTGCGTGGCCTGCCGGGCGTGCGCTCGGTGAGCGCCCACGTGGGCCGGGCCGTCATGTCCGACACGACGAAGGACATCTACGGTGGCGAGGTCTGGGTCAACGTGAGCCGCGCCGCGGATTACGACGCCACCGTCGACGCCGTCCGCGCGGTCGCGAGCGGCTACGCGGGATACGACATCGACGTCGACACCTTCCTCGGGGAGCGCCTGCTCGACGAGACCGGCCCCGGCGACATGGTCGTGGTGCGGGTCTACGGCGAGAACATGGACACGCTCCGCAGCAAGGCAGAGGAAGTGCGAGCCGTCATGGCGCGGGTCGAAGGCATCGAGGCACCCGAGGTCAATTATCCGGATCTGCGCCCGAACCTCGAGATCGAGCCGAATCTCGCCAACTCCCAGGTGCACGGGTTGACCCCCGGCCAGGTGCGCCGCCAGGCGGCGACGCTGCTGGGCGGCATCGCGGTGGGCAGCCTGTTCGAAGAGCGCAAGGTCTTCGACGTGGTCGTCTGGGGCGTTCCCGAGGTGCGTCACAGTGTGAGCAGCGTCGAGAACCTGTTGCTCGACACGCCGGCCGGTGGACACGTCCGACTCAAGGAAGTGGCCAGGGCACAGATCAAGCCACAGCCCCCCGTCATCCGACGCAATGCGGTGGCGCGTCACCTCGACGTCGAGGCAGAGGTCGCTGGCCGTCACATCGCCGACATTTCTGCCGAGCTGTCCGAGCGTATTCGCCAGGGAATCGACTTCCCGCTCGAGCACCGGGCGGAGGTGCTCGGCGCCCACGCGGCGGCCGCCGCGGCGATGGAGAACGTCCGCGCGGTGGCGATCGCAGCGGCATTGGGCGTCCTGCTGCTCCTGCAGGCCGCGTCCGGGAGCTGGAGTCTGGCCTTCTTCCTGCTGCTCAGCCTGCCGGTGGCGCTGCTCGGCGGTATCGCCACGGGACTCATCGCCGGCGGGATCGGGTCGCTGGGCTCACTGCTCGGATTCCTCGCCGTGCTCGCGCTGACGGCGCGCAGCGCCCTGGTGCTCATCTCGAGCTACCGCGACCTCGAGAAGGATTCGGGGGCATCGCCCTCGCCCGAGCTCGTGCAGCGCGGAACCCGCGAGCGATTCGGGGCGATTCTCACGACGGCGATCGTGGCGATCGCGGTCTTCGTGCCCGTCGCGCTGTTCGGCAACGTCGCGGGATTCGAGATCCTGCACTCGATGGCAGCCGTCGTGATCGGCGGCGTCATCAGCTCGGTGATCGTGAGCCTCTGGGTGGTCCCCGCGCTGTATCTCGCCTATGCGGGCAGCGCGGAGTC
This sequence comes from Myxococcales bacterium, assembly GCA_013215605.1. Lineage (GTDB taxonomy): Bacteria > Myxococcota_A > UBA9160 > UBA9160 > SMWR01 > JABSQW01. The sequence continues at coordinate 25,240 of JABSQW010000057.1, forward strand.
CCTTGATGTCATCGAAGAAGAAGAAGCTGCTTAGCGACTCGGTCCCGGTATTTCGGGATCCGAGCAGAGGAGAGAACAAGATGATGTGCTTCAACCGATGGAAGACTGTGATCGCGGCGTGCGCCGTGCTGCCGTTCCTGGCTTCGCCCGTCCTGGCGGCGGGTGGCAAGTCGCTCGGCGCGGACAGCGGGGTGGTCCCCGCCACGCTTCAGGACGTTCCGGGCAGCGACCTCAAGCAGGTGACGCTCACGGCTCGCGCCGTCGAGCGGATCGCCCTCCTGACGGAAAAGGTCGAGATGAAGATGGGAAGGAAGGTCGTCCCCTACTCGTCGATCATCTACGACCCCAATGGCGGTGTCTGGGTGTACTCGATGCTGAAGGATCGAGTGTTCCTCCGCTCGGCGATCGATGTCGACGACATCGTGGGAGATGACGTCTTCCTGAACGCGGGTCCGTCGGTCGGAACCCGCGTGGCCACGGACGGCGTGGCCGAGATTTACGGAGCTGAGTACGGGATGTAGGCCCCCCGCGGCCCGATCCACGCGCTTTGATCCCCCCCCTTGAGTCAGGAGAGCGGAGTCTGAAATGTTGAGATTCATCGTTGGTACGAGCCTGAAGTTCCGCTTCCTCGTGATAGCCGCTTCGGCTGCCATGGTGTTCTTCGGGCTCGGCGCACTCCGGCAGATGCCGGTGGACGTCTTTCCCGAGTTCGCGCCCCCGCTGGTCGAAATCCAGACGATTTCGCTCGGGCTCTCGCCGGCCGAGGTCGAAGCGCTGGTCACCGTGCCGATCGAGGAGGCGTTGGCGGGGATCCCTCACCTCGACACCATGCGCTCGAAGTCGGTCCCCGACCTGTCGGCCGTCAAGCTGTACTTCGAGCGGGGCACCGACCTGATGAGGGCGCGCCAGATGGTGCAAGAACGCATCGGCCTCGTGGCGCACGCGCTTCCCACCTGGTGCAGTCCGCCGGTGCTCGTGCCGCCGCTCTCGGCGACCAGCCGCATGATCAAGATCGGGATCACCTCCGACGTGCTGACGGATATCGACCTCGGCATGATCACCTACTGGACGATCCGCCAGCGCCTGCTGCGGGTGCCCGGCGTGGCGAACGTCGCCATCTGGGGCGAGCGCCTCGAGATGCTGCAGGTTCACGTGGATCCCGCGCGCATGGCGCAGCACCAGGTGACGGTCAACGAGGTCATGAAGGCGACCTCCGACTCGCTCGACGTGGGTCTCGCGCTCCATAGTGACGGACACATGGTCGGCACCGGGGGCTACATCGAGACGCCGAACCAGCGCCTGCCGGTTCGGCACGTGCTCCCCATCGTCTACGACACGAACGACGTCACGCCGGACCACCTCGCCAATGTGGTGGTGCGTCCGCCCGTCGCCGGGCAGCCGGCGATCCTCATGAAGGACATTTCGGACGTCGTAATCGACCACCAGGCGATGATCGGTGACGGCATCATCGACGACGGCATCGGCATCCTGCTCATCGTCGAGAAGTTCCCGTGGGCGAACACCCTGCGCGTGACCCACGGCGTCGAGGGGGCCCTCGACGCCCTGCGTCCGGGTCTGCCCGACGTGGTGATCGACAGCGAGATCTTCCGGCCCGCGACCTACATCGAGACCTCCATCAACAATCTCGGCACCGCGCTGGTGATCGCCGCGATCCTGGTGGTCGTGGTGCTGTTCGTCTTCTTGAACGAGTGGCGAGTTGCCCTCATCAGCTGCACGGCCATCCCGCTGTCGCTGATCGCCGGTGGTCTCGTGCTCTACATGCAGGACACCACCATCAACACGATGATCCTGGCGGGCTTCATCATCGCCCTCGGCGCGGTGGTCGATGACGCGATCGTCGATGTCGAGAACATCCTGAGACGCTTGCGCGAGCACCGCGCACAAGGCAAGGGCAACCTCGGGTTGGGGCGCATCGTCCTGGAGGCGTCCTTCGAAGTCCGCAAGGCCATCCTGTTCTCCACGGCCATCGAGATCTTCGCGCTGCTGCCGGTCTTCTTCATGGAGGGCCTGACGGGTGCGTTCTTCGTGCCGCTGGCCAGCGCCTACGCGCTGGCGATCTTGGCTTCCACGGTCGTGGCTTTGACGGTCACGCCGGCCATGAGCATGGTCCTGCTCCGTGACATCCCGGCCGAGAAGCGCGAGTCGGCGGTCATGCGCGGGCTGCGCGGTATCTACGAGTCGGCGCTCCTGAGCGTCGTCCGCACGCCGAATCCGGCCTACATCGCGGTCGGCGTCATCGCGGCAGCGGGTGTCGGCGTGGTGCCCCTGCTCCACAACGAGCTCCTGCCGAACTTCAAAGAGCGCGACTTCCTGATGCACTGGCTCACCAAGCCGGCCACCTCGTGGCCGGAGATGAACCGCATCACGGCTCGCGGCTGCGTCGAGCTCCAGACTCTTCCCGGGGTCCGCAATTGCGGCTCCCACATCGGTCAAGCGCTGATCATGGACGAAGTCGTCGGCATGTACTTCGCCGAGCACTGGATCAGCGTCGATGACTCGGTCCCCTACACCGAAACGATCGACCTCATCCAGGCCACGGTCGACGGCTACCCGGGGATCCAACGGGACGTGCTCACCTATCTGAAAGAGCGCATCCGCGAGGTGCTGACGGGGACGAGCGACGCCATCGTGGTGCGCGTCTTCGGCCAGGACCTCTACGAGCTCCACGACGTAGCGACGAATATCCGCGACGAAATGTCGGGAATCGACGGCATCATCGACCTGAAGGTCGAGCTCCACACGGACATTCCGGAGATCCAGATCGAGACCGACCTCGACCGGGCACAGCGGTACGGTCTGAAGCCGGGCGACGTGCGCCGCGCTACGGCCCGGATGATCGCCGGCCAGGAGGTCGGGGACATCCACCGCACCAACCGCACCTATGACGTGCAGCTGTGGAGCACGCCGGAGACCCGGCACAGCCTGCAGGCCCTCTACAGACTGCCGATCGACTCGCCCTATGGAGGTACGGTGCCTCTCTCGGAAGTGGCCAGCGTGCAGGTCCGCGCGACGCCGAATGTGATCGAGCGCGAGCACATGAAGCGCAACCTCGACGTGAGCGCCAACGTGCGCGGCCGCCCGCTCAGCGAGGTGTACGCCGAGGTCGTCCAGGCAATGGACCGCGTGGACTTCCCGGTGGAGTACCACGCGGAGCTGCTGGGAGAGTACACCGAGGCACTGGGCGCCCAGGAGCGGATGTTCTACTGGGCGCTGTTCGCGATGCTCGTGGTCTTCATGCTGCTGCACACGTCGTTCAACAGCGGTCGCTTGGCGACGGTGTCGTTCGTGCTGCTGCCCGCGGCACTCGTGGGCGGCGCGCTGGCCGCCTACGTGGGCGGCGGCATGGTCTCTCTGGGCTCGTTGGTCGGGTTCCTGACCGTGCTCGGGATTTCCGCGCGCAACGGCATCCTGCTGATCAACCACTTCCAGCACCTCGAACAGGAAGAGGGCATGGAGTTCGGTATGGACCTCGTGCTGCGCGGCGCGAGCGAGCGCCTGGCTCCGATCCTCATGACGGCTACGACGACGGGCCTCGCCATCGTGCCGCTGGTCGTCGCCGGCTCGATTCCTGGCTACGAGATCGAGCACCCGATGGCGGTCGTGATCCTCGGCGGGCTCGTGACGTCGACGGTCCTCAACCTTTTCGTGATCCCCGCGCTCTATCTGCGCTTCGGCAGGTCCCGGGCGCGGACGCTGAAGGTGCGTGTCTAGCGGCAGGTACTCGACGAGATCCAACAGAGTGTTCATTCAGGGACTCCGGACGGGCTTTGATCAGCCGTCCGGAGTCCGCGCGCTCTAGAGGAGACCCCGCCGAAGCAGGTGAAGGCGGTGTTCGCCGCCATCGATGTCACTCGCGTCGGCGCCGGATCGCCGCATCGCGATGCGGTGCTTGATCTCCGAAGTGAAGCGCAGCATGGATTCGTCGTCGACGTCGTTGCGGCCCGCGTTGCGCTCGCGGAAGCCCTCCTCGGAAACCACGCGGCTCTGCATCGTGTTCTGCCTCGTCAGGTACTCCTCGAGGGATTTCGTGTAGTAGTGGTGCACCCGCATGTCGGCGACGTCCTGCTCGCGGATCTTCACGCCGCCACGGATTCGTCGGAACCCCCAGCTGTGGGCGCTGTTCGTGTGGAGGTTGTTGCTGAGGAACCGACTGTTGCCGAGATCCTTGTGGTTCGACGATTCGGCCTCGCGCTTCGTGTACGACTCGAGGACGAGACCATCAGGTTTCTTGAGATGTCCGTTGTCGCCGAAGTTGAACCGGGGGACGCGGATGCACTTCGCTCGTGAAGCATCTCGGCGGTCGACGATGTCCGCGATGCTGTCGCCCCCGATCGGGACGAGGAACTCGTCGACATCGATCTTCATGATCCAATCGAACTCGCGGCGATAGTGTCGTGCCGCGTGGCCGAAGGCGACGTGGTTCTTGTCGCGCCCACCGAAGCGCGTCGGTCGATCGTGACGCGTTCCGTTGATCCAGGTGAAGGGGTGATGACTGACGATGCCCGCGCGGAAATAGGGAGCGAGAAGCTCGCGCACTTCGTTGCTGCCATCGTTGTCGTAGAGGTAGAAGTGGTCGAACCCGACGAGCAGGTGGTACTCGAGCCACTCCTCGAGGTAGGGAGTCTCGTTCTTGAAGATCGCGGCGATGGCGAGGTGGTAGGTCAC
>JABSQW010000569.1 GCA_013215605.1 Myxococcales bacterium
CGGTGTGTTCGAAGCGACGTCCGTAGATCTCGAGGGTGGTGGTCTCCACGTACAAGAGTTTGTCGCCATCGATCGTGAGCCTGTGATCGAACGCCACGGTGCTCGCGTTGTCCCGCATGAACGGCGACTGCGCGATCCCCCAATCGACATCGCCGAGCTTCGCCCTCACCCCGAGCACCACCGGGCCGGAGCCCAAAGCGCCTCCACCCGCCGTGACACACACACCTCGCGGAATCGTCAACGTCTGCATGACGGTCTTCGAGCCCGCGTCCCACAGCCAGTATCCCACCTGATCGTGGAAGACCTCGTCGTTCGACTTGCGCGTGACCACCTGGTGATAGCTGACGATCGCAAGATGCTGCGACTCGTAGTTCTTCAGGTCTCCCGCGGCCCTGAACTCAATGGTTTCGTAGTAGGGATTCTCCTCGATTCCTTCCGGATCGGGCGAGATGTCCATTCCCTTGTCGCCCGTCCAGTTACCGATCAGTCCCGTCAGTGGTCCGTAGTCGACGTCCATGAGTTCTCCTGGGGTTCGAGAGCGCGCAAGAATACGCGAAATTGGATCGGCCCGTACGCTGGCCCCGCAGCCGCGGCGGAAACGCCGGCGGGCAGCCGTGCCCCAGAGCAGCGCTCGTGAGCCCCCCGTCGTCGGCTCCCTATCTATAAGATGGGTCCGTGACGCAGGATCCGAACCCCGTGATCATCGAGGCCGCGCTGAATGGCGGCACCCCTCGAGCCGCAAATCCCCACGTCCCCCAGTCCACCGAGGAGCTCGTCCGTGACGGCCTCGCCTGCCTGCGCGCCGGCGCCGCTGTCGTCCACAGCCACCTCGCGGAGCTCGACGTCAGCCCCTCTCGCGCCGCAGAGCTCTACCTCGCGCACTTCGAGCCGATGCTCGACGCGTTTCCAGACGCGCTCCTGTATCCCACGATCGTCTTCAACGTCGACACGATCGAGGAGCGTGTCGGACACCTGCCCCTCCTGGCCGAGCGTTGCGGCCTGCGGATCGGGCTGATGGAGCCCGGCTCCGGCAGCCTCGTGCCGACCGGAGACGACGGCCTGCCCCTCCCACGCAACACCGCCTACGTCAACACACCGGCAGAGATTCGCTACATGGCCCAACTCTGCGAGAAGTGGGGCCTCGGCCCGAGCATGGTGATCTTCGAGCCCGGCTTCGTGCGTCACGCCCTCGTGTACCAGCGCGCCGGACACCTGCCCCGAGGCGTCTTCATGCGCCTCACTCTCTGCGGCGAAGCGAGCTATCGCGGCCCCGGGCACGTGGATCTTCTCTGCGGAATGCCCAACACGCCGCGCAGCCTCGACGTCTACCTCGACATGTTGGCTGACGCGCCCGTGAGCTGGGCGGTGAGTGTCGTGTCCGGCAACGTCTTCGAAAACGGAGTGGCGCGCCACGCTCTCGAACGCGGCGGCCACCTGCGTGTCGGCCTCGAGGACTACGCGGGGCCGGAGCAGCCGACGAACCTGGAGCTGGTGGAGCGAGCCATCGAGGTCGCCGCCGAGGTGGGGAGACCGATCGCGAGCTCGGCCGAGGCCGCGGTGCTCCTCGATCTTCCCGAGCGGCGCGCGGTCTCGGTTTGAACGCCTCAACGAACTCCCCCTGTATCGGGCGCTTCTTTCTGATGGAACCGCGTCTCGTTGTGGATTGTGGCATGGTGGGGACGGATCGTCGGCGCGTGTTGGCGTTCCGGTGTGCACGAGCAGGAAGGAGGTCGAAATGACGCTGGTCGTCGAACCGCACGACGCGAGCTTCTCGCTACGGGCTGGAAGATGGGCGATCTCGCTGTTCTTCGGCTTCTGGCAGCTCGTGCGACGTCCCCCGAAGCCGCCGGGCGCCGTGGATGAACACGCCTACGGTTCGGATCCCGCGGAGCGGCTCGAATTCATCGCTCCGCGGGCGGGTGCGCCGCAACGCGCGCCGATCGTCTACGTGCACGGCGGTGGCTGGATCATGGGGCACAAGGAGTCCTACACCCGCTTCCTCTCCTTTCTCGCGGAGGCGGGCTTTCCGATCTTCAACCTCGAATACCCGCTGGCACCCGAGAACCCGCATCCCGGGATCCTGCGCTCTCTGCTCGCTGCTTTCGACTGGATTCGCTCGGAGCATCCCGATGTTCGCGGCGTTCACGTGATGGGGGATTCCGCCGGTGGAAACCTCGCGATGATGTTGGGGTTGCTCGCCAGCAATCCAGAACTCGTCCGCGCGGTCGATCCGGAACGCGCGAAAGTGCCGCTCACCTGTCACAGCGTGGTGTCGCTCTACGGCGTGCTCGATCGGCTCAGTTGGATCGAGGACGGCTTCCCCGGCGCCGAGTCCATGCTCGAGGGCTACGGGGGACCGGCTGCCTTCGAAGCCGAGGTGGGGCCGGAGTTGGCGATCACGCCCCTCGACCTCGAGTTCGCGGCGGCGCCGCCCAGCTTCCTGGCCGCTGGAACCGAGGATCAGCTGTGCCGCTCATCGCAGCTGTTCGCCAGGCGCCTCGCCTCCGGCCCGGGCAAGGTCGTGCACAAGGAATACCCGGGCGAGGGACACGGCTTCTTCAACATCGGCCGTTCGAAGTCCGACGCACAGCTGCGCAGCGACATCTTCGAGTTCCTGGAAGCCGAGGACCCGACCTCCGGCTGACGACGGCGGCGCCTGCCTGGACGATGATCAAAGCCTCTCGGCGAAAACATGCGCTGCTCTTCCCGGGCCGGTTGCTGCCCGCCGTTCCCGCCTGCTGGACGATTTCGACGTGGGAGAAGCGATCGGCGGGGGGAACATTGCCGGCGGAAGCAGCGGCGGTTGATCGAATCCAGTCCATCGAAGGAGATTGTCATGACGATTCATTACGAGGTCGTGGATCATGTCGCCGAGATCGCGATCGACGGGATCGGGGAACACAACCTGTACAGCCCGGAAGAGGTGTACCTGCCCCTGGCCGAAACGTTCCGGACGTTTCGAGACGATCCAGAAGCCTGGTGTGCCCTCGTTTTTGCACCCGAAGAGAAGAAGGCCTTCACCTACGGTGGACACCTGAAGGCGATGGACAAGGTGTGGAACGCGGAGGATGACGAGGGCAATCGCGGGTACAAGTTGCCGAGCGGCTTCGATCGGGTATTCCGGCCGGACGCCCCCTCCGACGATGTCTTCTCGTGGTCGCATCTTCTCGAGATCGATGGCTCGAAGATCTACAAGCCGATGGTCTTCGCGGTCGCGGGTGCCTGCTACGGGGCCGGGACCCTGATCGTGGACGCCAATGCAGACTATGTCGTGGCTGCGCCCGATACGCGCTTCGGTCTGGTCGAGATGCGCTGGGGGCAGGGGAGCTTTGCGAGTGGTGTGATCCGGTCGCTGCCCTGGCGGATCGCCATGGACATGGCGCTGCGGGGCCGGATCATGGAGGCCGAGGAGGCGCTTCGCCTGGGCTTCGTGAACGCCGTGGTGCCGCGGTCCGACGTCCTGGCGGAAGCGCGCAAGGTCGTCGCCGACTATGCGAGCATGCCGCCGCTGCACGCGCAGATGTCGAAACGCCTCGCCATCATCGGACGCGAACATCCGGACCACCTGATGCAAGCGATGCGCGATCTCTACTACGCCGCCCGGTTCTCCGACGCGGACGCGAAGGAAGGCGTTCGGGCCTTCGTCGAGAAGCGCAAGCCGGTCTACACCGGCAAGCCGGAGTAGAATCTCCAACCGTTCGACCCCACCGAGGAACCTGTCGCGATGCGATACAGCGTCATCACCGCAGACTGTCACGTCAACGAGCCGCCCGATACCCATGCGAAGCGGGTCCCCGCGCGATTGCACGACCACGCGCCGCGCGTGGAAGCCAGCGAGGAGAGCGGCGAGCGCTGGGGGTTCGACGACGTCGGATCGAATTCCGAAGAGCTACGCGCGGCTGCCGAGCAGGGCACCCCCGTCGTCGCCATCCTCGGCACCGATCTGCACGCATTCCACCAGGCCTGTCTCGGCGCAGTGGCGTCGGAGCGGGCCTCCCTCGCATAGGTTGAGCAGAAAGGTACTCGGGCGATGGCAGACCTTGAAGAGATCCGCGCGCTGCTCTACCGCGTCTGTACCTCGAACGACGAGCGCGACGCTCAGCTGTGGGAGTCGTGCTGGACCGAAGATGCGAAGATGGGTGGCGGGTCCCGCTCCGAGGTGGCGGCGGGAACGGCCGGGCTCTTCGAGGGAAGGGCCGGGATCACCGCGGCGCTGGTTGCCGCGTGGAAGGTGCAGACCCACCGGCGTCGGCACGTTCTCACCAATGTCTTCCTGGTCGAAGACGGCGAAGACGAGGCCGTCGTGAACTCCTACGTCACGCTCTATCTCATCAAGGACGAGGGCCGGCCGAAGCTCGAGCTCACGGGGAGCTATCGCGACCACGTGGTGCGAGAAGACGGCCAGTGGAAGATCAAGAAACGTCACGCCGTGATGGACAGTGTCTATCAGCCGGGCGATGTCGATTGATTCGAGGCTCACCCAGGAAGGAACGCCCATGGCTTTTCAGCTCAGCGAAATTCGCGTGATCGATACCGACTCACACATCATCGAACCGGCCGACCTGTGGTCGGCGCGCATGCCGAAGAAATGGGTCGACCAGGCTCCGAAGCCGGACACGGACGAGAATGGCCAGACGCGCTGGCGCGTCGGCGATACCTGGCTGAGCACGGTCGGGTTCTACGGCTGGGCCGGATGGAAGGACTTCATGCCCAACATGCCGGCTGAGTACTCGGACCTCGAGCCGGGCGCGCTTCACTCCAATGAGCGCCTCACGCGAATGGACGACCTCGGGATCTGGGCGCAGGTCCTCTACCCGAACATCGTCGGTTTCGAATCGGCGACGATCATGAAACTCGATGGGCCCGTGGCTCTCGCTTGCATCCAGACCTACAACGACTGGCTCATCGAGTACGCCGAAGCCGATCCGAAGCGCTTCATCCCGATCGCGATGATCCCCTTCTGGGACGTCGATGCCGCGGTGACGGAGGTGCGGCGCTGCCGCGATCTCGGCCATCGAGGCATCCTCTTCGGCAACCGCTACGAGTCAGTCGGCCTCCCGATGTTCACGGATCGGCACTGGGACCCGATCTACACCGCCGCCGAGGAGATGGACCTGTCGATCAACTTCCACGTCGCCTTCCAGGTAACGGCGGAAACCGCAGCACAGGCCATGCGAGCGTCACTGGCTCGCTTCGACCCGAGGGCCGCGGCCCTCGGGACGAGTCTCTCGCTCATGTCGAACTCCGAGACCATCGCAAGGCTCGTTTGCAGCGATTTGTGCGAGCGCTTTCCCTCGCTCGACTTCGTGTCCGTCGAGAGCGGCTTCGGCTACGTACCCTATCTCCTCGAGTGCCTGGACTGGCATTGGAAGGGCTACGGTGTCGTCCGAGACCACCCGATGCTGCCGAGCGAATACTTCCGCCGTCAGGTCTACGGCTCGATGTGGTTCGAGACGACGACGCTCCCGCTGCTCGAGGTCTATCCCGACAACTTCATGTTCGAGACCGATTACCCGCACCCGACCAGCCTGTCGCCCGGCCCCGCCTCCTATGCCGACAAGCCCTCCGACCACATCCAGGCGAACTGGCAGAACGTGCCGCCGGAGATCGCGCGGAAGGTGCTCCACGACAACGCCGCCCGCGTCTATCGCTGGGAAAGCTGACGGGAAGCGAGGAATCTGTATGGAACTCAACTACGACGTCATGGCGCCCGTGCACGACAACGCCGAGCGAGATGTGGCGCTCGCCCGGCTGCGGCGCGAGTCGCCGATCCACTGGGACGCGGAGAACGAGTGGTGGCTCGTCACGCGCTACGACGATGTCCGCGAGATCTCGCGTCGCCCCGATCTCTTTTCCTCCGAGCCCAAAGGGCCCTGGCACGTCTTCGAACATCGCTTTTCGATGCAGGCTATGGACGGGAGGGCCCACCTGCGCCATCGCAACGTCGTCAGCCGCGCCTTCACGCCGCGCATGGTCTCGATGTTGGCGGAACGCGCTACGTGCTATGCCGACGAGGCGATCGACGCCCTCGAAGGTCGCCACAGCGCGGACTTCGTGACCGACCTCGCGGTACCGGTACCGATGCGCATCATCGCCGACATGCTGGGCGTCGCCGATGGCGACCTCGGTCGATTCCGCGAGTGGAGCGACGCGATGGTCACGGCCGGTGGCGGACACGCCGATCCGGATCACCTCCAGCGATCCGGGCAGCTCGTGGGCGAGTTGCACCGCTACATCGGGGAAACGGTGCGCAAGCGGCGGGCACAGCCCGCGGATGACATCCTGAGTCGCATCATCCGCGCGGGGGACGAGGGGCTCCTCGACGACGCGCCCGACGGGATCGAATTCAGCAACCGCCTCGACCCCGACGAGATCACGGACATGGCCCTCTTTCTCCTGATCGCGGGCAACGAGACGACTCGCAACGGCATTGCACAGGGGATGCTCGCGCTCTTCGAGCATCCCGAACAGCGCGCCCGACTCGCCTCCGACCCTTCGCTCTGGGAGACCGCACCCGACGAGATCCTGCGCTTTACGACGCCGGTGCGCGCGATGCGCCGAGTCGCTCTCGAAGATGCGGCGCTCGGGGATCAAACGATCCGCAGGGGCGAGTCCGTCGTGATGGTCTACGCCTCGGCGAATCGAGACGAGAAGGTCTTCGACGACCCGCAGTCGTTCCGCGTGGACCGTACGCCCAACGAGCACCTCTCGTTGGGTTTTGGTCCCCATTATTGTCTGGGCGCAAACCTCGCCCGGATGGAGATCCGCGCCACGCTGCGCCGGATCCTGGAACGCCTGCCGGGGATGCGCCTGGCCGTGGGGAGCAAGCCCGCATTTACGCAAAACGCCCTGATCGATGGGATCGAGAAGATGCCGGTCGAGTGGTGAGACCACGGCGAGGAACCGGATCGGGAGGCCGTAACGTGGAGGACCTGAATCAGCGGGTCGTGGTGATCACCGGCGCCGGCAACGGTATCGGAGCCGGCCTCGCGCACGCATTCGCAGACCAGGGCGCGCAGCTGGTTCTGGCCGACCTCGATGCCTCGGACATGGAGAAGACGCGCAGCGAGCTTCCCGCGCAAACGCGCACGACCCTGGTGCCCGTGGACGTGAGTGATCCGGAAGCGGTGAGTGCTCTCGCCGAGCGCGCCTTCGAGATCTGCGGCGAGGTGCACGTGCTGTGCAACAACGCGGGTGTCGGTTGCAGCGGCCTCGCCTGGGAGCAGTCGTTGGCAGACTGGGAATGGCTGCTCGGTGTCAACCTCATGGGCGTCGTGCACGGGATCCACAGCTTCGTTCCCCGCATGATCGCGCAGGGGGCGCCCGCGCACGTCGTCAATACCTCCTCGATGATGGGGCTCCTGGCCGCGGCGGGTCTGGGTGCCTACGCCGCCAGCAAGCACGCCGTGGTCGCCCTCTCGGAGAGTCTCCGCATGGACCTCGCGACACACGGGGCAGACGTCTCGGTCTCGGTGCTCTGCCCCGGACCGACCAACACGCGCGTGTACGAGGAGCGAGGTCGGCCACGAGCCTCCAAGGCCGCCGATGCGGCCCGGCCCGAGCGTGTGGCACAAGTCGCTCAGCTGAGAGAGCTGATGGCCCGCTCCATGTCGTCGCGGGCAGTGGCCGACTGCGTCGTCGACGCGGTGCGCGAGAATCGCTTCTATGTCTTCCCGGCCCCGGAGTACGTGGCCGGTATCGAGCAACGCTATCAGGAGATCCACCAGCAGGTGGACGCTCGTTCCGAGGAGGGGGATTCATGAGTGCGACGAACCAGTCCCTGCGCGGGCGTGTCGCGCTGGTTACTGGGGCGAGTCGCGGAATCGGCCGCGCCATCGCCAGTCGATTCGCCGCGGAAGGCGCCTCGGTGGTCTTGAGTGCGTCCCGCATGGGCGCGCACGGAAGGCTCTCGGGAACCCTCGAGGAAGCGACTTCGGAGATCCAGGCCGCCGGCGGCAAGGCTGCCGGCGTGTCCGCCGACCTGGTCGACGCGGAGGCTCGCCGCGACCTGATCGAGCGCGCGGAGGTGCCTTTCGGTCCCCTCGACGTACTCGTCAACAACGCGGGCGCGGGCATCATGAGCCTGCCGAGCGAGTCGACGACCGAAGAGCGCAGAACCATGTTCGAGATCAACGTGAACGCCCCGGTCGACCTGGCGCAGCAGGCGATCCCCGGAATGAAGGCTCGCGGCGGCGGGTGGATCCTGAACATCAGCAGCGCAACCACGATTCAGACCGGGCTTCCGTATCGAAACACGAAGCACTCGTCCCTGATCATCGGCCCGTACGGCGCGACGAAGGCCGCCCTCGATCGCTACACCGAGGCACTGGCGCACGAACTCGCCGAGCACGAGATCTTCGTCAACGCCCTGGCGCCCGTCGCCATCGTGCTCACCCAGTCCGCCGACTACGTGCGCGACATCGCGCGGGCGAACCCCGACCAGGTCGAGCCGGTCGAGATGATGGCCGAGGCGGCGCTCGAGCTCTGCACCCACCGCCACATAGGGCGTATCGTCTTCAGCAGGGACCTGCTGCACTCGATCGGTCGAAAGGTCCACAGCCTGGACGGCAAGCAGGTCCTCGGTGACGCATTGCTCGAAGCCGACGTCGAAGCCACGGCCTGATCAAAGGAAAACTCCATGTCATCTTCCCTCCGGCTCGACGATACCCAGTTCATCGAACCCGACCTGTATGTACGCGACGGCTATCCCCACGACGCGTGGAGCCTGCTGAGGAAAGAAGCGCCGATCTACTGGTTCGACCGCAGCAAGGGTGACGATTTCTGGGCGATCACGAAGCACGAGGACATCGTCTTCATCAGCAAGCGCCCGGAGCTGTTCATCAGTGATCCCAAGATCGTGGTCCAGACGACCCGATTCTCCGAGCGCAACCAGAGCCGGATCCCGAAGAACCTGATCCAGTTCGACCCCCCCAAACACGGGCCCCAGCGCAAGATCATCAGCAAGGGCTTCACGCCGCGGGCGCTGCGGCGTTGGCACGCGGACATCGAGCGCATCGCGCGCGGCGTCGTGGACGACCTCTTCGCCGAGGGCGACGACGGCGAGTGCGACTTCGTCGAGAAGATTGCGGCCCCCCTGCCCATCGCGGTGATCGGTTGGCTGCTGGGTGTGCCGGAAGCGGACTGGCCAAAGCTCTTCCACTGGACGAACCGCTTCACCGGCTCCAGCGATCCGGAGTACATGGACCGCGCCACACCGATCGACACCGTCGTCGTCGCCCAGCAGGAGCTGTTCGAGTACTTCATGCACCTCGTCGAAGAGCGACGCCGCGAGCCGAAGGACGACCTCGTGAGCCTCTTCGCCCACACGGAGTCCGAGGGCAAGCCCCTCACCGACCTCGAGGTGCTCGTCTGGTGCATGCTCATCGTCGCAGCGGGAAACGAAACGACGCGCAACGCGACGAGCGGCGGAATGCTCGCGCTCATCGAGCACCAGGATGCGCTTCGTCGGCTGCAGGCCGAGCCGGAGCTGTTGAAGAGCGGCATCGAGGAGATTCTCCGCTGGACCAGCCCCATCATCCATTTCACCCGTACCGCCAGCCAGGATGTCCAGATTCGCGACACCATGATCCGCAAGGGTGCCGCCGTCAGCCTCTTCTATCCGTCGGCGAACCGCGACGAGGAGATCTTCGAGGCCCCGTTCGAGTTCCGCATCGACCGCAAGCCGAATCGCCACCTCGCCTTCGGCATTGGCGAGCACTTCTGCGCCGGCGCCCACGTGGCGCGCCTCGAAATCGAGTACGCGATGCGCTTCCTCCTCCCCCGCATCGAAGAAATCGAACTCGTCGGCCCGCCGGACCGCCTCCGGTCGAACTTTATCGGCGGTATCAAGCGGCTGCCGATTCGATACAAGCTTCGGGCAGCGACGAGCTAGGACGAAGGAACGCGATGATCAAGACAGTCGGACTTCTGCAGCGCCGCGAAGGCCTCGACGCCACCGGTTTTCGCGAACACTACGAGCAGAATCACGCGCCAATGGCGACGAAGCTGCTCGAGTTTTCCGGCTACCAGCGCAACTATCCCGAGTCCGATCGCGCGCGGGATGAGCTCGGGCTCGATGGCTTCAGCGAGTTCTGGTTCCAGGACGCCGCAGAGATCAGCAGGATCGGTGAGCTGATGCAGGGCGACATCGGAGCCTTGTTCGTGGAGGACGAGCTGCGCTTCATGAACCGGCCGGCCAACCAGTCCTACGAGGTGACCGAGCGGTTGTACGGCGCGCGCCCGGCGCCCGGTAAAGTCCTGCGGGCGATCGCGATCAGTCGGCTGCCCGTGGGCGCGAAGCCGGGAACTCGCGAGCGGGCGCTCGATTCCCACGACACGCGCGTCCGCGAGAGGGCGATCTCCGGAGTGATCGCGGCGCTCCACAGTGTGCCCGATCGCCTCGTCTCTCCGCTCCCCGCCGGCGCGGCCGGTGTGGGATGCATCGAGTCCCTCTGGCTCGAGAATCGCGACACCCTCGCCGAGTGCAACCGTTGGCGCGCCCGGGAGGGCGCACCACCGCTGTGGGTCGTGGAGGAATCCGGCACACCCATCCTGGCCTGGCCCGACTGAGAGCGGGCCGACCCGAACGCGAGAGGTCCTACAGATGTCGACGATTGCCATCACCGGTGCTGCCAGCGGGATCGGTCTCGCCACGCGAAAGCTCCTCGAAGCATCCGGACACCGCGTCATCGGTGTCGACCTTCGAGACGTCGAGGTCGTTGCCGACCTCGCCACGCCGGCGGGTCGCGCCACGATGGTGGACGGCGTGTCGCTGGCGTGTGACGGCGTCCTCGACGGCCTCGTCGCCGCGGCGGGCCTCTTCAGCAGCTACCCCGCCGAGCTCGTCGTGAGCGTCAACTACTTCGGCGCCGTCGCGACCTTGAACGACTTGAGGCCGCTGCTCGCCAAGGGCGAGAGCCCGAGCGCCGTTGCGATCAGCTCGAACAGCACGATCGTGACGCCCCCCCTCCCCGACGTAACGAGCTGTTGTCTCGCAGACGACGAGGACGGCGCGCGCGTCGCGGCCGAGAAGGGAGGAAGCGATCTCACGTATCCCGCGTCGAAGCTCGCACTCGCGCGCTGGGTGCGAAGGAACGCCGTCGAGCCCGATTGGATCGGCGAAGGCATTCGGCTCAACGCCGTCGCACCCGGCCTGATCTCGACCCCGATGACGGCGGAAGCGGAGGCCAGGATCCTGGCGGTTGGGGACCGGTTCCCGGTACCGATGGCGAGGGCGGGTACGGCCGACGAGGTCGCCGGTCTGCTCGCCTACTTACTTTCACCCGAGGCGTCGTTCTTTTGCGGCTCGGTGGTCTTCATGGACGGCGGCACCGAGGCCGCTCTACGCGGCGAAGACTGGCCGGCGCCGCTATCCGCATGACCGGCCGATCGGAGCCTGCGGTACGGAACGCGAAACGTTTTCAGCCGCGCGAGCACTCGGAGGAACAACGGATTGAGTAATCAATGCGAAGGGCGCGTGGCGCTCGTTACCGGAGCAAGCCAGGGTGGCACGGGGACCAGCCTCGCGGTGCGTCTGGCGGCAGAGGGCGCTCGGGTTGCGATCACGGCACGCAGCGTGGAGGGGCTCGAGCGAACACGCGCGCGGATCGAATCCCTCGGAAGCAAGCCGCTCGTGATCCCCTGCGATCTGGCGGATCCCAAGGGCGGACGCGACGAGCTCGTCGCACGGACGGAAGCCGAGCTGGGTGCTCTCGACATCCTCGTCAACAACGCCGCCGCCGGTGGCTATCAGCCGTTCGACAGCTTCACGGCCAGCGATTTCGACAACGCACAACAGGTCAACGTCTGGGCGCCGTGGATCCTGATGCAACAGGTGATCCCCGGCATGCGCGAACGCGGTCGCGGTTGGGTGCTCAACATGACGACGTCGGTAGCCGAGCTCCCGCCGGGCCCGCCGTTTGCACGCTCCGGTCCCGCGAAGGCGGGAACCCTGTACGGCGGAACGAAGGCCATGTTGAACCGGCTCACCGTGGGCGTTGCGTCCGAGGTGGAGGGCCAGGCGATCGCCGTCAACGCCCTCTCGCCCCAGGCCGCGATCCTGACGCCATCCCTGCGTCCGGCTCTCGAGCAGGGTCTCATCAACGAGAAGCTGTTCGAGCCGCTCGAGACCATGGTCGAAGCGTCCGTCGCGCTGTGTACCGCCGACCCGAAGGATCTCCACGCTCGCGTTGCGTTCAGCCTCGATCTTCTGCTGGAACTCGAGCGGCCCGTGCAGGACCTCGAGGGCAAAGAGCTTCTTCGCGGCTGGCAACCCGGTGACCTTCCCGCTCGGCTCCGAGCCCAGCGGGAGGCGGTTGGGTCCGGGAAGGGTGGGGGCTACGGCCTCGATTAGCGCAGCGTACTCGAGCCTGCCGCCGTCCATCTCCCGGCCTCGATCCCGTCGGCCATTGCCGAGCAGGGCAATTCGCCCAGAGCGCCGAGATGCCCGGAGATCTCCGGGCGACTCGCCGGGTCAAGCCCATCGCGAAACGCCGGCACGGCTGGCACGACTTCGAGCGGGCGCGGAAAGAGGGCTTCGACTCGTTCGGGGATGCCAACCACTTCGTGATGCCCGAATACGTGTTCGACGATCGTCTGCTGGATCCGGACCATCCCGAAGGCGTTCAGCCAGAACCAGAGGACGATAAGGGCCGACCTACTGCGGAGAAGACGGCGTCGTGAGGGTCGCCCTGGGCGGGGTGCTCGGCCGGAGGGTGTCCCGTCGAAGTACGTTATCATCACTAGTGGGGCTGCTGGTGTTGCTGTGCAGGAACTCTCGAGCTCGAACGACCGCCTTCTGAAAGCTCAGGCCTTTTCCCGCAGCTCCCAACGACGCGGCTCGCCACGACGCGTGTTCCCAAAGCGGTCGCCTTCAACTGTCCTGCTGGTTGCGATCGGCTTGCTGGCGCTCGTGAACTGCTCGACGGGTGGACTCCAGAGCCAGGCGAGTTGTGCCCACGGGCAGACGACGTCTGCCTGCGAGGTCATCGCCTCCGAGGCCCCACTTCCGGAAGGCGCCAGCCGGGACGGGTGGGGCGGCGTGCAGCGCGGGATCAGCGCAGCCGAGTACCGCGCGAGCGAAAACGAGCGAGGCCTGCAGGCCCCCAACCGCGCCCACGACCTGCGAACCTGGTTCGAGGCCACGGGCATCCGCGTACACGACCGCGGCGCGACGGGCGGCGACTCACTGGTCGACCTTTCGCTGGCGGGCATCGGGCGTGCTGCGGCACTGCAACCCGTCGAACCGGGAGTCGTCCGCCATGCGGGAGCGCGCGTCGAGATCGAGCGCCCCGGCGTCACGGAATGGTACGAGAATTCGGCACGCGGCCTCGAGCAGGGCTTCACCCTCGCGCAAGCCCCTTCGGGCGCGGGCCCCCTGACGCTGGTCCTGGCGGTCCACGGTGCCACGGCGACGCTTCGAGAGGACTCGGTGATCCTCGAGAGCGCGACGGGTCGGCGGCTCGGCTACGGCGGACTCGTCGCGCAGGACGCGGCCGGCCGCACACTTCCCTCGCGGCTCGAGGTTCCCGACCCACAGCGCCTTCGGCTCGTCGTCGAAGATGCCGGAGCCACCTATCCCATCGTGATCGACCCCCTCCTGACCGCCATCCCCGACGCCACCCTCGAGTCGAACCATCTGTGGTCCGGCACGTTCGACTCGGCGATGTTCGGTCACTCCCTTGCTAGCGCGGGCGACGTCAACGGTGACGGCTTCGACGACATCGTCGTCGGCGCCTTCGGCTGGGACGTCGCCGGAGGACTCTTCGACGAGGGCGCCGCCTTCGTCTTCCTGGGCGGTCCCGACGGCATCGTGGGCACCGACCCCACGACCGCCAACGCGGTGCTGCTGGGGGATCAGGCTGCCGGCGAGTTCGGTTGGAGCGTCGCCGGGGCCGGGGATGTCAATGGCGACGGTTTCGACGACATCATCGTGGGCGCCAAGCGGTACGACAGCCCCAGCGGGGGCGGCGCCGCTTTCGTGTTTCTAGGAAGTCCGACCGGGATTATCGGCACCGGCCCTCCGACCGCCCACGCCAGCATCTTCGGCAGCCAGTCCGGCGGGCATCTCGGCACCTCGGTCTCGGGAGCCGGCGATATCAACAATGACGGCTTCGGCGATATCATCGTCGGCTCCCCACCTCCGGGGCGCAGTGCCCTCAACGGGTCGGCACTGGTCTTCCTCGGCAGCGCGGCGGGGATCACCGGCAGCGGCGTCGACGACGCCGACCGCGTCATCCTCCCCCACCCGCCGGACCAGCCCGTGTCCGGCCCAGACCTACTGGGATTTGACGTCGATGCAGCGGGCGATGTCAACAACGACGGCTTCGACGACGTGCTCGTTGCGTCGGGGAGCTACATGCTGGTCTTTCATGGCAGCGCCGCGGGAATCGTCGGGACTCATCCCGGCAACGCGGATGCCAAGATCGAGTCGGATGCGACCACCTCTCTCTATACCGTGCTTTCGGGTGCGGGGGACGTCAATGGCGATGGCTTCGATGACATCCTGGTCACCGGCTTCGCCACCGGGCAATCCGTCTCCTTCCCAGGAGGGTTCATGGTCTTCCATGGAAGTGCTTCCGGGATCACCGCCACCACTCCCGCCGATGCAGACGCGTTCATCGCCAGCGACGATCCCATCGTGATCCAGGGTCCGGTTTTTTACTTGGGTAAGAACCTCGCCGGCGCCGGGGACGTCGATGGCGACGGCTTTGACGACGTCCTCGCGGCGGGCCTCGAATTCCCCGGTAGCTTCGATCGTGAAGGGATCGTCCATGTCTTCAGAGGGAGCCCCACCGGACTGGAGGGCGCCAGCCTGGCGGATGCGTACGATCCACTCACAACGGGCCAGGAAGGCGGAGCCCAGCGAAATGTATGGGGTTTGGGCATCGCGGGTGCCGACGTCAATGGTGACGGTTTTGCAGACGTGCTGATGGGCGCGGGTCTCTACGATGCCGGCCAGACCGATGAGGGCGTGGTCTTCGTCTATCACGGCGAGTTCAATCCGGGAGGTTCCACCAACCAGGTCCCCGTCGCCTACGCGGGCACCGACC
>JABSQW010000570.1 GCA_013215605.1 Myxococcales bacterium
CACCAGGAACGGATCATCGAGACGCAGCTCCGCGCGGATCTCCGCGATGCGCTCGGGACTCGCGTCCGCACCTCCCGCGATCGCCACAGCCGGGTCGCCGGGCAGGAACAGGGCGAGACAGAAGACGGCGAAGCTCACCAGTAGAACGATCGGCACCGCCAGCGCCAGACGTCGCACGATCAGCGAGATCACGTTCGGGCTCCGGATACGGTTCGGTAGGACATGGCGTCACTCCCGGATGTACAGGCGGTCGAATACCGGCACGCCGAGCTGGAAGGGCATGATCTGATCTCGACTGAAGCCGCCGACTCGGTGCGCGTCGAACGCGAAGTAGTTGGAGCCAAACACCAAGTAGTGGACGAGCGCCTGTTCGGACACGACCCGGGCGATCTCATGCCACAGCGGAACGCCGCGCGGATCGTCGGGCGGCATGCCGCCCAGCTGGGCGGTGAGGCGGTCGATCTGGGGCACCGAGACGTGCCCGATGTTCGCAACACTGCGCGGACCGAACATGCGAGTCACCTTCTGCAGGCCCGAGCGTGCCCAGCTGACCAGGGTCACCTCGGTGCGGCGCGCGCGAAAGAATTCGTCGACGATCGCACTCGACTGCAGGATCTTCATCTCGATGCCCACCTGGCTGAGATTCTGGTGCACGATCTCGGAGGCGCGGATCAGGTCGGACCTTCCGGCCGTCATCAGGCCCAGCTCGAAGCCGTCCGGATACCCGGCTTCGGTTAGCAGGGCACGCGCGTGCACGGGGTCGTACGCGTAGGCGTCTCCCAGGCGCGGATCGTAATTGGGAGATTCACGGGGCCAGGGCTGATAGGCGGGCTCGCCGTTCTCGCCGAACAGCGCCCAGCTGATGGCCTCGCGGTCGAGCGCGTAGCCGAGCGCGCGTCGCACGCGCACGTCGTCGAGCGGCGGACGGTCCTTGTAGAAGCCCAGGTAGTGGAAGTAGCCGTCGCTCGAGATCGGGTAGATCTCGAAGCCACCCAGTCGCCCGAGCTCCGCGGCCTCGCGAGCCGTCAGGCCCTGGGCCATGTCGATGCGCCCGGTGCGCAGGGCGTTCACGCGCTGGGGTCCGACCGGCGTCTGCATGAAGTCGATCCCCAGAAGACGGATCTGCGCCGCGTCCCAGTGGTCCGGGTTCTTGCGCAGCGCGAGTCGCCGCTCGGAGGCGAAGTGGTGCAGGCGATACGGTCCGGCGCCGGCGGGAGCGAGGAAGCGGCCGGTCTCGTCCGTGCGCGCGCCGGGTGAGACCGGCATGGTCTCGCGGCCGGCCAGGGCAGTGAGGAACTCGCCCGCGATGTCACTGCCCAGGTGAAGGCGCAGCTCGAGCGGTCCGAGGATCTCGACGCGTTCGAGCTCGAAGAATGCCGGCTGGAAGTTGGCGTTCTTCGAGGCGAGAGAGCGCTCGATCGAGGTCTTGAGGACACCGGCGTCGAGGGCATGGCCGTCGTGAAACTCGACGCCCTCGCGCAGCGTCACGTTCACGGTGCGCGAATCGGTGATCTCCCAGTCGGTGGCGAGCCGCGGCTCGAAGCCGTGCGGAGTTCGACGCAGAAGTGTGTCGTAGAGTGGGGTCAGGTAGAAGAGATGGGACTCCAGGCGACTGGCGACCGGATCCATCGGCAGATCGCCCACGGTCTGGACGAGGTCGACGCCGTAGCGAAAGATGCCGTCGGATCCGGCTTCTTGCGCCTCGCGCCCGCAGGCGGCCAGCAGGCCCACCACAACGAGAGCGCTGAGCGCGGCCGCTGCCAGCCGTCGCACGGTCCCGCTTCCCTTGGGACCCGTGAACCCCTGGGTGAGCGGGTGCTCGCGATCGCCCTCGATCCGAGTCACCCGCCCGCCTTCGACCTCGACGACGAGGCCGCACAGGGCCCCACAAATGCGGCAGTAGCCGATGCGCTGCATCGCTCCTCAGCGCAGCGTGCGCGAAAAGAGCGCCTGGAGTCGTTCCCAGACGCGCTCCGATGCCTGCTCGTGGTAGGAGTCGCCCCCCGGCACGCCGAAGCCGTGCAGCGC
>JABSQW010000571.1 GCA_013215605.1 Myxococcales bacterium
AACGTCGGATTGGCCGATGCTGCGGTTCAGGGGTGCGGGCCCAAGCGCTGCTTGAGACGGTCGACGGACGGCCAGTCCGTCCAGGTCGGGCCCTCGGCCTCCACCTCCGCGCGCAGTGACCGGAGCTCGTTGGAGAGCCGCGCCACTCGTTCGGGTTCGCGGCTGGCGAGGTTCGACTTCTCCCAGGGATCCGTGCGCACATCGTAGAGCTGGACGTGGCCGAAGGCCTCGTCGGCGAGGAGTTTCCAGTCTCCGTCGCGCAGTGCGTAGAGATGGAGGGGGTGGTACCAGAAGTACGGGCGATCCCTCTCGATTTCGCCACCTTCGAGGGCCGGGAGGAGACTCCTGCCGTCGACCGGTCGGTCGGTCGGCGGTTGAATACCTGCGAGCTCGCACAGGGTGGGGAACACGTCCGTTCCGATGGTGGGCTCGTTCGTAATCTTCCCCGCGCGCTCCGAGCCGGTCCACCGCGCGATGCAGGGAACTCGGATACCGCCCTCGTACGTGCTGCCCTTGTCATCGCGCAGCCCGCCCGACGACCCGAGGCCCCCGGTAGGTCCGTTGTCGGACGTGAAGAGGACGAGGCTGTCGCGCCCGTAGCCCAGCGTGTCAAATGCCTCGAGGAGCTCGCCGAAGGCGTGGTCCATGTGGCTGATCGAGCCGTAATAGGATGCCAGCGGCTCGGGCTGATCGGCAAACAGCTTCCGGAACCTCTCGGTCGTGACGGGAGGACGATGGGGTTCGTGGAACCAGACGAATAGACACACCGGCGTGTCGGGATCTCTCTCGTTCTGGGTCTCCAGCCAGCGAACGGCTTCGTGCACGACCGTGTGCGCGGAGTCTTCGGGCTCGCGCCCGGTCCCGAGGCTGCGTTCGAGCCTTCCGTTCAGCACGAAGTTCTGAGCGCCGATGCGCGGACTCGCGTCGTTCTGCGTAGCCAGCCAGTGTTCGAAGCCGTGAGTTCCGGGATTGGACTGGTGCTTCGACTGCATGCGTCCCGCGAGATGCCACTTTCCGACGAAGCACGTGGCCCAGCCGTGGCGCTTCAACCACGAAGCGATGGTGATCTCGTCTCGGGGAAGGTGCGCGTCTTCGCCCCGCGGAATCCAGTCGTAGATGCCGCTGCGGAAGGGATGGCGCCCTGTCAGGATGCCCGCGCGCGCGGGCGAGCAGTTGGCCCCGGCGGAGTAGCACGAGAGAAATCGGATACCGTTCGCCGCGAGCTCATCGATGGCGGGCGTCTTCGCAAACGGGTGGCCATAGCAGCCGAGATCGCCGTATCCGAGGTCGTCGGCCAAAGCCACGACGAAGCTCGGCCGACGGCCGGTGCTGCAGGCCGTGACGCCCGGGAGTGCGAGCGAGGCGGCACCGAGTCCCATCGACATCGCCATGGCTTTGACGAACGCGCGTCGGTCCGGTCGGACCAGCTCAGGGCGGATCGGGATGCGTTTCCGCTGAGGCGTTCGCATTGGTGGTAGAATACTAGCGGGCACCAGACCGGGGGCATGCATTGAATCTCCGGTGGAACCGGACCTCGACGCTGATCCTCGTATTCGTGTACGTCTGCGCATCCGCGTTCCTGGTTTCTTCGTGGATGAAGGGGCGGCACGAACCGGGCGTTCGGATCGAGAAGTACACCTATCCCGAACGCGCCGCCGATTTCGACCAGGTGCCGCCGCGACGGCCGTACGCGTACCGGGTGCTGGTGCCTCTGTTGCTGCGCAACGCGGTTCGGCCGATTCCGTTCGAGGACCGGCGCGATTGGTCCGTAGAACTCGTTCGTTCCGAACCCGTCACCGCGCGACTTCTCGGGCGGTTTGCGGTGAAGCCACGATTCATCCCCGAATTCACCCTCCATCTGCTGCTCCAGACCGGATGCGTCTTCGGGTTCGCGTGGTTCCTCCGCAAGCAATACCACGCGCTCTACGAAGCTCCGGGGCTCGCGGCGGACGTCGCCCCATTGGTCGCGATCTTCATGGCGATGAGCGTCTACGACTCCGCCGCATACCACTACGATCTCCCGCAGCTCTTCTTCTTCACTGCGAGTCTGTACGCGATTACGAGCCGCTCGTGGCGGTGGTTCTACCTCGTCGTCATTCTAGGTTTCGTCAACAAGGAGACGATGTGCCTGATCTCGCTCGCGTTCGTCTCGATCGTGTGGCGGGACATGGCGCGCCGGGATCTGATCCGCCATCTCGCTGCCCAGGTGGCGATCTTCGTATCCCTGCGCGCGGCCATCGTGTACTCCTTCGGACCGATCGCCTCGCTGCGTCCCGGAAACGACGCGCTCCGGGATAACTTCCTGAAGAACCTGCAGCAGATGGCCGGCTCCGACGCTTTCGACACGTTCGCGCTGCAGATGGCGATCGCATTTGCGTCGGTGATGGTGATCAGTCACTACCTGCGAGGTCCCGCCCTGCTGCGGCGCGCGTCGATCCTGTTCGTTCCGTTCCTCGCCGCCTATCTGAAGGGAGGTGTCTGGAAGGAGCTGCGTGTTCTCGGCGAGGTCTACCCCATCGCCTTCATGCTGTTCTACGGCGGCGTGATGGAACTGCTGCGGGCCCCCCTCGACGTGAAGGTCGAGCAACGCGACCGGGCCTCGGTGTTCCGGGAGACCCCTGCGGTCGGGAGAGTGGTCTGGCTCGCGCTGATGGTGGGGCTCGCGATCCTGTTGGTGCTGGCCGCGGCACTCCCGTGGGTGGGACGCAGAGCGTTGGTCGAGTGGTTGGGCCTCTGACGGCCGGTCGATTGCAGCGTCGAGCCGGGAACGTCAGTCGACGTACCCGAGCGTCTTCAGGTGTTGCTTGTGCACCTCGAGTTCTTCATCGGTGAAGCCCTCGAGATTCTCGAGGGGTGTGTCCTCTGGTTGCGACTCGGCTTCGTCGCCGCCCCGGATCACACGCGGGTGTTCCCAGAACGCGAATTTCCTGGTCTTTTCGGGAACCCCCTCGCCAATCGCCTCCGCGTCGGTGCAGAGCGAGACCCACTGGTGGGTGTACGAGCGAAGGTCGACTCTCGTTTGATTCGACAGCTCTTCGTCCGGGCGCAACGTCACGTCGACGAGGTCTTTCCGGTCCGCTGATCCTTGGGGACCGATCGACAGACGGAAACGCACCGCGTAGTCGGCAAGGCCCGCCTGCTCGATCGCAATGGGGCGCAATCCGAAGTTCAGAAGGAGTTCCGCGGATGCGGGAACGAGAATCGAGTCGCAGCTGTCGTTCTTCTTGAGGATCTTGAGATTTCGCAGGGCGATCATTTCAAGCTTGGTCTTGCGGTCGCGCCACCGGTAGAGAGCGCGATCAATGTGTCGATGCTCCGAGGGAGCACGAACGGCAATCTCATTCGGTGGTCCGAGCTTGGCGAGTTCAGGGCAGTGATCGTAGGCGTAGCGCTCGGCGCGCAGG
>JABSQW010000572.1 GCA_013215605.1 Myxococcales bacterium
CGGCGCGACGCCGGCCTCCTAGCTGAAGTACGGCGCCAGAATGTTTCCGCGCGCCGGCGGCTCCGTGGCGTTCTCGATCGACTCGTGCCGGGCGCGGATCGGCTCGCGGAAGACCTCGTCGGTCTCGATCCAGAACTGCTCCTCGACGACGGCTTTCAGGACGAGTTCGGCGACCTCCGCCGGCGGCTTGCCTCGGGCGAAAACGCCCGAGAGTATCTTTCGCGCCTCCTCGTCCGGGAGAGGGGCGTCCTCGTCGATGAGCTCCTTCGGGCGGTTTCGATCCGATTCGTGGATGCGGGTCGCTACGCGCCCCGGGCACAGGCAGCTCACGCCGACCGCCGAGCGCTCTTCTGCGAGCTCGGCATGGAGGGTTTCGGCGATCGTTACTGCCGCGTGCTTCGATGCGTTGTAGGGACCCGTACCGGGGTACGACGTCAGGCCCGCGACCGACGCCGTGATCACCAGGTGGCCTTCGTTCTGCGCTTTCAGGCCCGCGAGAAAGACGCGGATGCCGTGGATGACGCCCCACAGATTCACGTCGAGGCCCCACTTCCAGTCGTTCGTCGTGAGGGTCTCCATCGGACCGCCACCGCCCGCGACGCCCGCGTTCAGACACACGACGTGCGCGGCGCCGAAGCACTCGCGCGTGGCAACGCCCAGGTGATCCATCGAGGCCTCGTCGCTCACGTCCGTAGGGACCAGCAGTACCGTACCGCCGGCCGCTTCGATACGGGCACCGGCTTCGCGAAGGCTCTTCTCCTCGATGTCGGCCAGTACGACGTTCATCCCCTCGTCCGCGAAGCAGTCCGCGAACGCGAATCCCATCCCGCTTGCCGCGCCGGTCACGACAGCTGTCTTGCCTTCGAGATCCTGCATTGGTTCGCTCCCGCTGCCGCTTCTCGGCGGCGCGTGACCACTCTGCCAGCGAATCCGTCTGCACTTCAAGTCACTTCTGGGAGCACCGCTTCTCCCTTTACCCCGAAGCCCCGGCGCGCGATGCTTGCAGCCCGCCACCGGTGGCGAGTCCCCCGCCGTTCGCGCGACAGGAGGTCCCCCATGCCCGATGTGCTCTACGAGAAGCGCGGCGCCATTGCCGTGGTGACGCTCAACCGACCCGAACGCCGGAACGCGTTCAGTCCGCAGTCGATGTGTCTGCTCGCCGACGCGTGGAAGGACTTTCGCGGCGACGATGCGCTGCGCGTGGCGATACTCACCGGAGCCGGCGACGAGGCGTTCTGCGCCGGCGGCGACCTGCAGCAGCTGATGCCGTTGTTCACGGGCGCGCGACAGCCCGAGGACGAGTGGGACCGTAAGCTGATGGACAACGCCGGCGACGTCATGGCCACCGCGCTCCTGCGTCCGTTCGAGCTCTACAAGCCGATCGTCGCCGCGATCAACGGCGTTGCGGTCGCCGGGGGATCCGAGATCCTCCAGTCGACGGACATCCGGATCGCCTCGTCGAAGGCGAGCTTTGGACTGTCGGAGGCGAAGCGCGGCCTCGTGCCCGGTGGCGGCTCGATGGTGCGGCTGTCGCGCCAGATTCCACACGTGAAGGCGATGGAGATCCTGCTCCTCGGCGACGCCATTTCGGCGGAGGAGGCGCACCGCATAGGCTTCGTGAACGAGGTGGTCGAGCCCGATCAGCTCATGCCCCGCGCCATCGAGATCGCGGAGAAGCTCGCGAAGAATGCGCCCATCGCGCTGCGGAAGATCAAGGAGTGCGTGATCCGCACGAGTGGGATTCCTCTCGAGGAGGCCTACGTGATCGAGCACGAGTGCGCGGCCGCAGTCGTGACGTCGAAGGACGCCCGCGAGGGCCCGCGCGCGTTCATGGAGAAGCGCGAGCCCGTGTTCACAGGGGAGTGAGGTCGATGCAGACACCCTTCGACGGCGCAATTCGCCGGCGGATCCACCTGATGCGCCACGCCGAAGCGGCGTATCGGCCAGACGACGGATCGCCGGCTCCCGATCCCGACCAGGTGCCGCTCACCGCTCGCGGCCGCGAGCAGGCCGCCGCGATGCGCGATGCCCTCGCTGATCTCGAGTTCGACTATGCGCTCTGCTCTACGCTTCCACGCACACGCGAGACGGCAACGATCGTCCTCGGCGAGCGTCCGTTACAGCTTCGGGTCGAGGCGCGCTTCGTGGAGCTCCGGGGGCCGATGGGCGGCATGGCGGATTTTACTCCGGCCAAACTCGCCTACTCGTTCCACGAGGCCAGCGAGACCAGCGCTTTTCTCGCCGGCGGCGAGAAGTTCGGGGACTTTTCAAAGCGCGTCGCCGACGGGATCGAGCACCAGATCGCGACCACGGACTTCGTGAGCGCGTTGTTCGTGTGCCACGGCGGGGTCAATCGCGCGGTTCTGCAGTGGGTGCTGGGATCCGGGCCCGAGATGCTCGCGACCTTCGAGCAGGACAACGCCTGTCTGAACGTGATCGACATCGACTGCGATGCGAAGACCGGGGAGATCGTCCGCCGCTACGTTCGCGTTGTGAACTTCACCCCCTACGATCCGGCGAAGCGGGACATCCATCTCACGACACTTGAGAAGTCGGCGGTGGGATACCTGGCGGGCGACTGATCCACCCGCGGGAGCGCGGGAATTCGCCGCCGGCGGATGGTATGGCGCGCCCCCATGCCCCCCCAACGTCCACGCCGACGACTACCTGCCAGCCTCCGCTCCGATCCGCCTCGCTGCGCGCTTCGCTTGCGGGGGCCGCGTGGTTCCGCCGTAGCGTATGCTCGTGCCAGGGAGTCGGTATGACGGGTGTCTTGAGCGGGCTTCGGGTGCTGGATCTCACGTGGGGGCTCGCCGGCCCGAAGGCCAGCATGCTGCTCTGCGACCACGGCGCCGACGTGATCCGCGTCGAGCGACCGAAGGGGGAGCCCTTCGAGCGGCCGCTGGGATACCGGGTGTGGCACCGTGGCAAGCGCTCCGCCGCCTTGGATCTGCGATCCCCCGCCGACCTCGAGACGTTTCGACAGCTCGTCGCCGGTACCGATGTGCTCGTCGAGAGTTTTGCGCCGGGTGTGACGGAAGATCTCGGCATCGACTACGCGTCTCTGCGCGGCGACAACCCGCGCCTCGTCTATTGCTCGATCACCCCCTACGGTCGCGGCAACCGGCACTCCCACCGCCCCGGCTACGACGCCCTGGTCGCAGCGCGCACGGGCTTGCAGTGGGAGGCGCGCGGCTGGAACGGCACGCCGATGGACCGGATTCTTTCGCTGGACCGCGAGCACGCCGACTCGTTCGTTCCGGATTCCGTGCGGATCGGCGCAAATCGCGAAGGGCCGATCTTTCCCGCGACGGAGGCGCCGAGCGTCCTCGCCGCGTACCTCGCGGTGCTCGGCATCAGCGCGGCCCTGAGGGCTCGCGAGGTCACCGGGCGCGGTCAGTGGGTCGAGACATCGCTGCTGCAGGGAGTGATCCTCAGCAGCTGCGCGAGCTGGCAGCGACCCGAACACATCGACGCCCCCGGCTACACCTTTGGCGTCGCCGACCGCCGGCAGACCTGGGGAATCGTGCGCGCGAAGGACGGCTTCATGTGCACCTGGGCGAGCCCGCCGGAGTGGTTCGAAGCGGTGGGCGCCGGTGAAGAGCTGCGAATTCCAGAGGACGACAGCGTGAACCGCGCGGGGGGGATGGCGAGCGTCGAAGAGCGCATGCACGCACTCGAGCGCATCGCGCCGATCTTCGCGAAGTATGGCGTCGACGAGTGGACGCGCATCGCCGCCGAGTCGGGCGCCGTGTCGGTTCAACCGGTGCGGACGCCGGAGGAGGCGCTCTGCGATCCGGCGCTGCTGGCCGAGGGCAGCGTCGCGGTGGTCGACGACCCGGAGTTCGGTCGGCTGCATCAGGCCGGCATCCTCTACCGCCTGCACGACTACGAGCCCGAGATCAAAGGTCCGGCGCCGTCCCCGGGCGAACACACCGACGCTGTGCGCGCCGAGGCGGCCAGTCTCCGCCCGCAGTCAGCGAAAGCGTCCAGCGGCTCGCTCCCGCGCGGCCCCCTCGACGGCATCCGCGTCGTCGACTTCGGCCTCGCGGTCGCCGGCCCCTGGAGCTCGCAGCTCCTCGCCGACCTCGGCGCCGATGTCGTGAAGGTCGATCCGCGGCGCCAGTCGTTCTGGATGCCGAGCCACATGGCGATCGGCGTCAACCGCAGCAAGCGCTGCCTGGGGCTCGACGCAAAGACGCCTGAGGGCAAAGAGGTGGTCGGCAGGCTCATCGAGGCTGCCGACGTGGTGGTGCACAACATGCGCCCCCAGGCCGCGGCGAAGCTCGGCCTCGACTACGCGTCGCTGAAGAGGATCAATCCGCGCGTCGTCTTCTGTCACACGCGGGGGTTCGAAGACGGGCCGCGTTCGCTGCTCCCCGGCAACGACCAGACCGGCAACGCCCTCGGCGGAACGCTGTGGGAGGACGGCGGCTGCTGGAATGGCGGGCGCCCGTGGTTTGGAGCCACGTCCAACGGTGACATCGGCAACGGCTTCCTCGCGGCGATCGGCGTGGTGCAGGCGCTGCTCGCCCGAGAGACGACCGGCAGCGGCCAGGCCGTCGACGCGTCCATCTTGAACGCCGCGCTGTTCAACAATTCCCGTGTCTACACGACTCCGGAGGGGACCGGCTTCGACCGCCCGACGCTCGACGCAGAGCAGCTGGGGCTCAGCGCGCTCTACCGACTGTACGAGTGCGCGGAGGGTTGGCTCTGTGTCGCCGTCGTGACGGACGAACACTGGAAGGCGCTCACCGAAGTGCTACCGGACCTCCCGAGCGATGAGCGGTTCGCGGACGCCGGGTCCCGCCGCGAGAACGACGTCGAGCTCGCGAGGGTGTTGGGCGAGAGGCTCCGAAAGGAGACCGCCGAAGTGTGGTTCGCGCGGCTCGACGAAGCCGGCGTCCCGAGCGAGATCTCGTCGGACACGTTTTCCCGCGAGCTCTTCGACGACCCTGAGCTCGCGGAGCGGGGCTGGACGGTGCGCTGCGAGGGGAATCCCGTACTCGGCACGATCGACATGTTCGGCATCGGCATCGACTTCTCCGACACGCCCTCCCGCGCCGGCGGTCCGCCCGCCACGCTGTGGCAGCACACGCGCGAGATCCTCGCGGAGCTCGGCTACACGGCAGCGCAGATCGAGGCCCTGCTGGAATCCGGCACCGCGATTCCGCCGGCTGAAGGCTGAGCGGGGCAGACGGGCCCGAACGCGAGGTTTCTGCGTCCCCTGGAGCAACTGCCTCGATCGGTCTTCGTCGTCAGATTCCGTCGCCCGACTCGTGGAGGTCGCCGGGAGGCTCGCGCTTCTCCCACCACCAGCGCGTTTCGCGCTTCCCGTGGATGCCACCCATCGGGCGGACGCACGGGCGACAGCCGATGTCCACGTATCCCTGGTCGTGAAGCTCGTTGTAGGGAACGCCGTGCTCGCTGATGTACCGCCACACGCGCGCCCGGCTCCAGGCGGCCAGGGGGTTCACCTGGATCAGCACGTCAGCGGCGCCCCGAAAGGTCGGGTCCTCGCGGATCGTCGGCAGAGATGCGCCCTCCTCGCTGACGTCCCGGCGATCGGATGTAACCCAGGCTTCGCATTCGAGCAGAGCGCGGCGCAGTGGTGCGGTGCGGCGGATCTCACAACACTCCGCGTGACCGTCGCGGTAGAAGCTGTTCGGCCCCTTCTTCGCGAGGAGCGCTCCGAGGTCTTCCGCGTCCGGCAGCCAGGCGCGCACGCTCACGCCGAAGCGGTGCTGGACGTCGTCGAGGTAGGCG
The DNA here is from genome assembly GCA_013215605.1 of Myxococcales bacterium. Classification (GTDB taxonomy): domain Bacteria; phylum Myxococcota_A; class UBA9160; order UBA9160; family SMWR01; genus JABSQW01. Next base: position 5,767 of record JABSQW010000572.1, read on the forward strand.
TAGGTCTCGTCGTGGAGTCGGCCGCTGTCGACGGTGAAGACCCGGAACGGCAGCCCGAGCTGGGTCGCCATGTCGATCAGGACGACGCCCTCGGCGCCGGAGAAGGCGAGGGCGCAGCGGTTTCCAAAGCGTTCGAGAGCGAAGCGGAGGATCGCCTGCGGCTCTGCGTTGGCGAACTGTCGGTCGAGGGCGGGGCAGTCGAGGGCGACGGCCGACGGCGCCTTCTCCGCGGCGGGCTCCCGTGCGAAGGCCATTTGCGCCAGCTGGAGCGCGCTCTTCACGACCCGGACGGAGGCGTCGTCGTCGCGCAGGAGAAAGAAGGGCGCGATCTCGACCCCGTGCTGCTTCCCGAGCTGGGCGCCCGGCGAAGAGTCGTCGCCTTCGATCGCCCATACGACCTCGTCGATCCCATCCCAGTACCCGCGCCGTCGCAGCATCTCTTCGGCCTGCGCGCACTTCTCACAGGTGTCGCCGTTCGCGAGCCGCTTCTTCACCATCGTGATGTGCACGAGGAGCCTCCGGTCCGCCAGTCAGGCGCGCGAGTCCCTGCTCTGGGACGCGTAGGTCTCGACGAGCGTACCTTTGAAGAAGTCGGGGTTTGCGTCGGTGTACATGCGCACTGCGTTGTCGCAGACGAAGCCTCGGAACTGATCGCGATTCATCCACCCGCGCTCGAGGTGCTCGTGAGCTTCGGGGAGCACTTCGTTCATGTGGGCCACGTCCCAGTGGCCGATGTCAGACGAGAAGATCGGAAGAATGGGATCGCTCCCGGGCAGGCGGATCGTGTCGTAGGCCACGCCGGCGAGGGGGTCATCGGCCTCACAGCCGAAGAAACACTGAGACGTGATCTGCCGGCAGATGTCGTCGGCGCTCTCGATACCGGCGGCCTCGAAGTCGTTCACCACTTCCGGGGTCGAGAGCAGCTTCGAGAACATTCCGCCGAAGCCCGCCGTCGGATTCAGCGAGCTGCCGTGCTCGGCGAGCAGCTGGTCGTAGACGGCCCCGTCGATCCCGCTCGGATCGAGGTCCTTCAGGCCATTGGGGCCGCGCTTCTTGTAGTGCTCGACGAGTCCCACCAGAAGCTGCACCGCCCAGGCAACCCCGCCTTCCAGGAAGCCGGCTCGCAGCGCCGGGAAGCGGTGAAGGACGCCGCCGAAGAAGAGGCTCTTCGCGCTCGCCTCACTCGCGCCGGCGAAGTTCCCCATGTGGTTGTACGAGAAATTCGTGGTCGAGCGCCGGCCGCTCCAGCCCATCGAGCCGGAGTGGAAGTTCGCGACGACGCCGAGGTCGACGAGGCGCTGCCACAGCGGGTCGTAGTCGTAGAGGCTGTCGAGCCCGAGACCGTCGATCCAGAAGGCGTGCTCGCTGGCGTCGTCGAAGCGCCGGGCCGCGAAGCCACCGATCACCGCAGCGCGCAGGCCGAGCTCCCCGATCGCGAACTCGAGCTCCTCGACGGCCTCTTCGGGCGTCGTCGTCGGGACCACGGCCACGGGGACGAGCCGATCGTCCAGACCCTCGAAGTGCTTTGCCACGTAGCGGTTGTACGCGCGGCTGCCCTTTCGGCGCAGCGTTTCGTCCCGCTGGGCGCAGAGCTGCAGACCCACGCTCGGGAAGCAGACCGCGACGTCGATCCCGAGCTCGTCGAGGCGCTGGTGGAGCAGGGCGGGAGCAGTGGCCGTGGCGAGGTCACGAGCATCGTTCGGAAAGCCCCACCACGGGCTGCGGTAGGCGCGCTGCCTCTCCCGCTCCTCGGGAGAGAGCTGCTGCCACGTCTGCGAGCCGTCGAAGTTGGCGGTGGCGATGAAGTCCGCCATGCCGCCCGAAACGCCTTCCGCCTTGAGCGCCCGGTCGAGCTCTGGCCAGTACTCGACGACGTGTCCGTCGGCGTCGACCACCGGGTGGTCGAGAGAGGCGCGGATCTCGGCGGGAGAGCGGTTCGAATGGGTCATCGGGGCACTATACTCGGCGGCCCCTCGTGTCGGCGCGCGGCGCGGTACACGAGGTGGACGCGACGCTCGATGCCGTTCCCCGGCTCGCAGCTGGCACGAGTCAGACGACGCGCCGTGCGACCCTGAGGGTGGATCCTGGGCCTTCGAAGCCGTGGTCGGTAACGCCGGTGGATGAGCGCCAGATACGGGTGGTGCCACGATCGTATACTGAGAATCCTGTGGACGAACAGACTCGGACGATGCTGGAGGAACGGGCGGCGATCTTGTGCTGCCCCGGCTGCGGTGGGAACCTCCAGGTTGCAGACACTCTCTGCTGCTCAGCGTGCGATCGCGTTTTTTCCGTCCGGGGTGCGATCCCAGAGCTCTTCTGGCCCAACGAATGGGATGCCGAACGCAGCGACGTAACCGACGCCGTCAAGGAATTCTACGAGGAGACGCCATTTCCCGACTACGACGAGTTCGACAGCGCGCAGAGCCTGATCACGAAGGCGCGCACGGGCCTCTTCGCAAAACTCCTCGACGACCAGGTGCCCGCCGGTGCGGTGGTACTCGAGTGCGGCTGCGGCACCGGCCAGCTGTCGAACTTTCTATCGATCGCCAACCGGACGGTCTTCGGCACCGATCTCTGCATGAATTCCCTTGGCCTCGGTCAGGCCTTCAAGGAGTCGAACGATCTGCGGCGCGTCCACTTCCTGCAGATGAATCTCTTCCGGCCGTGCTTCAAACCCCGGTCCTTCGACCTCGTCATCTCGAACGGCGTGCTTCACCACAGCTCCGATCCGAAGCTCGCATTCGGAGCGATTTCGAAGCTCGCGAAGCCGGGCGGGTTCGTGCTGGTCGGGCTGTACCACCGCTATGGACGACTCGTGACCGACCTGCGCCGCCGCGTCTTCAACACGACCGGCGACCGCTTCACGGGGCTCGATCCCAACCTGCGCGAGGGGGGCATGGATCGCGCGAAGCGCCGCGCGTGGTTCGTGGATCAGTACAAACACCCGCACGAGTCGAAGCACACGATCGGCGAGGTGCTCAGTTGGTTCGACGAAGCGGGTATCCGCTTCGTCAACAGCATCCCCCGCTCCCGTCCGTTCCGGCCGTTCTCGGACTCGGACCGGCTCTTCGCCCCCGAGGATCCAGGGAACGCGGTCGAGCGCGCCATGGTGGAACTCTCGATGATCTTTCGCGGCAGCCGCGAGGGCGGCTTCTTCATCATGATCGGTCAGAAGAGCGTGTAGATCAGCGGCGCCGCCGTCTGTCCCGCAACTACGAGTAGCGCGGCGACCCCGAGTACGATCATCAGGGGAATCAGCCAGTACATGCGGTTCTCCCGCGCGAACTGGGAGAACTGCTTCAAGAGCTTGATGCTCGAACGGCCTCGGGCCATGGGGCTTCTCCCTTCGGGCGCCGGCTCATGACCAACTCCCGTCTGCCGCGCCCTCCGGCTGGCGGCGCTTGTCGAGGTGGAACCGACCGAGGACCAGGTGGTCCATCTCTGTTCGCATGAAACAGCGCCAGGCATCCTCGGGTGTGCACACGATCGGCTCGTCGCGGACGTTGAAGCTCGTGTTCACCAGCACTGCGCAGCCCGTGAGTGATTCGAAGGCCGACAGCAGCGCGTGGAAGCGCGGATTGGTGTCCCGGTGAACCGTCTGGATGCGTGCGGAGTAGTCGACGTGCGTGATCGCCGGGAGGTCGCTGCGCCGGCGGTTCACCCAGTCGTGGATTTCGAGGTTGGCCTCGTCACCGCGAAGTGTTTCGCGCCGGTCCTCGCGGATGCTCGCCACGAGCAGCATGTAGGGCGAAGGGCGGTCGATATCGAAGTAGTCGCCGACGCGCTCGGCGAGACACGCCGGCGCAAACGGGCGGAAGCTCTCGCGATACTTGATCTTGCGGTTCATCAGCGACTGCATCTTCTCCGAGCGGGCATCACCGATGATCGAGCGATTGCCAAGGGCGCGCGGGCCGAACTCCATGCGTCCCTGGAAGAGTCCAACGACGTTTTCTTCGGCGACCAGTTCCGCCACCGTCCGCGCCCACGCTGACTCGTCGATCTCTTCGTACACGCAGCCGCGATCATCGAGGAAAGCGGCGATCTGCTTGTGCGAGAACTCGGGGCCGAGGTACGCGCCCTGCATTGCGTCGTGAGTGCCATCGGTGTTGCGCTCGTTTCCGAGGACGCTGTGCCAGAGCCAGAGTGCGGCTCCGAGCGCGCCGCCGGCGTCGCCCGCGGCGGGTTGGATCCACAGGTCGTCGAAGATTCCCTCGCGCAGCAGATGCCCGTTGGCCACGCAGTTGAGTGCGACTCCACCGGCGAGGCACAGCTGGCGCTTGCCGGTCCGCTCGCGGGCGTGGCGCCCCATGCGAAGCACGATCTCGGTAGTGACCTCTTGAATCGAGCGCGCGAGGTTCATCTCGCGTCGGCCGATCGGTGTCTCGCTCGCGCGAGGCGGTCCGTCGAAGAGCGCCTCGAAGCGATCACTCGTCATCACGAGATCGTCGAGGTATCCGAAGTACTCCATGTTGAGCCGGAACGATCCATCGTCCTTCAGGTCGATCAATTCTTCGAGGATGCGCTGCGTGTAGACGCCTTCGCCGTACGGGGCGAGGCCCATGAGCTTGTACTCGCCCGAGTTCACCTCGAATCCGGTGTAAGAGGTGAACGCTGAGTAGAGCAGCCCGAGGGAGTGGGGAAACGACAGCTGCTCGACGAGGCGCAGGCTGTTGCCTTCGCCGACACCGAGGGTTGCCGTCGCCCACTCGCCGACGCCGTCGATCGTGAGCACGGCGGCTTCGGAAAACGGGGAGGGGTAGAAGGCGCTTGCTGCGTGGGAGGCGTGGTGCTCCGGGTAGTAGAAGTGCTCGGGTTCCTCGACACCGGCGGCCTCGAGGGCTTCGCCGATCCGAGGTTCGATCCAGAGCTTTTCCCGAAGCCACAGCGGAACCGCACGCACGAAGGGCTTGAGTCCGCGAGGGGCAACCGAAAAATAGGTCTCGAGGATCCGGTAGAACTTGAGGATCGGCTTGTCGTAGAACGCGACGGCATCGATCCCCGCCGTCGGGTCGCGCGATTCGGCGAGGCAGTAGCGCACGGCGTTCGAGGGAAAGCTCTGGTCGTGCTTGATGCGCGTGAAGCGCTCCTCCTGGGCCGCCGCGACGAGTGCGCCGTCCTCGAGCAGACACGCGGCGGCGTCGTGGTAGTAGCAGCTGATGCCGAGGATGCGCACGGTCAGTACTGACGGTCGGGATGCTGCGAGCCCGCGCGCGGGCCCTCGTGGGCTTCCCAATAGGTTGGGGCGCCGGCGTCGGTGAAGCGCTGCAGCCGATCGCGTCGACCGCGGCGCAGGAGCGCGCCGAAGGGCAGGAAGAAGAGGTAGAAGAGCGGCACCATCAGGAGCCAGGTCAGTCCCGTACCGGCGATCCGGCCGGTGCTCGCAAACAGTCCTCCGAGCGCGTTCGACACGGTGCGCGGGGAGATCATCGCGGCCGTGAAGACGAGGGCCGCGATGGAAAGGAGCGCGATCCCCAGCGCTCGCGACCCGAAAACCGCAATGGATGCGCCGACGAGAGCGGCCACGGCAGTCTGGGCGGCGATCCGACCGCGACCATCCAAGGGCTCCCGCGCGCCGCCGACCGAGGCGCTCCGCCACGCGACGGCTGCCGCTTCCGGGCGCCCCGGCACTGCAACGAAGCTGCGCGGGGCCGTGTTCTGCTCTTCGGAGACTGTCACGGGGGCCCAGTGTATCCCGCCGCCCGGTCCGAATCCGGTCCCCGTCGTTCGCTATTCTCGGGCGCCCATGGGCAAGATCTTCGGACGCACGCTTCTCGCGCTCGCCGGGGTCGTGGTCGGATTGATCGTACTCGAGGTCGTTCTGCAGCTGGCGGCGCTCTCGGTCGGCGCGCGAACCGAGCGCATCTCCAGCGTCTGGGTGACGGGCTCGCTCCGAGTCTTGAGCATCGGAGACTCGAACACCTACGGGTTGTGGCTCGAGCGTGACGAGTCGTACCCGAGCCAACTCGAGGCGCACTGGAACGCCACGGTCGAGGCACCGAAGATCGAGGTGCAGAACCTCGGCTTTCCCGGCACGAACTCCTCGCGCCTGCGCCGCGACCTGCCGAGCGCGCTCGAGACACTCTCTCCCGACATCGTGATCCTGATGATCGGCGCCAACGACTACTGGACGACGCCCGTCCAGTACGACGAAGACTACGACGGTTCGGATCGCAAGGGGTTCTTCGAGAGCCATTCCCTCGTCGTAAAACTCACCTACATGCTGCTGCGCGCGTTCGACACGCGACGTCTCGAGGTCGATTTCGACGCGGGGAAGTTCAGTCTGCCACCCGAGGCGCGAATGGGCGGGCCGCCGGATCCTGGCGCGAAGTTGGACTTCGCGAAGCGCGCCGTCGCAGACGAATCTGCCCCGCGCGCACAGGGCCGGACGGCAACCGCTCGCTTTGGCGACGAGACGATCGAGCTGGGTTTCCAGCCCGCGAAGCCCGGCGAACTCTTCATGGTCGGGCGGAAGCTCCAGCGCAACGTGGTGGCGTTGGTCGCCGTCATCCGCGACTTCGGCGCTAGACCCGTGTTGATGACGTACGCCTCGCGGTTCCGCGTGTACGCCACGGCGAACGCGTGGCTCCGTGGCGCAGCCGAGTCCACCGGCGCGGAGCTCATCGACAACGCCTTCGCCTTCGAGTCGCTGTGTCCCCAGTACGAGTGCCCCGAATACCTGTTCGCCGACCACCATCCCAACTCTCGCGGCTACCACGAGATGGCAAAACGAATCGTGCAGGAGCTTCGCGCCGGGCTTCCCGGCGCGCCGGTTCGGTAGCCCTCCGGCTGCGTATTCACCGCACGCCGGCCTGGACTCCTCGGCCTGCTATCTTCGCACCGGCGCTCGCGACAGGGCGCAACCAGGAGGCATCTCGTGCCGGATATCGCGATTCGTGGGGGCACCGTCGTCGACGGAACCGGCGCGGCAGGCGTCCAGGCAGACGTTCGAATCCGCGACGGACGCATCGAGGAGATCGGCCAGGGGCTCACGGCGGAGACAACCCTCGACGCGAGCGGTTGCGTGGTGTCGCCCGGCTTCATCGACATCCACACCCACTATGACGCCCAGGTGTTCTGGGATCCCGCACTCACGCCGTCGTGCTTCCACGGGGTCACCACCGTCGTGGCCGGCAACTGCGGCTTCACGATTGCGCCCACGCGACCCGAGCACCGCGAGACGATCGCGCTGACCCTCGAGAACGTCGAGGACATGAACCCCGCGACCCTCGAAGCCGGCATTCCGTGGGACTTCGAGACGTTTCCCGAGTACATGGCCTCCGTCGCGAAGCGCGGCACGGTGCTCAACTACGCGGCGTACGTCGGTCACACGGCGCTGCGTCTGTACCACATGGGCCACGACGCCTACGAGCGCGCCGCCAGCGACGACGAGATCGCGGCGATGGCGAACTCGGTGCGCGAGGCCATGCAGGCGGGGGCCGCCGGACTCGCGACGAGCTTCGCGCCGACCCACGTCGGCATGGGGGGCAAGCCGGTGTGCTCGCGGCTCGCCGAGCCCGGTGAATTCGAAGCGATGGCCATGGAGCTGTCGAAGCTCGGCCGTGGCGTCATCGAGGCCACACTCGGAACTGGCTTTGGCTACGACACCATCTACGACTTTCAGCGTCGCGTCGGCGTGCCGGTCACCTACACGGCGCTCCTCGCGATCCCCGGTCTCTGGCAGTACGGCGCGAAGGTGCACTCCGAGCAGCGCGAGAAGGGTACGGGCGTCTGGCCGCAGATCTCCTGTCGCAAGATCACGCTGCAGGTGCAGATGAAGGAGCCCTTCCCGTTCGATCAGGCGGAGTGCTTCGCAGAGCTCCACGCGGTGTCGCGCGAGGAGCGGGAGGCGCGCTACCGCGATCCGTCGTGGCGCGCGGTGGCCCTCGAAGCCCTCGGCAACACGCCGCTCCCCACGCGCTGGGAGAACTTCGATCTCGCCGAGAGTACCGTGCACGCCGATCTGATCGACCGAAAGCTCGTCGACATCGCCAAGGACCGCGGCGAGTCACCCCTCGACACGATGATCGCCCTGTCTTTCGACGAGAACCTCGAGACGCGTTTCCGCTACGTCCAGGCAAACGACGACGAGGACGGCATCGAGTATCTGCTCAACCAGGAGCAGATGGCCCTCGGTCTGTCGGACGCCGGTGCGCACGTGGGCATGCTCTGCGACGCGCCGCTGCCGACGGACCTTCTCGGCAACTGGGTGCGCGAGCGCGGTGTGCTTCCCCTCGAACACGCCATCCACAAGCTGACGGGCGAGCCCGCTTCGATCTTCTGCTTCGAAGACCGCGGTGTGCTGCGAGAGGGCGCCTTCGCGGACCTGTGCGTGTTCGACCCGGACGAGGTTGCACCGGGCCCGATCCGCCGTGTGCGAGACTTCCCCGCGGATGCCGACCGCCTCACGGCCGACGCACCGCAGGGCATTCGCCACGTCCTCGTGAACGGCGTCCCGATCCAGGCCGACGGCGAGAGCCGGGCCGCGTCGATGGAGAAGCGGCCGGGCGTGCGCCCCGCGCAGGCGAGCTTCCGGTAGGGTCGGCCGCCGGCGGCTACGCGCTCAGGCCGTAGAAGCGCAGCGCGTTCCCGCCGAGAACCTTGCGCTGCGTCTCTTCCGGAAGGCCCGCGATCTTCTCGCGAATCTGGCCGACGACGTTGAACGACGCGTCGAGGTGCGGGTAGTCGGACGCCCAGATCACGTAATCGTCGCCGAGGTGTTCGATGACGGCGGCGGTGATCGATTCGTCCGGCTCCGCCGAGATCAGACACTGCCGTTTGAAGTACTCGGACGGGAGCAGCTTCATGTTGGAGAAGCTGTGCATGACCTCCGCTTTGTGGTCCATGCGATCGAGCCAGGCGGTGATCCAGTTCGAGCCGGCTTCGAGCACGGCGCAGCGCATCCGGGGATAGGTCTCGAACAGGCCGCGCGTCATCATCGACGTGAAGGCCGCCATCACGTCGAGAGCGAGGAAGGTGAAGGAGAAGACGGCCTCGCCGGCGCCAGCCGCGCTGTTGCCCAACCAGGGCCCGAGCAGTCCCCCGTCGGAGCGGGCCACCACGTGGAACGCGACGGGCATATCGAGGTCCTGGACGGTCTCCCAGAAGGGCGCATAGGCGGGGTCGTCGAGCTGCCTGCCGTCGCGGGCCGGCGGATCGGGCGACAGGTAGACGCCCGCGCAGCCATCCCTGCGCGCGCGCTTCACCTCCTCGACCGCGCCCTCGGGATCCTTCAGACAGATATGCGCGATCGGAACGAGTCGCCGCCGGTCGTGGCTGCAGAAGTCGACGATCCAGCGGTTGTAGGCGCGGGTGTAGGCCGTGGCGATCTTCGGGTCCCGGACGAGACCCTCCCACGCGATACCGATCGTCGGGTAGAGGAGGGCCGCGTCGATCTTCTCGTCGTCCATGACGGACAGGCGCGCGGCCGGCTCGTAGCCGCCCGGCGGGCAGCCGTCTTCGTAGCTGCGTTGGCCTACGGTCATGAGATCCGTCGAATCCATCCCGATACCGCCGAGCGCGCCGAGGCGGCCGCGCAGCGCTTCGTGGGGGTTGCCGTCGACGAGCAGCACCTCGGCACCGGCGTCGTCCTTCTCGATGCGGATGGCGCGATCCCGAAGGTCGGGATCCATGTACTTCAGCCAGACGTCGCGGGGTTCGAGGACGTGTCCGTCGGCGTCGACGGTCACGAGGTTCGAGGCAGGGGTCATCGCAGCTCTCCTGGGAATTCGCCGGAGCCCATCCTGGCACGTCGCGTCGGTTCGCGTCGAGCGTTCATGAGCGACCGGGACTGGTAGGATGAGCGGCCGGATTCCAACCCGCAAAGGAGCTCCCATGGCCGAGAAGATCGGACTTCCCGCGCCGCCCCAGCCGGGCGACACCGCGCTCAAGCCCGGCACGTTCGACGGGCAGGTCGTCTTCGTCACCGGCGGTGGCACCGGCCTCGGCAAGGGCATCGCCAGCGAGTTTGCCCGCCTCGGCGCATCGATCGTCATTGCGAGCCGCAACCCCGAACATCTCGAGGCCGGTCGCAAGGCCATTGATGAGATCGGCGCGCCGGTGAAGGTGGTGGGCTGCGACATCCGCGACCCCGACTCGATCGCCGCCGCGTTCGACGAAGCCGAGCAGGCGTTCGCGCTGCCGAACGTCCTTGTGAACAACGCCGCTGCGAACTTCCCCGTCCCGGCCGAGGATATGTCGCCGAACGCCTGGCGCACCGTGGTCGACATCACTCTGAACGGCACCTTCTTCTGCGCGCGCGAGTTCGCACGGCGCCACCTGACGGCCGGCAGCCCCGGGTCGATCATCAACGTCGGCGCCTCCTACGCGTGGACCGGCGGACCGGGCTTCGCGCACTCTGCGGCGGCGAAGGCGGGCGTCAAGAACATGGTCGAGACCCTCGCCGTCGAGTGGGGGCCCTACGGCATCCAGGTGAATGGCCTCGTACCCGGGCTGTTCCCCCACGAGGACATGACCGCGGACATCCAGGGCAATCTCGAGCGCACGAGCGACAAGGACCCGGTGCAGCCGGCCCTCCGCGTCGGCCAGCGCCAGGAGCTCGGCTGGGCGGCGACCTTTCTCGCGTCGTCCTACGGCCGCTTCATTTCCGGCCACACCCTCGTCGTCGACGGCGCGAACTGGCAGCGGCGCGCCCTCACGAACCCCGAGGTGGTCACGGTGCGCGAGCAGATGGGCAAGGGGCCGTTCGAGGCGGACGCCAAGCGCTGACGTCAGTCGAAGATCAATACGACGTAGGTGAAGAACAGCGTCAGGTGCACCGCACCGTGGAGCACGTTCGTGCGCTCGCTGCTGAAGTTCACCACCGACACGAGCAGGGTCAGGAGCAGCAGGTTGAGCTCCGCCGGATCGAGGCCGAGTTCGACCCGCTTTCCCGTCACCAGGCTGATCCCGATGATCGCCGGGATCGTGAGTCCGATGGTCGACAGTGCCGATCCGAGCGCGATGTTGACCGTTCGCTGCAGCTGGTTCGCGAGCGCCGACTTCACGGCGGCCATGCCCTCGGGTGAGAGCACGAGCACCGCGACGAGGAAGCC
>JABSQW010000573.1 GCA_013215605.1 Myxococcales bacterium
CCGAGGAAACACCGCCACTTGCGCTCTCGTGACCGGAGAGGAGCGGCGAGCAGCGGCATATCGCGGAACCGGGGACGGCAGACGGCACCCCCGCGGCACCAACTTCCGTCCCCCCACCCCCCTTTTCCTCAGTGGGTCCATCGTCTAGCAACCCACACGATTCTGCTCATTCGAAGAGCATCTGGGGCCCCAAGAAGCCCCGTATGCGGGTCACCGGTTCCTGGTTCACAGAGTCTCTAGGATAGGACCTTGCGGAGACGCAGCTTGAACTTCCTATCTACCTTTTCCAAGATCCCAGGATGAAGCTCATGCGAATTCTTCCCCGTATGTTGCTGGCCCTGCTGTTGGGTTTCGTTGCCGACGCGGACGCGGGAGAAGAGCCGGCGCAACTCGTGATCATCGATGGGAAGGTCCTCACGTTGGACGAGAAGTCGACCGTCGCAGACGCTCTGGCCATGCGCGACGGGATCATCGTCGCCCGCGGACAGCGCGGCGACGTCGAAAACTTCATCGGTCCTGACACACGGGTCATCAATGCGTCGGGAAAAACGGTAATCCCTGGCCTGATCGAGTCCCACGTGCACGCGCTACGAGTCGCTCGCGGCGAAATCGATCAAGCGTATGTCCAACTGGGCTCGATCGCAGAGATCCAGGACTGGGTACAGCGACAGGCACGAGTCAAGGCAGCCGGCCACTGGATCCAGATTCCCCGGGCCGATGTGACTCGCATCGTAGAACGCCGCATGCCTACCCGTGCCGAGCTCGACGCGGCTGCCCCCGACCATCCTGTTGTCTTCACCTGGCAATACGCGAGCCGCCAACGCCAGGTTCTAAACTCGGCGGCGCTGCAATCCGCGCGGCTCGACCGGAAGAGCACGGCACCTCCGGGCGTGACGATCGAGCGTGACGAAGCCGGAGAACCAACCGGCGTGCTGGAAAACGGTGCCGTACTCCTCGATCAATTCCTTCCTGCTTCAAATCCGTCGGAACAAGTACGACGAAAGAGCCTGTTGAAACTTCTCCGCCACTACGCGCGCACCGGAATTACGAGCATCTTCGAGCGCAATACCGACGTCGACGGATACCGCTTCTACGAGAAGCTCGCACGAGAAGGTGCGCTGCCTCTGCGCGTCACGACTACCATCGGCCTGGAAACTGACGGTACCGTAGGGGGCACGAAAAGAGCGATCGCCGCGCTCGGCCTCGAGCCCGGCCAGGGAAACGATCGGCTTCGGGTTGGACCGCTCAAGATCGGCGTCGATGGCGGCGTACTCTACGGCACCGCTTTTCTCCGCGATCCCTACGGAGAGCGGTCGTTTGGCCTCTACGGTTTTTCAGACCCGACCTACCGGGGAAATCTCCGGATCGCGCCGGATAAACTCGGGAACATCTTGAGGGCTGGAAACCGCCTGGGGTGGCAGATGTCCACCCACGTGACCGGTGATGCCGGCGTCGATACGGTACTCGACGCGGTCGAGGCCACCGACGCTTCCATCCGAAAGCGTCGATTCACGCTCATCCACGCCTACTTCGCCAACGCCGAGGCCGCCAAGCGCGCCGCCAGCCTGGGCGTGGGCGTGGATACGCAGCCAGCCTGGTACTACAAGGACGGAGATGCTCTGTCCGCCGCGCTGGGAAGCAGCCGTCTCGAGAAGTTCATCGGACTGCGCGTGTGGCGGCAGGCGGGAGTCCCGGTGACCATCAACGCTGACCATATGCAGGGGATCGATCCCGATCGCTCTCTCAATCCCTACAATCCCTTTCTCACCATGTATGCGGCTGTGAGCCGGCGTACCGAGGCCGGAGCCATCTACGGAGCCGACCAACGGATATCGCGCGAAGAAGCCCTGCGCATGATGACGATCGATGCAGCCTGGTTCAGTTTCGACGAAAACAAGAAGGGATCGATCGAAGTCGGAAAACTCGGCGACGTTGCAATTCTCTCCGAAGATCCTCTTACCTGCGACGAGAATCGACTCGCCAGGATTCGCTCGATTGCGACCATCGTCGGAGGAGAGGTGGTCCATGAAGAATGAACCCCGGGCCTTGCTCGACCCCGACCGTCTATTCGCTTCCGATCCCGCACAACGGAAAATCGCCCGACGGTTGTATGAAGCCATCGAGGAGCTTCCCATCGTAAGCCCCCACGGGCATACCGATGCCCACTGGTTTTCGGAGAACGCACCCTTTGCCGATCCGGCTCATCTATTGATCGTCCCCGACCACTATCTCTTTCGCATGCTCTACAGCCGCGGCATTCCGCTCGAGCGTCTCGGGATCCGACGAAACGATGGGGGCGCGGTCGAAGAAGATCCCCGCGCGATCTGGCGAACGTTCGCGCAAAACTACCACCTCTTTCGCGGCACGCCTTCGCGTCTGTGGATCGACCACACCCTGAGCACAGTCTTCGGGATCCACGAACGCCTCGATGCGAACAACGCGGACGAGACCTACGACGAGATCGACCGCTGCCTGAAAACGGAGGCATTTCAGCCGCGCGCGCTCTTCGAGCGCTTCGGCATCGAGGTTCTCGCTACGACCGAATCTCCACTCGACTCCCTCGAACAACACCGCCAGATCCGCGAAAGCCCCTGGCCGGGTCGGGTCGTAACTACGTTTCGGCCCGATCCGGTAGTCGACCCCGACTTCGAGGGGTTCCAGCACGGCGTCCGCGAGTTGGGGGGACTCACCGGAGAAGACACCGAAAGCTGGTCGGGCTATCTGCGGGCGCTGGCCGCACGTCGAGATTTTTTCCGGGCTTTGGGCGCTACCGCGACCGACCACGGCCACCCGAGTCCGCGCACCGCGGACCTGGATCGAAAAAGCTGCGAACGGCTCTTTGCCGCAGCGCGCGCCGGGAAACTCAATGCGGCGCAAGCAGACGAGTTCCGCGGCCAGATGCTGACCGAAATGGCTCGCATGAGCCTCGACGACGGTCTGGTGATGCAGATCCATCCGGGAAGTGTGCGCAACCACAACCGCGACCTCTTCGAGGCCTTCGGCCGGGACGTCGGCGCCGACATCCCGGCACGTACTTCCTACGTCGATGCCCTGCGCCCCTTGCTCGACCGATTGGGTAATGAACCACGGCTCTCGATCATTCTCTTTACTCTCGACGAGTCCACCCTGACGCGAGAATTGGCTCCTCTGGCTGGCCACTATCCCACGCTCACCCTGGGGCCGCCCTGGTGGTTTCTCGACAGTCCCGAAGCAATGCTCCGCTTCCGCCGGGCCACAACGGAAACCGCCGGGTTCCAGAACACCGCCGGCTTCAACGACGACACCCGGGCCTTCCTCTCGATACCGGCCCGCCATGACGTCGCCCGGCGCATCGACTGCCGGTATCTTGCCGAGCTCGTTGCCGAGCATCGTCTCGAAGAGGACGAAGCCCTGGAAGTCGCTGCCGATCTCGCCTACCACCTCGTGCGCCGGGCCTACCGGCTGGAGCACGAAACGCTGACTTCCTAGATTCCATGCGGCGTAGATAGGAAGTTCAAGCTGCGTTTCTGCAAGTTCCTATCCTAGAGGTTCTGTCAATTAGGAACCCAATACGGGGCTTGCCGCCCCGCTACCCACCCGCGGCGGTGCCGCTGGCCGGCGTTATAGGCAGCGTGCGTGCGCGCGACCTCAGGTCCCCCGCTCGACTAACTCGCTCGGCCAACCACAGCCTTCGAGTGGAGCCTCACAGAGCCCCTGGGCAGCCGCCCCTTGCTCCACGCAATATTCGCCCTGGCTGCAGGGCTGGGCGTGAATGTACTCGTGCAACGCAATGATCTGCTCCTGCAGGCCACTGAAGTAGTCAACAGCTTCCATGATCCATCCACGGCTGAGGGCGAGATCCCAGGCCGTGTTTGGGTCGAGCCCCAGATACTTCATCTGATAATAGGCAGCGAGCCGGCCCGTTCGGTGGCAGCCACAGCTACAACGAAAAGCAATCTTTCGGCCATCCCTTCGAGCACGCTCCACCCATGTATCGAAAGAACCCAACCATTCGCCGGTTAGAGGGGTGAGATCGTCCTCCACGTTGTAGACGACTTCGAGTTCGGGACACTCGTCGCGGTGAGCCACCTCGTAGTCGAGAGCCGATCCCGAGAGCACGGCTATCTCACGGACCCCAAGGGCGCACAAACCCCGAACATCTGCTGGCCCCGGGTCGCCCAGACGGTAGATCGCAAAACCGGTCGCTGCGTCGGACTCGATCAGGTGTAGGTTGTTCACGCCATCGGGATTCACCCGGCTTTCGAGCACCGGGCGGGGTCGCGAAATGAAGTGGTACCCGAACGCAAGCGAGCCAATCAGCACCGCGACGACAATTCCGGCAATCTTCATTCAAGAGGCCTCTCTTCCGTGTGAGCGTTGGAACATACCAGGGATGTCCTTCACGTCATCTATCATCAGAAAGCGGAAGGTCACCGGCTGCCGGCGACTGAGCGGGAAGGTCGGCGAGAAGCTGATCCGCCAACTCGACCATAGAGGCCTGGGTAGATAGGAAGTTCAAGCTGCGTTTTTGCAAGTTCCTACCCTAGAGGTTCTGTCAATTAGGAACCCAATACGGGGCGATGCGAATGTCGGCCACGGAGTCGGCGGAGGAGTAGCCATGATTCGGAAGGGTTTTGCACAGGGTCCCGTCCAGGGCGAGGTGGCGCCGGGCTTCGAGTCCGTTCGGAACGTCTACGAGCGAGAGACGCAGACGATGGCCGAGCTGAACACGCAACTCTGCGTCTACCACAAAGGTCAGAAGGTGGTCGATCTCTGGCGATCGGCGGCCGTCGACTCGGCGTTCTCGGCCGACTCCCTCGTCAACGTCTTCAGTAGCGGGAAGAGCCTCGAGACGATCGCGATCGCGAGCCTCGTCGACCGGGGTCTCCTCGACTACGGCGACCGGATCGCTCAGCACTGGCCGGAGTTCACCGGCGGAGGGAAGGACGACCTCACCGTTGCCGACCTGATGCGCCACGAGGCGGGCATGGCGGCCTTCAACGTGTCGCTGGCCCCCGCCGACCTGCTGCGGGAGAACATCAAGAAGAACAACGTCGGCGCCGTCGTCGAGGGCCACGAAGCGCGGTTTCCCGCCCGCCAGGGAAACCGACGCGAGTACCACGCGATCACGCGCGGCTGGATCGCGAACGAACTCTACCGTCGCGTCGACCCCGCGGGTCGAACCATGGGCGAGTACCTGCGCGACGACGTCAGCCGACCTCTCGGCGCGGACGCGATGATCGGCGTCGAGTCCGAGGACCTCTCGCGGGTCTCCGAGGTGGTGATGCCGAGCCTGTGGCGTCAGATCCTCGAGACCCTGAAACCGCGTGCGCTCGGACGCAGGATCAAGCTGGGATTCCTCCAACTCCTCGGCCGGTTCCTCCGGATCCTCTGGTCCGGTGGAGGGTCGACGATCCGGAAGGCCCCGCCGCCGTTCTCGAGCAGCGGCGCGATCGGCGACTACTTCAACGACCCGGTCGTGACGGCCGGCGAAACGCCGTCGGCCGGCGCCAAGTGTTCGGCTCGGGGACTCGCCCGGATCGCCGCGATGATGTCAGCGCGGGGTCATTGGGACGGCAAGGACTACCTGGGACGAGACGCCTGGGAGGCGCTGCACGCCCATCCCCTCGAGGCGGACATGGCTTTCGCACCGACGGATTTCACCCAGGGCGGCGTCCACCGCTTCGGTCTCACCGCACGCGGGAACACCGACCTGGGACGGGCGCTCAACGCGGGCCGCGAGGGCTTCTACGGCTGGATGGGCTTCGGCGGGTCGATCTTCCAGTGGAACCCGGACCACCAGATCGGCTTCGCCTTCGTGCCGACGTCACTCCACGCGATCGATCTCTGCAACGAGCGGGGGAAGGTCTACCAGGCGGAGGTCCTGCGCTGCGTGAAGGCCCTTTCGGCGTAGCCCGTCCGCTGTAGATAGGAAGTTCAAGCTGCGTTTCTGCAAGTTCCTATCCTAGAGGTTCTGTCAATTAGGAACCCAATACGGGGGAACATCACCCCTGAGATTCAAGGTTGAGGACCGGTCATCGTCTCCAATACCCGGCCCCACCCCGTAAACGATGACAGGGGGATGGCCCGGACACCGACGACATTGCTGTCCCACACGAGGGCGGCACTGCCATCCGAGGGCGGGGCGGTCAATACGCGAGCGTCGGTATTCGAAGCGAAGTCGGGGTACCCGCCGTTTCCATCGACGACCCAGACCACACGGTTGGTCCAGTCGTATCCGAGGAACATCGTGGAGTGGCCCGGCGTGTGTACGTAGTCACCCGGCCTCGCCGCAAACATCAGATACAGGTTGAGCCAGCTGGATCCGACCGTGCAGCCCTGGGAGCACCCCACGTAGGCATTCCATCCGAGATTGTTGCCACCAGCGAACCAATCGTTGGCGAGTTCCCCAATGGTACCGGCCCGTATCAAACTCGAAGAGTCTCCATTGTTACCGTTGCGGGGTTTCGCCAGGCGGGGCGTGGTCTCGACTTCAGGGCCCAGAACGCTCGCGTAGAACTCGGAACACCAGCGCTCTCTCCCCTGGGTATTCGTATTCCCCTGGGCGACGAAGGCTCCGTAGCCGACCCCCCACCCGGCGTCGGATCCGTCGGCCGAAGACCGACCCATATAACCCACGTCTCCGTTGTTGCTGCGGTAGAACTCGTAGAAGGCAGCGGTCACCAATTCGGCACGGACATCTCCCGAGAGATCACTCTCGGAATCGGTAGTGATGCTGAAGAAATGATCCGAGCGATCTCCGAGATTTCTCGTACCCGCCCAGTTGATATCGACGAACTGCACCCGGAAGGCATACACGGTGCCCGGCTCCAGGCCGCCGACTGTGATATTTACGCGCGACGTGCGCCTCAGTGTGTGACCGGTATCGATGTATCGCGTCGCCCAACTCTGTTTGTCGATGGGGCGGTAGTCCACGCGGGCCATGACCCACTTTCCATGACGGGCGGCATCGAGCACGTCACGATCCAGCACATTTATCCGGAGCGTGATCGCACGGTCCTGGCTGTAGCCTCCCCACAGCGAGCGCGACCACCAGAAAGTCGGTTCGTCTACCGTCCCGTTGCAGGTGTCATCGATTCCGTTGGCCAACTCCCGACGGCGCGGGTGGACTCGGGCATCGTCGTCGTCGCAGTCGAAGGCGAACCGCTCCAGAGCTGCCCGGTTACCGCAAGCGGCAGTGGCCGCCGGCCAGTGAAAGTTCGTGGGTCCCGGACCGCGTTGGAGAGACGCGAACCTCCGTGACGGCGACGTGGGCGTGGTGTAGTAGCCGTCACCGTCCTCGTCGAAATGACAGTCGAGAGGGGCCGCTTCGGCAGCCGCTCCGATGAAGAGACCGAATGCCATTGCGCATCCGAGGGTGCGAGCATTCCTGTAGAAGGCTTTCGAACCGAGCCTAGAAGGCTGCAGCCAGAATTGAATTCGTGCATGTGTGAGGGTCATGGGGTTCTCCCAGCGTTTTGGACCGGCTGGCGCATTCAGCGGAGAATTCTCTCCGGGTCCATGGAGAGGTAGTCTCCGAATGCGGCCCGATCGGATCACGCGCCACGGCGCGACTCCACCCACGCGGCCCCCAAGGCTGGGATCCGTGGAGCCGTTGCCATGCGGAACGCAGGCTTGGGTGGAGCTGGAGTTTCCCGCTTCAGGGCCTGACCGCTCAGACCCTCGTCATCTGACTGAAGGTGTAGATAGGAAGTTCAAGCTGCGTTTTCGCAAGGTCCTATC
>JABSQW010000574.1 GCA_013215605.1 Myxococcales bacterium
CGCGTCGACTGCTTCTTCGCCAACGCGGGAACGAGCCACGCCGGCAAGATCGTCGCGAAGACCTCGCTCGACTCCTGGCGACGAGTGATGTCCGTCAACCTCGACTCGGTGTTCTTGTGCCTTCGCGCCGCGTCGAAGCACATGATCGAACGCGGCGACGGTGGCGCACTCACGGTGGTGTCGTCCACCGCGGCAATCCACGGAGCGGCGGGGAACGCCTCGTACAGCACCAGCAAGACGGCGATCCTGGGACTCATGCGCGCCATGGCCGTCGAGATGGCGCGCTACAAGGTGCGCGTCAACGCCCTGCTCCCGGGCTGGACGAAGACCGACCTCGCGCGGGGGGGCTACGAGAGCGACGTGTTCCGCACGGCCACCACGCAGCGCACGCCGGTGCGCCGCTGGGCGGAGCCGTCGGAGATGGGCGCGGCCGCGGTCTTCCTCGCCGACCCGGCGCTCACATTCCACACGGGCGACACGGTCGTGGTAGACGGCGGCTACACCATCTACTAGTTCGGCTGGGGACTCTGGAGTCGGCCTCGTTGCTCAGCCGACCTTTGCGACGACCTCGTCCGCGAAGCGATCGAGGGCTTCGAGGGGCGGCCCGCCGAGGGCGGGCAGCGGAACGATGAGGCGGCTCACACCGAGGTCGGCGTAGCGTTTCGCGGAGTCGACGCCTTCGGCGGCCGGAATCCACATGGTCGAGACCTCGCCGCTCTCCGGGTCCCGGCCGCCCTTCCCGCAGGCGTCGGCGAAGGGCGCGAGCAGCGGCTCGAGTTGGTTCACGTTGGCGACCGGCGCGAACCAGCCATCACCGTGCTTCGCAATCCGCTCGAACGCCTTGCCCTTGGTTCCGCCGATCACGACCGGAACGGCGGGGCTCCCGCCGGACTGCTGGACGGGAAGCGGATGGCTCTTGAAGCCGCTCCACTGCAGGAACTCGCTGTCGTGCTCGACCACGTCGCCCGACCACACCTTCTTCATGGCCTCCACGTAGTCGTCGAAGCGGGCGCCGCGGCGCTCGAAGGGCACGCCGTTCGCCTCGAACTCCTCCTTGAGCCAGCCGATCCCAACGCCCAGCATCATGCGGCCGTTCGACGCGAAGTCGATGCTCGCGGCCTGCTTGGCGAGGTAGAGGGGGTTCGTCTGGGGGAGGATGTTCACGCCCGTTCCGAGGCGCACGCTGCTGGTGTGCGCGGCGATCGTCGTGAGGGCGATGAGCGGGTCGACGAAGTTCGTTTCCGGGGTCGTTCCCATCTTCCCATCCGGGCTGTACGGGTACTTCGACTGATACTCGACGGGGACGATGACGTGCTCGAACGTCCAGAGCGACTCGACACCCACCGCCTCGGCCTTCTTCGCGAGATTCACGAGACCCTCGACGTTCGAGACGCCGACGTTAACCGGGACCAGTCCGATCTTCATGTTCACTCCCTTGGCGGTTCACTCGATTTCGCGCTCACGAGGCTTCGTCGACGAGTTGATTCGCCTTCGCAAACAGCCACGAAGCGTGGCGGTGCAGCATGTCGCCCATCTGCTTCGGAGCCTTGCCCGCACACGCGCGCGCGTGGCTGCCCTCCAGGAGGATGCCGAGCTTGTAGCAGCCGAGGACGAACCACCAGTGGATGTCGTCCACGCTGAGGCCCGTCTGCTCGTGGTACCGGGCGATCAACTCCTGGCGCAACGGAAAGCCCTCGGACGGCTGGTAGTAGGCCTTGATGCCGGGCGGATCGCCGTCCTCGACCGTCGCGGTGAGGAGCCACGCGAGGTCGAGCCGCGGATCACCGAGGGTGGAGAGCTCCCAGTCGATGATCGCGGCAACCTCGGGCCGATCGTGCGAGGCCATGACGTTCGCGTGCTGGTAGTCGCCGTGGATGATGCCGAGGTGGAAATCGTTCGGCCGGTTGCCGTCGAGATACTCCGCCGTGCGGTCGACGCCCGGGAGATCGGGCTTTCCGTATCCCTGCATCTCCGAGTACCCGTCGAGCTGCGACCTCCAACGGGCCACCTGGCGTTCGATCCAGTTGTCGGGCTTGCCGAAGTCCGACAGACCCACCGCGTTCGCGTCGACCCGTCCCAGCGCCGCCGCGGCGTCCGCCATGGACAGCCCGAGGGAATGTCGCCACTCGGCGTCCTCCCGGTAGCGGCCCGGCAGCTCGCCCATCGGCGTGAATCCATCGATCGGCTGCATGAGATAGAAGCACGTGCCGATCACATCGGTGTCGCTGCAGACGGCGTAGAACTCGGGATGGGGAACGTCCGTGCCCTTGAGCGCGCCGAGCACTCGCGCCTCGCGCAGCATGGTGGTGTTGCTGTTCTTGCGCAGATGCTCGGGTGGGCGGCGCAGGACCATGCGGGAGTCGCCGCGGGTCAGCAGGAAGACATTGTTCTGACTCCCGCCGGCGAGGCGCTCCACTGCCGACACCTCCCCACTCCCGGGAAGGTCCTGGCTGGCCACCCAATCCTGCAGCTTCGACCAGTCGAGCAGGCCTTCGAAGTCGTCGAGTTCCGCCATGTCGTCTCCGATCCTTCCCGCAGACATCCCCTCGGTCTGAAGGAGGCCCAGCCTACAGGGATCGCGGGCCGCGTGGAAGAGCCACCGGGTTGTAATCCGGGCTTCGGGCGGCAGGCCAATCCGGCAGGCGGGCTTTGCCCGGCGATCCCCAGCGGAACTAGTTGGCGACCGCCGTCTGGGTTCCCCGGGCGAGCAGGTTCCCGTCGACGTCGCGCATCTCGGCCTCGGCGAAGGCGATGCGCCGCCCCTGCTTCGTGATCCGACCACTCACCTCCACCTCCGACACGGTCACGGCGCGAAGGATCTCGATGTGGAGGGAGGCGGTCGAAAGCGTTCCCTGTCCCGCGATGGCCATCGCCATGTCGAGCATGGTGGTCACGATGCCTCCCTGGAGTGATCCGCTCGGGATCGTGAACTCCGGACGCACCGCAAAGCGCAGCTCACACGCTCCGGGCTCCGAGCTCAGGATCTCGGGCTTCATCAGATCGACGATCGAAGCCATCGGTACCCCACCTATCCAATCATCGGTGAGCCGGATCCGGGTGCGGGCTCGATGCCCTCCGGCAGGATCTCGGGCGGCAGCACCATCATGAGCGCGATCGCCGCCGCGAGCACGAAGAACGCGCACAGGAATCCGATGCCGACCACGCGAAGGTTCGACTGTCGCTGCCCCCCGGCGTCGAAGAAAGCCCGAATGTCGCCGCCCTGCAGCCGCTCTGCGATCCGGTGCAACGCGAACGTGTAGGCCGCCGGAAGAGCGAAGGCCGGAAAATTCTCGGGGAGAAAGAGCGTGATCCCCCAGAGTCCGACCGTCGCGATCACCCCCCATCCGAGCGCCTGCTGGCGCGCATCCGAATTGCCGAACAAGCCGAAGTTCGAACCCAGCAGGACACACCCGGCGATCGGTCCGCCGAGGAACGCCGCACCGGCCACCTGGCCCGCGGAGTACACCTTCGCTAGCACGGGACCCGTGTGGATCGGGGCGTACGCTTGGGTCGGTGCCCGATACTCCACGGTTCAGGATTCTCCGGCGTTGGCGAAGCGAACTGTCGCGCCCTTCATCGAACGTTCTCCCGCATGTAGGGGCCGAAACGGTAGTACTTGGGCCGATCGTCGAGGCGAATGTGCACCCACGCCACTCCCGTCCCCGCTGTGCTCAGCCACTTCGATCGAGCGCAAACCTTCTCGCGCACCACGCGGCCCGTATGCCGCCAGAGTTCGGCAATTTGCGAAGCCGGTGCGCTGCGGAGGAACGCAGAGAGGTGAGCGTAGCCCTCCGGCGGCGCCACGGCGCGGGGCACCACGAGCAGCGCGTCGCCGCCGAGATTCTCGAACGAGGCGACGTCGGAGCGGGGAAAACGGGCGAGCGGCGCGCGAAACGGCTCGGGATCGGCGCGGATCGCCGCGAGGGAGGGGCCACTGACGAGTACGAACTCGGCGGGGTCGTCCAGGCTGGCGGTGGAAAGGGGTGGATGCTCCCAGAAGAAGGCGCTCTGCCCGGATTCGACCAGGAGCGCGGTGTACCAGTCCGAGAAAGCGGGGTCTTCCTCGAGGGCGCGCAGGTATTCGCGAAATGTAAGCGGAGCGTTCTCGTGAAAGATCTCGAATCGCCGGCCGCCGTCACACGGCTCGATACGTGCGTCCCACACGAGATCGATTGTGCCACGAAGCGGTGGGAACCGCGGGGACCAAGTCACCCCGCAGCGGGTCCCTTCGCGGCCTCCCGGATGAGCGCAGAGCGCGCGCCCTGGCAGGTCCGTCCACTCCTGCAGCTCGATGTGCCGCATGCGCTTCCCGGTGCCCTCGAGGAGCCCGCTACCGGCTGGTTGCGGACGAAGAACGCCGGGTCGTCAGGAGCTGCCCGGTTTTCCGAAGATGGGCGTGCGCTTCTCGACGAAGGCCCGCGTCGCCTCGCGGTAGTCGGGCGTCTCCGCGGCCCAGCACTGGCGCTGCGCCTCCTCCTCGATCGTCGAGCGCAGATCGGTGTGCAGGGCGCGGTTGAGGTTTTCCTTCATCCAGCGGTACGCCGAGGGCGGACCGTCGGCGAGCTCGCGCGCCCACGCCATGGCTTCGTCCTGCAGCTGGTCGTCGGGAACGACTCGGTTCACGAGACCGAGCGCAAGGCACTCGCTCGACGCGACGCGGGGCGAGAAGAAGTAGAGCTCGCGCGCCTTCGCCGGGCCGACGAGTTGGGTGAGGAGCCAGCTTCCCCCGTAGTCGCCCGGAAGCGCGAGACGCTTGAACGCGGTGATCATGAAGGCGCGCTCGGCGGCGATGCGCAGGTCGCAGGCGAGCGCGAGGGAGAGGCCCGCCCCGGCGGCGGCACCGGGCAGTGCGGCGATGCTCGGCTTCGGCATCTCGTGGAGGATCGCCGACGCCTCGCTCTCCCACTTGATCGTTCGGATCCTCGCTTCGAGCGGCTCGGGCTCGACGTTGGCCATTGCCTTCGCGCTGCCCCCGGCGCAGAAGGCCTCTCCGGCGCCGGTGAGAAGGAGACACCGGATGTCGTTGTCTCGCGCGATGCGCTCGACGACCTCGCGAAACAGCGGGCGGAGATCCGCGCCGAGCGGATTGCGATTCTCGGGGTCGTTCAGCGTGAGAACGCCGACTCCCCCGTCGATGCACAGGGTGAGCTTCGGCGACCCGGTATCGATTTCGACGCGGTCGGCCACGCGCTGAGCATACGGGTGGCGGATCGAAAAGGGAATCCGAACGAGACGCGGTGTGATGCGCGCGCCCGTGTCGATACAATGCCCAGGGTCTCGAAACCGGCTCGCCTTCGACGGCTCCCCGCGATGAACTCCTCCGAAAAGGACGCCCCATGTCTTCCGACCTCGTGATCCTCGAGCGAAAGGGCGGTGTCTCGATCCTGACGCTCAACCGCCCGGACGACATGAACGCGATCTCTTCGGCGCTCATGAACCGGCTCACCGAGTGCTTCCGCAGCCTTCAGGACGACGACGAGACCCGCGTCGCCATCGTCACCGGCGCCGGGCGCGCGTTCTGCGCCGGAATGGACCTGAAGGAGCTCAGCTCGGGCGGCGACGAGAGCACCGGCGGCAAGATCGGCAACCCGGTCGCCGAGGCCATCGCCGACTTCGAGGGCCCGATCATCGCCGCCGTGAACGGCTACGCGGTCACCGCCGGCTTCGAGCTCGCACTCGCGTGCGACCTCATCATCGCCTCCACGGAAGCGAAGTTCGCCGACACCCACGCCCAGGTGGGCATGCTTCCCGGCTGGGGGCTCAGTCAGCGCCTGCCGCGCATCATCGGCATGCCGCGCGCCATGGAGCTCTCGCTCACGGGCAACAAGTTGACCGCCCGCCAGGCCGATGAGTGGGGTCTCGTCAATCGCGTGGTGGAGCCCGACGAACTGATGCCCACCTGTCTCGCCCTGGCCAACGACATGCTGAGCTGCCAACCCGACGCCCTGCGCGGTTGCAAGCGGCTGATGGTCGAGGGCTCCGGCATGCCGCTCGCCGAGGCCCTCGCGTACGAGACCAGGGAGGCGAAGGCCTGGGCGGACCAGGTAACCGCCACCGCCATCGGAAAGCGGCGCGGCGTCGTTCAGACGAGGAACCGCGCGCAGTAGGTGCCTCGGCCTCGAGGAGAACCGGCTTGACGATCACTACCGACGAACAGCTCAGCGGAATGCGCCGCGCCCGCGCAATCGTGAGAGAGGCGCTCGACCTCGTGGCGATCGCGGGCGGCTACTACGCGGAATGTCCCACAGCATAGAGAGCGGAATCGTCGAGAGCGTTCGCGTCTGGGATCGCACCCCGAGACAGGTCGGCAGCCACTTCGATGCACTGCTCGCCGACGGCGCGCGCATCGTGGTGGCGGGGACCGCCCAGAGGAACCCGCGGCGCCTCCTCCTGCGCGAATACCGCCCCCGCTACGCGTTCGAGCTCTTCGACACGCTCTTCTTCATGGCCGAGGCCCGACAGAACGTCGACATCCGCTTCTTCGTCGCGTATGTGGGGCAGCGCCCAAAGCCCCAATCGGCACTGCGCATCTACCCGCGGATCTTCTACAAGGACGTCTCCCTCGTCTGGCGCTCCGCGTCCCACTTCATCCACTCCGATGGGGAGAACTGGATCGGAAAGGGAGACGTGAAGACCCGTTTCGAGAACGACGAGGAAATCGAGGAGTCCTGCGAAGAGACCTCCGACCTCCCGCTCGAGATCCAGACGGCACTGGAAACCCTCAACCGAAAACCGCGGAAGGTGCGCACCGACGAAAAAGCCGTCGCGCTCGTGTTGAAGCGAGCTCCGGACTGGCGCATCGAGCCCTATCGCGACTTCACCGAACCCCGCCGGCTCGCGCGCGAGAACCCCCGCAATCTCATCAACCGCGGTCGCAGCATCGCGCGGTTCCGCCGCAAGAACGACCCCTCCTCGCTGACGATCACGCGCGGCTTCGAGCCGGACTTCGCGAAGGGTGTGATCGAGCGCGCCGAATCCTCGAGCAGTCTGTACGGCGGGGGGCTCGTGCGCGTACGCATTCTGTCCCGCAATCGCAAGGTCCAGTACCTGTTCTTCGGAGGACCGCGACTGGTGTGGATCGGCTCGTGCCAGGCGACCACCACCGAGCTGTCGAGCTTCGGCGTGCGCACGGTCGACGTCGAGACCGACGACGACCTCCTCATCCCCGGTTACGAGTATCACTTCCTCGACGACAGCGAGGACCCGCCGGTCTTCGTGAGCCAGATTCCCGAAGGCTACGCGGGCGCTCCGAGCGCCGTCGACTCGTACCGCGCGGACGCATCGCCTTGGCTCGACAAGATCCCGGTGATTCGCGAGTTCCGCCGAAAGGTGCTCTCGGGGAAGTGATCAGCCGCCGATGTCGCGCGAGACCTGCGCGGCCACGTGCCTGCCGGCGAGGTAGCCGAACGCGACACCGTTGGCGATCGTTCCCCCACCGCTCGGATACGCCCAGCCGAACGCGCCCGCGGCTGTGTTACCGGCAGCGTACAGCCCGGGAACGACGTCCCCACGCTGGCCGCGCACCTGGCCGTTGACGCTGAGCCGCGGCCCGCCATTCGTGCCGAGCGCGCCCGGGTAGACCATCACCGCGTAGTAGGGAGGCTTGTCGAGGGGCCGGAGCTGTCCCGGCCCCATGAGGCCCACGCGCGAGCGACCAAAGTCGGGGTCCTCACCGAGCGCCGCGTTCTCGTCGAAGCGCTTCACCGTGGCTTCGAGCACGTCGGGGTCGAGTTCGAGCCGAATGGCGAGGTCGCGAATCGTGTCGGCCACGGGCATCCAGTCCGGCGGGGGGTCACCGGGCAGCATGGAGAGGATCCGGGTCGTCTCCTTCATGCCGTGATCGAAGATCATCCATGCCGGCGCCTCATTGGGAAACTCGACGGCCGTGGGATCGAAGCGGCCGAACGTTCTCGGAAAGTCGTTGTAGGGAAGTGACTCGTTCGCGAAGCGCTGCGCGTGGCGGTTGACGATGATCGAACCGGGATCGCCGCGTCCCCACTCGAACTGCGGCACGAGCTCGCCGTCCTTGGTGACGCTGGGGTCCATCATCGCGGGCTGTCCCCAGTACGAGGTCATGTTCCCTAGCGCAGCTCCGGCCTCCATCGCCATGACGAGGCCGTCGCCGACGTTGTTGGGCGGAGAGAGCGGCTTGACGTCGTAGCCAATGAAGCCCATCACCATGTCTGGATTCCACTCGAAGCCGCCACACGCGAGCACCACACCCTTGCGGGCGCCGATGAGAAGATCCGCCCCGCCCGACGTGACGCGCACGCCGCAGACGGCGCTGTCGATCACCACGAGCTCTTGCGCGGGAGTCTCGAGCAGTACCTCTACATCGCGTTCGAGCAAACCCTTGAAGAGCATCGCGATCAGTGCCGCTCCCTTCGTGCGGATGTCTTCCGCCTCGCGGCGCGCGAGCTCGGCTGCGAGATCTTCGCCCGACGTCGAGAAATCCTCGGCGAGGGTCGTAACGGCGCCGAGCGACAGCAGCGTACCGCGGGTGGCGAGGCGATCTCGCCACTCGGGAAGCTCCTTGGCCATCGGAAACGGCACCGGCTCGACGGAGCGGGCCCCCGCCTTCTTGCCGGGGATGTCGTAGGGGATGTAGTAGTCGGGAAAATTCGGAACGCTGGCCGTGCGCAGCGGGGTGTGCTCTTCCAGATAGGCGAGTGCCTCGGGCGCGGCATCGACGAAGGCTTCGATGATGGCCGGATCGCTTTCGTGGCCCATTGCCAGGCGCGTGATGTACGCGATGGCCTCCTCGCGGGAGTCTTCGATGCCCTCACTCGCCATGTGGTGGTTCTGCGGTAGCCACATCACGCCGCCCGAAACCGCGGTGGTCCCGCCGATCATGTCTGCCTTCTCGACGACGACAACGTCGGCGCCACCATCCTTGGCGAGCGTCGCGGCGACGAGGGCCGCGCCCCCGGACCCCACCACGACGACGTCTTCGATCCGGTCCCAGCGATCGGGCTGCTTCGTGATCACGCCTACACCTCAGGTGTTCTTGAGCTCGATGAGGTACTCGGAATACGTCTCCTTGCCCGCGTTGTACGCCCACTCGGTCTCGCCCTTGGGCACCGCCACGGTGTTGCCCTGGGGCGGTACCTTGCAGAGGTACATGTCAGTCGGCCCGCCTTCCGGAAGGACGGCGGCCACGTAGTCACCCGACTGGATCACGAGATAGTAGTCGTGGTCGTGGCGGTGCAGCGCGCTGAACTGACCGGGCTCGAGGTTCATATCCCAGATCCGAACCTTGTCGTCTTCGAAGATCACACGATCGGCGACTCCGCCGAGCGGATCGTTCGCGTGTTCCTTTCGGTGGGTGAGCATCTTCTCGCGCATCTCGGGGGGTATGTCGACGATTTCGGGAGTGGTGTGTTTCATCTCGCTCCTCCAGGAGGTCTGGGATGGACATTCCACTCTAACCCACCGCCGCAGGTCGCGTTCGTGGTATAAGCCGAACGCGGATCCCCCTGGAGGTGTGTCTTTGGGAGCCCTGTTAGCGCCGCTCGCGAGCGCGAGACCCTTGGAGATCGCCCTCGCAGACGAGTTCGGCGAGACGTCCTGGGCGGATTTCGACCGGCGGGTCAATCGGCTCGTGCACGCCCTGCGGGACGCGGGAATGCAGACGGGCGACACCCTGTCGATTCTCTCTGGAAATCGACGCGAGGTCTTCGAGGCGATCGCCGCCGCGACTCAGGCGGGCTGGCGTTACGTTCCGGTGAACTGGCACTGGGTCGACGAAGAAGTCGCGTACGTGCTCACGAACTCCGATTCGAAGGCGATCCTCACCGACACGCGGTTCGCCGACGTCGC
>JABSQW010000575.1 GCA_013215605.1 Myxococcales bacterium
CCGAAGATCACCGGATCGGCCGGGATGTGATTGTTGAAGAGCTGGCTCGAGCCGGGCGCGGCGTTCGCGTCGAGCGCGAGGTGCAGGTGATAGGCGGTACCCGGGGTCCGCGCCGGAACAGACTGCGGCGGCGCGAGAGCCGAGGTCTGCACTTCGCAGTGCTGTGCCGTGGTCGACACGGCATCGGCCGCGCTGCCCGGGCACGTCGGGACCTCGAACGGAGGGGTCGATCCGTCGGTCTGGGGCGGAATGATCAGCGAGACCCCGTCTTCGAAACCGGTGCTGCTCGGCATCGACACGGCGATCTCGAAATCGGCGCCGCTCGGACAGCTCGCGTCCGAGAAGTTGAGATCGAACTTGTAGTAACCGTCGCTACGCGTCACCTGGCCCTGCTGCACCGGATCGTCTAAGCAGCTGGCCGGCAGCACCGCGCCGGTGCTCCCGGCAAGCAGCGTGAGCGTCGCGCCTGCGACCGGCGCGCGTCCGAGCGAGTCGTAGACGACACCGTTCGGATCGATCGGCAGGTTCAGATCCACCAGGTTCGAGCCGGAGTCCACGACGAGGTCGGCGATCTCCTGGTGTGTGTTCGTGAAAACCGAGTCGGCGACGCCGAGCGCTGCGCTGTTCGCATTGGCGCCGGGACCGCGGAAGCGCAGCGCGTACGGGTCGCCGTTCGGGACGTTCGGCGCGAGTCCGGCCATGCGCCACAGGCCACCGGTGTCCGTCAGCGCCGTCTGCACGGAGGTACCGTTGCGCAGCAGTTCGACGGTCCAGTTCTCGAGGAGAAGTTCGCTGCCGCCTGGCGCGTCGTCGAAGTCGGTGTCGTGCCAGACCGCACCACTCAGGAGACCCACGCCTGGCATGCCGCCGACGTCGAGCGAAACGCTCGCGCTCGCCAGCTGCGGCGGGCTGTTCCAGGTGACGACGCCCGTGTTCTCGATGCTGGTGCCAATCGCAAGGCTGCCGTCGATCTCGACGCGGAAACGCAGCACGGCCGCCGCGCTGGGCTGCAGTGAGCCGTACAGCGCCGACCAGTCGGCCGTCAGCACGGAGCCGACCAACGCCACACCGGCCGGCAGGCCGTCGAGCGTCGCCGAGCCGGCCACGTACGCGAGCTGGCCCGCAACCGGGGCTTCGAGATCGTCTGTGATGACGACGCTCTGGGCCGCGACGGTCGCGACGTTCGTAACCCGCACCTCGTACTCGAGCTGTCCGCCCGCGAGTGCGGCGCCGCCACCGACCACGGCCACCTGCTTGTCGATCATGAGCTGCTGGCCGCTGCCGACCACGACGACCGTCGGCTCGGGGCCGGTGGCCGGGTTGCCGTCGCCGTCGGTCAGCCGGTTCGGCAGCTCTGCGCTGCCTACCACGGCTTGGTTCGTGATCAGTGTGCCCGCGGGCGTTCCGGCGTCGACCTGCAGATCGAACTCGATCACGGCGCTCTCGCCGGGGTTCAGCGTGCCGGCGCTCAGGCCGGGCAACGGCGGAGTGAGGTCCGATGACGAAATCCCGATGCCGGCGGCGAGCGGCGAGACGCCGCCGTCCGGGACGCCCACCGGCAGGCCGTTGAGCAGGAGTGAGTCGGGCACCCAAGTGGTGTTCGCGGGAACGCTGTCCATCAGCGTCGCTGCCGTCGCCGGGATGGCGCCCGTGTTACTGACGCTGATCGTGTAGTGGAGCACGTCGAGAGGGTCGACGACTCCGGCCGAGCCGGCGTCGACGCCGATCACGACGCTCTTCGGCGCGAACAGCAGCGGCGCGTTGCCGACCACGTCACGCGTCGGATCGTCCGGGATCGAAGTCGTCGGATCGTCCGACGGCTGGTCGACCACGGCGCCAGTAATGGCGCTCACGAAGGCCTGGTTCGAGATCACGGTGCCGTCGATCACGTCCGCGTCGACGACCACGTCGAAGGTGAGCGTCGCGACGTCATTGCCGACGACGCCGTCGGCTCTCATCGAACCCGGCGTCGGGTCGTTCGACGCATGGATCGGAATGCCGGCTCCGAGGGGCGCGATGCCCCCAGCGCCGTCCGAGACACCCGCGCCGTTGAGCGTGGTGCTGCCTGGGATGTACGTCGTGTTCACCGGGACCGCGTCGCGCAGCACGGCGTCGGTCGCATGCTCGGTACCGATGTTCTCCACCGTCATGGTGTATCGGAGCGTCTCGCCAGCCAGCAGGACGTCGGGGTCGCCCGTCAGGTCCGTGGAAATCTTCTCGACCCGGAACGCCGGCGCCGAGACGATGGGTACGGAAGTCGGGTCTTCGCCACCCGGCAGCCCCGGATCGTCGCTGTCGAGGAAGACGCTGCCGGCTACCAGCAGCTGCGACTGGTTGATCGCGACGGATCCGTTCGGGAGTACGCCAGCGAGTGTCACGTCGAACTCGATCAGCAGGCTGTCCCCGAGATTCTCGAGCGAAAGGTCCGTCACACCGAGCAGACCGGTGCCGGACGTGCCGCCCGTGGAATTCGTGTCGCTCGCGTCGGCGCCCGCGGGCAGCGTCACCAGCGCGAGCGTGCCCGGCGCAAAGGCGGCTTGCGTGTTCAGCCGATCGATCTCATCGGAGACCGCAAAGTCGGCAACCGCAACGGCTGCGAGACTCTCTGCGTAGAGGCGGTAGCGCAGCGTGTCACCGGGGACGGCACTCGTTGCCGGGCTCTCCCCTGTCGTGAGGTTGCTGACCGTCTTCTCGAAAGAGAGCTGTGGCAGCGCGACCGTCAGCGCGTGCGCGTCTTCGTGGTCGAGGCTGCCCACGCTCCCATCAGTGAGTACGCGCGCGAAGGTTCGCCGACCCTCGCCCGGGCTCGCGCCGTCTGCACTGAACCACTCCGTGGCACCTGCGACATTGGTGAGCGCGACGCCATCCTGCGAGTCGAAGTCGAGGCTCGTCTCGTAGCTCGCGATCAGGTGCTCGTCGGCGCCGACGAGCACCTGATCGCGAGCTACGAGACGAGCCTCGACTTCGACTCGCAGGATGGCGTCGC
>JABSQW010000576.1 GCA_013215605.1 Myxococcales bacterium
ATCCTAGAGGTTCTGTCAATTAGGAACCCAATACGGGGAAGCATATGATCGAGCGGGTGCGCTCAGGCCGCACGCCGTTTCGAACGCATGATGGAGTAAGCAGACTGATGACGGAACCGGTCTCGACCACGTCGGATCATTCTGGTGACTTGCCGACAGCCGTAGTTGGCTGGCTGGAGGCAGCGCTCGTCGGCAAGATCACTCGCAAGGAACGGTTCGTTGCCAGACGCGAGGGTTGGCTGGTCGACGTCGAATGTGCCGATGGCAGCACCCTGCAGGGGTTCCTTCGCTTGGAGCGGTTCGCGAATGGCAAGATGAAACAGCCGTCCTGCCAGGTGCGACGGGAAACAGCGGTCATCGAGGCGCTGCACGCACGCAGCATTGCCGTGCCAGCGGTGTATGCGCATAGCGACGCGCTCCAGGCCACACTCTTCGAGCGTGTGCCGGGCCACGACGGCATCCACGAGCTCGAGGATGCACAGCAGCAGAGCGAGATCGCGAAGGACTTCATGCGGCAGCTCGCCCAGCTGCATGGCCTCTCGGTTCGTGATCTCGACCTGCCGGAGTTGCCGCTGCCTGTCTCGGCCGAAGAGTATGCGCTGGCTGGCATCGATGAGCTGGAGCGGTCATACGCGGCGTCCGTGGCAGTTCCGGACCCCCTGGCGCTGCTGACCTTCCAGTGGTTGCGTCGCAACATCCCAGCTCCGCCGACGCGGCCAGCGCTGGTCCAGGGGGACACCGGCCCGGGAAATTTCCTCTTCGTCGACGATCGAGTCAGCGCGATCCTCGACTGGGAGCAGGCCCACATAGGCGACCCGATGGAAGACCTGGGGCACCTCTATTCCCGCGCCTTCTTTCATCCCTGGGGCGAGATGCCCGAGCTGATCGATGTCTACACCGGGAGCGCGAACCAGTCGCTGGACAAGGAGAAGCTCCACTTCTACCGGGTTGCGAGCTTTGCCAAGGCCGCTCTGGGTTCCACTGTCGCCGTGAACCATTTCCAGGTGGAAGGCCCGCTGCCGATGTTGATCTTCTTCAGCATCGCAGGAGAACGGGGCCTCGCTCAGTCGCTCGCGGACGCGCTTCATGCGGACGTGGAGAGGACCGTATTGCCCGAACCCGAACGGGGCCCGTCCCGATCCCTGAGTCTGCCGATCGAAGAGATCAGCGACTATGTCGTCGACAGCGAGCTGATGCCGGAGTTGAGAACCCCCTATCTGCGAAATCGGGCCGTCCAGCTGCGGCAGCTGGCACGCTATCAGGCCCGGCGAGGGCGCTACCTCTCCGCGGTGGTGGCCCAGGAGCTGAAAGAGCTGCGAGCGTTGTCACTGGGAGCGGTGGACACGATCGAAGACGGGCTCGCGCAGCTCAACGCGTTGATCGAGGCATGGGACGAAGCGCGCATCGGCGACATCGCGCGCTACCTGAGCCGACGGGCGCAGCGAGCCGAGGCCCTGGCGCTTCCGCTCGCTGGTCGGTATTCCAATCTGGTGTTGTCGCCGATTTGACGGCAGCCGACCGCGTAGATAGGAAGTTCAAGCTGCATTTCTGCAAGTTCCTATCCTAGAGGTTCTGTCAATTAGGAACCCAATACGGGAATATGCCTGCCGATCTCGTCCGCGGAGCTGTTAGAGCCCCCCCACAAGCCTCGAAGACCGCGGATGGCGTGCCAGAACAGCCACCCAAATACTATGACCCTAGTCCACACCTCAGAATCGCTCTCGCCTAGAGCGAGGCCTAGTAGACCAAGCAGAAAGATTACCCCTACGAATAGGGTCCACAGAATCGAGACGATGATCACGTCCATTCCCTCCGTGACATTGGCATCAGCGACCTAAGCAGAGCGGACACAGAGCCGCAGAGAGATGTGTTCCAAGTCCCCGGTGATGGTTTGGGG
>JABSQW010000577.1 GCA_013215605.1 Myxococcales bacterium
CGGCATGCCGTCAAAAGATGCGTTCACCGAATCGGGAGACGCGCCCGTCTCCGCGAAGGCCACGCCAGGACTCGCGAACAGGCAGAGGATGAGCAGGAGATGGATCGATGTTCGGATCGGCGTGTGCAACATCACCGAGATGACTCCCGTTCACGGTCTGGTAGATCGGTTCTGGATTGTTGCGCGGCCGGTTTGGGATCTGGGGAGACCTGCGCTGCGACCTAGTGGGATGGCAGTCTACATCAGTCACCATCTTGTGGAAGTGCCGAGAGGGAAAAGCCCAATTGGATGTGGGTGATCACCCTCGTTCATGCGCAAAAGGGTGCTTGTGATCTTCGCGACTGCGGTAAGATTCGCGGTCCGCGCAACTCGACCACCCCCAGCGCGGGTCAAACGTCCCCCTTGCAACAGGACTGGGCCGAACCGACCGACACGTAGCTGACGACGTAGCGGCTCTCGATCCCGCGCGAAGATCAGGCGTCGCCTGAGCCAGGCGCGGTAAGATTCGCGGCCTGTCCGGCTCGAGGCAGGAGGTAGGGCATGGACATCTTCGACAAGTGCGAGGAATACGGCCGCTCCAAGTTGGCGCGCGACGCGGGCGTATACACGTACTATCGAACGATCACCTCCGCACAAGATCCGGTCGTTACCCACGACGGTCGCGACCTCGTGATGCTCGGATCGAACAACTACCTCGGCCTCACCAGTCACCCGGAAGTCAAGGACGCCGCCGCGATGGCCCTGGCCATTTACGGAACCGGTTGCGCGGGTTCCCGGTTGCTGAATGGAACGATCGACCTCCACGTCAACCTCGAAGACCGACTCGCGGAGTTCCTCGGTCGCGAGGCCGCCCTGATCTTCGCCACCGGTTTCCAGGTCAACCTCGGCGTGCTGTCCTGCCTCCTCGGGCGCTCGGACATCGCCTTTCTCGACAGCCTCGACCACGCCTGCATCATCGATGGCTGCCGTCTCGGCTTTGGCCGCAGCTTCAAGTTTCGCCACAACGACATGGCGGACCTCGAGAAGAAGCTCGCCTCCGCCGATGGCGACAAGGGCAAGTTGATCGTGGTCGACGGCGTCTTCTCGATGGAAGGCGACGTCGCAGACCTCCCCAACATCGTCGCGCTCAAGAAGAAATACGGCAGTCGCGTGATGGTGGACGACGCCCACGGCCTCGGCGTCTTCGGCGAGCACGGCCGCGGGACCCCGGAGCATTTCGGACTGGAGCACGAGGTCGACCTCCTGATGGGGACCTTCTCGAAGTCCCTGGGCACGGTGGGTGGTTTTATCGCCGGCGAAGCCAAGGTGCTCGAGTACATCAAGCACAACGCCCGGTCGGAGATCTTCAGCGCCGCACCGCCGCCCGCCTCCGTGGCCGCGGCCGGCAAGGCCCTCGAGCTGGTGGAGCGCGAGCCCGAGCGTCGCAAGCAGCTCTGGGAGAACACGCGGTACATGAAGCAGCAGCTCGAGTCAGTGGGCTTCGACACGGGAGACACCTCCTCCCCCGTGATCCCCCTCGCGATCGGCACGGACATGGCAGCCTTCGTGATGACGAAGCGCCTCGAAGAGGAGGGGGTCTTCGTGAACCCCGTCGTATCGCCGGCCGTCCCCGATGGCCGTGCCATGATCCGCACGTCCTACATGGCGACCCACCAGCGCTCGCACCTCGACTTCGCGCTCGACGCCATCACCCGCGTGGGCCGCGAGCTCGGCGTCATCTCCTAGGGCGCTCTCCGAGCCCCTCAGCGGGCTAGTCGCGCCGTCTGAGCGCCTCGCGTCCCGCGAAGTCGTCCACGAACTGTCTGGCGGTGCGGCCAGACCGGCTCGAACGCTCGAGCCCCCAGCGCAGCGCCTCGAAGTGGAGGACGCTCCGCTCCGCCGTGACGCCGGCCTTGGCCGCATAATGATCGACGATCGACAGATAGGTGGGCTGGTCGAACCCGTAGAAGCCGAGGAGCAGGCCGAAGCGGTCGGACAGCGCCAGCTTTTCCTCCACGGTCTCGCCCATGTGGAGCTCACCGGCGTCGTCGAGGTGGGCGCCGTGGCTGTCGGCGCGCATTTCCTGGATCAGGTGGCGCCGGTTGCTCGTCGCAACGATCCGCACGTTGCCGGGCGGCGCCGCCAGGCTGCCCTCGAGCGCTGCTTTCAGCTCGCGGTGCCGGGAATCCGACGCGTCGAATGAGAGATCGTCGCAAAACAGCACGAAACGCTGGGGGAGATTCCGGAGCTGATCGTAGATCCGCGGCAAATCGTTCAGGTGATCCTTGTGGATCTCGACGACGCGGAGCCCCCGCCCCGCGAAGCGCGACAGGAGTCCCTTTACCGCCGACGACTTCCCGGTGCCGCGCTCGCCGAACAGCAGCACGTGGTTGCAGGGCAATCCCCCGATGAACTGCTCGAAGTTGGTGACGAGCTTCGACACGGCCGTCTCGACTCCGAGGAGATCGTTCAAATCGAAGGGATCGGGCTCCTCGATCGCCTCGAGGCGCCCGGTACCCCGGGACGTGTCCCAGCGAAACGCCAGGTGGCGTTCGAAGGACGTGGAGTCCGGTGGACGATCCGCGCGGGTTTCGAGCATCTCCTCGGCGAGCGCGAGCACGCGAGCCAGGCGTCGAACGAGGCCGCGGATACCAGTCGTGGGTGGGTCGGCACGCTTCACGGGGTCGGATTGTAGACTGCCCGGATGGCGGAGACCGGAGGTCCTCGCGATCCCCACGACGTTCCCGATCGAAGTGTCGGTCTCTGCTCCGCGTGTGTGCACGCGGCGGTGCAGCACAGCGCGAAGGGGAGCTCGTTCTGGCGCTGCCGCCTCGCCGACGAGGAGCCCTCTCTGCTCCGCTACCCGCCGCTGCCGGTCGTGCGCTGTGCGGGCTTTCGAGCCGCCGACCCGCCGGTTCGCTGATCCGCTGGCATCGGGGACGACGCTGGCGCGATCAGCTCTTCTGCCGATGCGGCGGCCGAATGAACTCCGGCAGGTCGCCCCAGCGATCCGGGAGGGGGTGCCCGATGGTGTGAAGGAACACCTCGAGAAATTTATAGGTCAACCCCCACACCACGTGACGATCGGGGAGGCCCACGAGGATGCCCGGGTAGCTCCCGACCCCGAACCGCTCCATGGGATAGTCGACGTGGCGGTCCGGATCGAGGAGATCGCCGACGGGAAACCAGAATGCCTGGCGAACCTCGTGGTTGGGCGACACGTCCGGCGTCCCCCGAACGAGGAAGGCGAAGGCCGAGATCAGCATTCGGGTGTCGGCCGCGTGATGGCCCTCCATGTCGTCGAGCTGGCCCAGAATCTCCGCGTCGGCCAGGTCGACACCTACCTCTTCGAGCGTCTCGCGCACCGCGGCGGCCCGCAGATGCGGATCGCCGTCTTCGAGGCGGCCACCCGGGAACGCCATGTGGCCCGACCACGGGTCGCCGTCGCGGGTGGCCCGTTCGATGAACAGCACCTCGGGTCCGCGCTCGCCCTCACGCAGGATGAGCGCCACGGCGGCCCTGCGTTTGGCGTTGGCGGTGACACTTCGCGGCTCGTAGTCCGACAGGGCGTCGCGGATCGCACCGAGGGTCAGCATCGCGCGAAGCATAGGCGACAGCAGTGGAATCGGGCCGTCGCGGGGCTGGGGAACTCGATGGAACGGGCTCGTTGCGGATCAGCTCCGGCAGTCGAGGTCGATCCACAGCATGCGTTCGGCGCCGTCACCGGAGGTTCGGTGCTGACCGATGACGACCGCCGACAGATCGGGAAGCGCGCTCACACCGGTGAACGCCCCCCAGTCTCCCGCTTCACCGAGCGGGATCTGCGTCCCCGCTTCGCCCCTTTCCGCCACCCTCAGGATGGCCCCCTCCGAGTGCAGCAGCGGGCCATTGCGCTCCGAGTGTGCGGCGAATCCACCGAGGGCGAAACTGCCGGTATCCGGGATCCAGCTGCCGGGCGCGTTGCCGGCCCCTGACGCGACAGCCGTGACCACCACCGCGCCGTCGCCGTTGAACGTCACGGAACCCGCGCCGGCCACGTCGTCTCCGAGATCTACGGTCTCACCGGTTGCGAAGTCGACGCCGTGGACGCTGAGCGGGGAATAGGGGTTACCGGTCGCCACGGCGAGGGTCCGGGCGTCGGGCGACCAGGCCACCGGCGCCATCCAGAGGGTGCCCCCGGCTTCGAGCACCGTATTCCTGCCCAGCGAGAGACCGCCGTGCGATTGGCTGAGGCGCGCGGAAACCACCGCGTAGCGTCCGGACTCCAGCCGCGACCACACGATGCGATCCGCCTCCGGCCCGATTACGGCGTGCGAGTCGGGACCCGGCAGGTGGGTGAGGCGCTTGGAAGCTCCGTCGCGCTGCCCCGAGGACGGCGTTCGGAGCAGGTGCAGGTCGGTATTGAGCGGATCGCTCCAGGTCGTGTAGCGGTCCGTCTCGAATACCACGCTGAGGGGGCCCGGCACCGGTCGCAGGTTGTTGCCGTCTTCGCCGCACGTCCAGCACGTGACCTCGCCGGAATCGAGCCGAATCGTGTGGATCTGGCGGGTTCCGTCGGCGGTCTCGGCATCGAACCAGAGAAGATCGCCGCTCGAAGAGAACCTCGGACGCGCGCCGCGCTCGAGCAGAATCTCGCCCTTTTGGGCCTGGGTTCGACACTGGGGCGTCGCTCGCGTGGCAACTTTTGCGTCGATATCCAAGATCAGCGCGGCGCGACGCTCATCGAACTCCGGGGGGCGTTTCCCCTGATTCGCAGCGAAATGCGCGATGGCGCAGGTCAGCAGGATGCCAACGACCAGATGACCGCCAGCAGCGGCGAGCTGTCGCGGGGCTCCACCCGGCATCGCCTTCGTGAACGCTGCGTGAATCGCGGCGGCGGCCATCACGCTGAGCGCCATCGCCGCCAGCAGCGATTCCGAGCCGAGGCCGCGCAGAAGCGCGATCAGCGGGCCTACAGCCACCAGCCCGGCACTAGCGGCCACTCCGAGATGGTGTTGGCGCCAGGGGTCCCGCTCGCGGATAAAATCGACCGCTGAAACGATCAGCAGCCAGACGATTCCGACGCCGGCGCCACAGTAGAGAATACGCGAGGGCGAGGGCTGCGAGACCAGCCACGCCTTCGCGGCGAGTACGCCGACCGGGAATCCAGCCACGAACGCCCCGATTCTCCATCCCTCCCGGTCGAGACGCAGCATCGAAGTCCGCGGGAGACTGGCTCTTTCGGGTGCCTTGCTTACGCTTGTGGCCATGTCGCGAATTTCCAACCTCACGCCCCAGCTCCGCGAGCTGCTCGCGCTGGCGCGGCGCGACCGCAAAGCCGCTTCTCAGGCAATGGGTCAACTTTCGGTCGAAGCGCAGGTTGCCTTGATGAGTGAAGCGCCCCTCAATCGCCGCGCGGACCTTCTAGACCTCTCCCCCACCCCGGAGACCCTGATTCCGGCGCTCCCGGAGGCCGAACTCTGCTTCACGATCAAACAGGTGGGGATCGCAGATGCGTCTTGGATCCTCGACCACGCGAGCGAGCAGCAGATCGCCACCTGTGTCGACCTCGACGCATGGCAGGGCACCGTCCCGGACTGCGAGGCCCTCGATCAGTGGCTGGACGCCCTCGCCGACGCCAGCCCGGAGGCCTTCCTGAAGGGGATCCGCAGCCTGGATGCCGAGGTGGTGGTGATCTTCCTGAAGAACCGGATCAGCGTGGAGCAGAAGCCGCCCCAGGACGACGAGGACTGGGAGCCGCCGACCGGCAGTCAGACGCTCGACGGCCAGTTCTACTTCTCCCTCGTGCGACCGGACGACGACGGCGCCAGCGTCCTCAAGATGCTCCACAGCCTGTTCAACAACGAGTACTGGACCTACTTCCGGATGCTGCAGGGAGTCTCGTGGGAGCTCGATGCCGAGAACGAGGAGTGGGCCCTGCGCTGGCGGACGGCCCGCCTCCAGGACCTCGGCTTCCCCAGCTGGGACGAGTCGATGCGCATCTACCGCTATGTGAAGCCCGAGAGGCTCGGCCGCCTGAATCTCGACGAACGGCCCCCCGCCGTAGGGGAATGGCATCTGCCCGTCTGGATTCCGGATCTCCCGCAGCTGGCGGACGACCGCTTCGCGATCTTTGACGCGATCGCAAAGCTCGAAAACGAGGAACGCCGGTCGGCCTTCTACGCCTTCGTCGCCCTGGCGAACAAGGTCGCCGTGGCGGACCGCATGGAGCTCTCGGATGCCGAGAGCACACCGAAGGCCATCGAGAAGACCGCTCGCTTCGCGAGCCTCGGCCTCGAGTTCGTCGCGGCGGAGAACGGGACCGACGTCACCGAAGTGGTGCGGTCGTCCACGCTGGAGCGACTGTTCAACGTCGGCGCGAATCTGGAACCAGCAGCCGCGCGGCCGCCGCGGCCGCCCGAAGAGCCGGAAGACGACCCGGACCCGACGCTCAACTAAGAGCGCCCGCTTGACTTCCGCAGGCGGTCGGGCGGATTCTCGGGGTGAGGTCATGGCCGCTCTTCCCGCCAGCATGCGTGCCGCGGTCTACCGCGGCGACAAGACGATCAGCGTCGACTCCCTGCCCATCCCGCGGCCGGGCCCGGGACAGGTCCTCATCGAGGTGAGCCACTGCGGGATCTGCGGGACCGATCTCCACCTCGTCATGGAGGGCATGGGCCAGCCCGGCTCGGTGGGGGGCCACGAGTACACGGGTCGAATCGTCGCGCACGGCGGGGACACCGCCGGGTGGAAAGTGGGTGACGCCGTCGCCGTGGACCCGAACCCGCCAAAGTGCGGCCGCTGCGAGTACTGCCGGGCCGGCCGGGCCGCGCTATGCGCCGAGCGAGGGTCCATTGGCGCAGGTGGCGAGCGAACCGGCGCGTTCGCGGAATACACGGCAGTCGACGCACAGCAGCTCCTGCAGATTCCCTCCGGCGTGTCGCTGCGGGACGCCGCGATCATGGAGCCGGTCGCGGTGGCGCTTCACGGCATCAGCCTGAGCGGTATCGAAGAGGGAAACAGCGCGCTCGTGATCGGGGCAGGCCCCATCGGAGCGATGACGATCGCCATTCTGCGGGCGCGAGGCATCGAAGATGTCTGCGTCAGCGAGCCGTCGCCGCTGCGCCGCGCTCTCGCCGAACGGCTCGGAGCAAGGCGGGTGGTGTCGCCCGACGATCTCGTGGCTCCCGAATCGATCTTCGACGTCGCCGAGGACGCGGTCGATGCCGTCTTCGAGTGCTCGGGTCGGCGCTCGGCCGCCGAGCAGGGACTCGAGCAGCTGCGCCGGGGCGGCACGCTCGTGCTGGTCGGCACCGGAGTCACTCGGCCGCGCTTCGACACGATGCGCATCCTGCTGAACGAGCTGCACATCACGGGTGCCTACAACTACGACCCGGACGGTCTCGCGGAGGCGCTCTCGCTCCTGAAGTCGGGATCGATCCCCGTCGCCGATCTCGTCGAACGGCGCGACGTCCCGCTCGAGGGACTGTTCGACAGTCTGGAAGGTCTCTTCGCCGGGAAGATCGGCGGCAAAGTGCTCGTCGTCCCCCACTGACCTCGGAGGTGAACATGGCCACGTCGAATCCACCGCGCATGAACCACGTCGCCTTCTGCGTCCCGCCCGAGCTGCTGCACGAGACGGGGCGCAAGGAGATCACGGCCTTCTACGAGGAGGTCTACGGCTGGAAGGAGCTCGACATGCTGCGCATCGACGGCGCGCGGCTCGTGCTCCAGTGCCACCGGTTCGATCAGTTCGTCTTCATCGTGGGCTCTGACACCGTCACCTCGTGCGCACCCCTCGACCACTTCGGACTGGCAGTGAGTTCCCTCGACGAGTTCGAGGACGTCCTGGCGCGCGCGAAGAAGTTTCGCGAGCGCGACGACCGCGTCGAGATCATCGACCACGAAATCGAGGACCACGGCGTGCTCAAGCTCCACAACTTCTACACGCGGTACTTGTTCCCGATGATGGTCGAGATCCAGTACTACGAGCTCCCGGAGTCGGGTGGGCCCGCGCCGGTGTAAGCCGCAGCGGGGGGGTCGCGAGCGAATCCGAGCCCTGAAATACGCAAGGCCCACCGACGCTTCCGCCGGTGGGCCTGCGTAACCTTCGAGCTGCGACTAGAGGTCGACGGCCTTCAGGGTCTTCCGCTTGTTGCCAACCGCCCGGGCCTCGGCCCCAGCGATCATCTTGCGAACGGCGCCGTCGAGGGCACCGTAGAACTCGGCACCCACGTTGCACTTCTTGGTCGCTGCTTTCGTGCGCGACTTCGAAATGATCAAGTCGCCGCTTTTCTTCTTCGCTGCTTTCCTCTTCCTTGCTGCCATGATGTCCTCCCGGTTCCTCTCACTATCAGACTGTCATCGTCACTATGGAAATGTCCGTGACCCCGTCCCGGCTTCACGCTGTGCGGTCCGTAAACGCGGCTCTCAGTCGCGCCGACATCGGCGCTTCCCCCCCTTTGGGGCGATCCCATGCCCTCATTCGACGGCATGGATTCAGCAGGGGCCGAGCATAGAGTCTTTTCCCGTCGGTGACAGCCGTCAGATGCTCGAAATCAGCACCGAGAAGCCGAATTGAGCCACTTTTCGGGAATCGACCAGCCGCTGTCATGCCCATTGCCTATGCTGCGCGTCGGTGAAAACCGAATGTCGTCGTCACTCGGGGCGACGACGACTTCGCTGCGGAACGGTTGACCGTGCGCTTCGAGATCTTTACAACGCCGTCTCTCTCGGGCGTTCGACTTCACTGCACCCATTGGGGCGACCCCGCGAATGCCAAGAAACTCGTGATGCTGCACGGGGGCGGGGCGAACTCCCACTGGTGGGACCATCTGGCCCCCGCCCTCGCCGAGCGATTCCACGCGATCGCTTTGGATTTTCGCGGCCACGGCGACTCCGATTCGCCAGACCAGATCATTCCGGGTGCGTTTCACCTCGACCTCGAAGCTCTGCTGTCGCATCTCGACGCTCCCGACGCGGTTCTTGTCGGCCATTCGATGGGCGCGCGCATCGCGCTCGACCACGCCGCGAATCACGGTCGGACCGCAAGCATCGTCGCCGTCGACCTCGCGCGGGGGGGCCAGCATCGAACGCGCCGCACCATGCGCCTCGCGCTCGCGGCGCGGCGCACGTACCGAAGCCGCCAGGAGGCCATCGATCGCTACCGCTTCCTTCCCCCCGCAGCGTCTGCCGATGACGCACTGCGCGTCCACATCGCAGCCTGCTCCGTACGCGAGGAGCCGAACGGGCGCTTCGGCTTCAAGTTCGATCCGCGCTGGTACACACTGCCGCGCTCCCGCAACGCTCCGCTCGAGGAGGTGAGATGCCCCGTGTTGCTGATTCGCGGTGGCGACAGCGACCTGCTCACGTCCGAGGGCGCTCGAAAGGTCCTCGAAGAGCTGCCGGATGGAAGGCTCGCCGAGATCCCCGGCGCGGGACACAACGTCCACCTCGCAGCGCCGGCGGCGGTGCTCGAAGCGATGACGGGGTTCCTCTAGAGGTGTCCGCCGCGACCTCAGATCGCGGCTGCGACGGCCGGAAGGACCCCCTCGACCGGATCGTTCGAGCGGATCTGGCACACGCCATCGTACGGCGTCTCCGATGCGGTCAGAATCGCCGTGACCGCGCCGGAGCGGGCCGCGATCTCGAACATGGCGTTGATGGGGCTCACCACGAGGGACGTCCCCGCCGCGACGAACAGATCGCACGACCCGGCGGCCTGCACCGCGCGCTCGAGATCCTCTTCCACGAGACTCTGCCCAAAGGAGATGGTCGCCGGCTTCAGCACACCGCTGCAAATTTCACACAGCGGTACCGCTGTTCCGGATTCCCAGACGCGCTGCGCGACCTCGCGCGGCTTGCGGTCGCCGCACTCGAGGCACACCACCTCACTGTCGGTGCCGTGGATGTCGACGATGCGGTCGCGGGGAAAACCGCTGCGCTGGTGGAGACCGTCGACGTTCTGGGTGACCAGCAGATCGAGCCGTCCGCCGTTGGCAAGATCGGCCAGTGCCCTGTGTCCGGGATTCGGCTCGGCGGCGCGGATCACCTGCCACGTCTCGCCCTTGTACTGCCAGTACTTGCGCCGCGACGTCTCACTCGCGACGAAATCCTGGATGGGTACGGGCTGATAGGTCTCCCAGCGTCCACCGGGTGAGCGGAAATCGGGAATGCCCGACGCCGTAGACAATCCGGCACCCGTCAGCGCGACGACGCGCTCGGCGTCGCGCCAGCGAGCAACGAGCTCCCGTGTGGGACCGTTGTCAACCATGCCGCCAAGGCTATCACCGCGGCGCGCCAACGGAATCGGATTCGAATCGGGCCCGGATGGTACACTCGCAGCGTGGCTGTTGTGGATCTGCGCAGCGACACGGTGACCCGCCCCTCGGCCGCCATGCGCGCGGCCATGGCCGAGGCCGAGGTCGGCGACGATGTCTACGGCGAAGACCCCACGGTCAACCGCCTCCAGGAGACCGCCGCCGCGTTGCTCGGGAAGGAGGCGGCGCTCCTCGTACCGTCGGGCACGATGGGAAACCAGGCGTCGATCCGTTCGCTCACGCGCCCGGGCGAGGTCGTCGTCACCGCCGTCGACGCCCACATCTTGATGTACGAGTCGGGAGCCGCGTCCGCGCTTTCGGGAGTGCAGATCCAGACCGTCGGCGACGGCTCGAGCGGTTCGTTCACGGGCACCGACGTCCGCGGCGCCGTCCGCCCGTCGGAGTCTCACTTCGCGCCTGTCGGTCTCGTTTCGGTCGAGAACACGCACAACCGCAGTGGCGGTCGGATCCTCCCCCTCGAATGCGTCAA
Source organism: Myxococcales bacterium (assembly GCA_013215605.1). Taxonomy (GTDB): domain Bacteria; phylum Myxococcota_A; class UBA9160; order UBA9160; family SMWR01; genus JABSQW01. The sequence goes on from JABSQW010000577.1 coordinate 10,768, forward strand.
GGACATCGCGGAAGCCGCGCGCGAGCATGACCTGCCCCTGCACCTCGACGGCGCGCGTCTCTTCCACGCGGTGGTCGCCACGGGTATCGACGCGGCCGCGTGGGCGGAGCCGTTCGACACCGTGACCTTCTGTCTCTCCAAGGGGCTCGGCGCACCCGTCGGTTCCATCGTCTGCGGCTCGGCGGCAATGATCCGGCGCGTGCACCGCGCGCGAAAAATGCTCGGCGGCGGGATGCGCCAGGCCGGTATCCTCGCAGCTGCCGGTCTCTACGCCCTCGAGCACAACATCGACCGCCTGACCGATGACCACGCCAACGCCCGCCGCCTGGCCGAGGGCCTCGAAGAGTTGGGATTCAGCGTGGCCGGAGCTCCCGAGTCGAATATGGTGATGTTCGAAGTGCGCAACAGCGCAACGTTCGTGCGCGAGACGCTCGCGCGGAACCTGTTCATCAACTCGGTCTACGAAGGTCGCTTCCGCGCCGTCACCCACCTCGACGTCAGTGAGGACGACATTGACGACGCGCTGGATCGGATTCGCGAGTTGGTGGCCGAGGGAGTGCAGTGAACGACGTGCGACCCGAAGACGGCGCCCACATCCCGCCCGCGTCGGGCGGCACGTATCCGCTGCGCGCCGGGAACGCCATCGAGCCGCTGATCGACGGCGAGCCGGCGTTCCGCCGTATCTGCGAAGCGGTCGAGAAGGCGCAACACAGCGTGTGGGTGACGGTCGCGTACTACGAGCATGCCGTGCGTATGCCCGATGAACGCGGCAGCTTTTTCGACGTCCTCGACCGCGCCGCCGCGAAGGGCATCGATGTACGCGTCATCTTCTGGCGCGAGCCGCGGCTGCCCGAGGTCGAACCGGGATCGAGTCACTTTTCGGGAAGCGCCGACCAGTTGCGCTGGCTCGAACAGCGCGGATCGAAGTTGCTCGCGCGCTTCGACCGCCTGCCCAACGCCTACTGCCAGCACCAGAAGAGCTGGCTGGTCGACGCCGGCGAGGTGTCGGAGGTCGCATTCGTCGGCGGCATCAATCTCGACCGCGCCTCGATCTCGGCTCCGCGCCACGCGCCGCGGGACACGCTCCACGTCCACGACCTCTACGTCGAGATTCGCGGCCCCGCCGCCACCGACGTCCACCACAACTTCGTGCAGCGCTGGAACGAAGCGAGCGAACGCGGCCTGCTCGACGGCGAGTGGCCCAGCGCAGCGGCGGCCGCGGCACTCGAGTTTCCGAAGTTCACGTCCCGTCCGGTGGGCAGCATCGCGGCACAGGTCACCCGGACGATCATGCCCAACCGCTATATGGACGAAACCGCGACGCCCGACGCCAAGCCGCTCCGGATCGTCGACGGTGAGCACTCGGTGTTCGAGCAATACATCGCCGCACTCGACGCGGCAGAGCGCTGCATCTACATCGAGAACCAGGCGATCGCGTCCCCCGAAATCGTCGACGCGCTGTACAGCGCGCTCGAACGCGGTATCGAGGTCGTGTTCCTGGTTCCGGGCGAGGCGCACCCCGCGTTCGTAGAGGCGCGCAAGAACCCGCGCGCGCAGCCCTTCTTCGAGCGACTCGGACGCCTCGGGCAGTTCGACCACTTCACGCTCGCCGCCATCGCGAGCCAGCGCGGAACCGGCGAGTACCAGGAGATCTACGTCCACGCGAAGATCGCGATCGTCGATGATTGCTGGGCGACGATCGGCTCGACGAACGTCGCGGCACGCTCCTTCCGCCGCGACTCGGAGCTCAACGTCTCCTTCTGGCACGAGGGGGTGGCGCGGCGGTTGCGCGAAGCGCTGCTGTTGGAGCATCTCGATCGCGACACGTCACTGCTGGGCGGCCGCGCAGCCCTCGCCCTGTTCCGAGCCGTCGCCCGCGAGAACCGCGACCGGAAGGGCTGCGCCGAACCCCTCGAAGGGCTCGCCTACGCCCTCGACCCCAACGAGTACGGCCACTGACGACCCGACTTGGGACGCTGTGTCCCCGGGTTGGATCAGCGGAGGAGGTTGTATTTGAAGATGCACCAGATGGCGCGGACGCCGTCGCGCCAGCCGATCTTCTTGCCCTCGGAATAGGTGCGACCCGCGTAGGAAATACCGACCTCGTAGATGCGACAGCGCAGGCGGGCCACCTTTGCGGTGATCTCGGGCTCGAAACCGAAGCGGTCCTCTTCGATGGTGATCTGCTTGAGGATGTCGCGGCGGAAGACCTTGTAGCAGACCTCCATGTCGGTGAGGTTCAGGTCCGTGAGCATATTGGAGACGAGCGTCAACCCGCGATTCACGATGGAGTGCCAGAAGTAGAGCACGCGGTGCGCATCGCCACCCGCGAAGCGCGAGCCGAAGACGACGTCGGCCTTGCCCTCGAGGATGGGGGCGAGGAGCTTGGCGTAATCGCGCGGATCGTACTCGAGGTCGGCGTCCTGGATGATGACGATGTCGCCCGTGGCAGCGTCGAAGCCCGTACGCAGCGCAGCACCCTTGCCCTGGTTTCGCTCGTGGAAGATCAGCTGCTGGATCTGGGGCTCGACCTTCTCGCGCAGGACGTCGCGGGTGCCATCGGTCGAGCAGTCGTCGACAACGATGATCTCCTTGTCGGGCACCGTCGATTCAAGAACGGCCCGGATCAGCTCCTCGACCGTTTCGCGCTCGTTGTAGCAGGGAATGACGATGGAAACAGTCGGCATGCGGTGGGCTCGAACGACTCCTTCTCGACCTCTTACTCGTCGGTTACACACCCTTCGGATGCCGACTTCACGTTCTTGATGTACTTGAACAGAGTACCCCGCGTCGCCTTGAGGGGAGGGGCCACGAACGCCGCCCGGCGTCTCGCGAGCTCCGCGTCGTCCACCGTCATTTCGACGACGTGCTTGTTGGCGTCGATGGTGATCCGGTCGCCGTCCTGCACGAGTGCGATGGGCCCGCCCTCCTGAGCCTCGGGCGTCACGTGGCCGATGAGGAATCCGTGGGAGCCCCCCGAGAACCGCCCATCGGTGATGAGCGCCACCTTGTCTCCGAGACCCGCACCCACGATGGCGGACGTCGGGGTCAGCATTTCCGGCATGCCGGGACCCCCCTTCGGACCCTCGTAGCGGATCACGATCACGTTTCCGGCAGCGATCTCGCCCCGCTCGAGGGCGGCGAGCATATCCTCTTCGGCGTCGTACACCCTGGCGTCTCCCGCGAACGTGAGTCCCTCCTTGCCTGTCACCTTCCCGACTGCGCCATCCGGCGCGAGGTTGCCGCGCAGGATCTGGATGTGGCCCGTTTCCTTGATCGGGTCGTCCCAGGGACGCACCACCTTCTGCTCAGCCGAGAGAGGGGCCGTGTCGGCGAGGTTCTCCGCGAGCGTCTGGCCGGTAACGGTGAGGCAGTCGCCCTCGAGGACGCCCCGGTCGAGCAGTGTGCGGAGCAGCGCCGGTGTGCCACCGACGTCGTGCAGATCCTCCATCACGTGTGGACCCGACGGTTTCAGATCGGCGAGGTACGGGGTGCGGTCGCTCACGGACTGGAAGTCGTCGATGCCCAGATCGACGCCCACCGTGCGCGCCATGGCGATGAGATGGAGAACGGCGTTCGTAGAGCCACCGAGCGCGGTCACCACCACCATGGCGTTCTCGAACGCCGCACGCGTCATGATGTGACTCGGTCGGATGTCGCGCTCGAGGAGGTTGCGGATGGCCGCGCCTGCGCGCCGGCACTCGTCGAGCTTTTCCGGAGCGACGGCCGGCGTCGAAGAGCTGTGCGGGAGCGACATCCCGAGGGCCTCGATCGCCGAGGCCATGGTGTTCGCCGTGTACATGCCCCCGCAGGCGCCCGCACCGGGACACGCCTTGCGGACCACGTCGTAGCGCGCGTCCTCGTCGAGCCGGCCTGCGATGAACTCGCCGTAGCACTGGAATGCCGAGACGATGTCGAGCTTCTCCCCCGTGCGCGAGATCCCCGGCTTGATCGTACCGCCATAGACCATGAGCGACGGGCGGTCGAGACGTCCCATTGCCATCAGGCAACCGGGCATGTTCTTGTCGCAGCCGGGGATCGAGATGTTCGCGTCGTACCACTGCGCGGACATCACGGTTTCGATCGAATCGGCGATGAGATCGCGCGACTGCAGCGAGTAGCTCATCCCCGAAGTCCCCATCGAGATGCCGTCGCTCACCCCGATGGTGTTGAACCGCATGCCGACGAGGCCTTCGTCGACCACACCCTTCTTGACCTCATCCGCGAGCAGCAGAAGGTGCATGTTGCACGGATTGCCCTCGAACCAGACGCTCGAGATCCCCACCTGGGCCTTGTCCATGTCCTCTTCGACGAGGCCCGTGGCGTAGAGCTGCGCCTGGGAAGCGCCCTGCGACTTCTGTTGGGTAATGCGTCGGCTGATCCGGTTGAGGTCGCTACCCGCCCCGGTCGGCTCCTGCTTCGCCATGTCGGCTCCGTGTGAAGTTGGAGCCGATCAGAATAGCCCAATAGCCCCACTGGGCGGCTTCCGGCGGCCATGCTCTACTCTGCGACATGCTCGGATCACTGGACGACCGCCTCGGCCTGGCCGCCGCCGCGTGGGTAGCCTCGGTGCTTCGGCGACCGATTCCGGTGATCAGCGCGATCTCGGTCGTCGCGTTCGCCCTCGCGTTGCTCGCATTCTTCCGGCTCGGGCTGCACACGAACGAAAACGATCTCTTCTCGGAAGACCTCCCGTTCGTCGCACTTCGCCGCGACTTCAACACGAACTTCCCGAACCTCGTCGACCCCATCGTCGTCGTGGTCGACGGCGAGACGATCGATCTCGCCGAGGAGGCGGCCGACGCGCTCGCCGCCCAGCTGCGAGCATCTCCCGACATCTTCGCAAGTGTTCATCGACCGGGTGAAGGCCCCTTCTTCGAGCGCAACGGCCTCCTCTATCTCGACACCGACGAACTCGACGACCTCCTCGACAGCATGTTCGCCGTACAGCCCTACCTGTCGCGTCTGTCGCGCGACATGAGTCTGCACGGCTTCTTCTCGATGCTCTCCGATGCCGCGGAGGCGAGTGCGGACGGAAACCTCGAAGACGTCGACCTGACCGAGGTCTTCGCGCGCGTCAACGACGTGCTGGTGAGCCTTGCGGAGACCTCACCGCGCGCGCTTCCGTGGTCCGACGTCATCTCGGGGCGCACTTCGACTCGCAGCGACCGCCGTCGCTTTCTGCTCGTACAACCGATAACCGACTACACGGGACTCGCCCCGGCCGAGGAGAGCCTCGTCGCGCTCTATGAGTTGGTCGAGAACCTCGCGCTCCCCGGAGTGCGGGTGCGTGTCACGGGGGTTCAGCCTCTCTCCTACGAGGAGATGAACAACGTCGCGACGCAGGCGACGCTCGCCGGCGTCGCGTCGTTCCTGCTCGTGGCCGGCATTCTCGTCGGTGGACTCGGCTCGGGCCGGCTCGTGCTGGCGTCCCTCGCGACGCTCCTCGTGGGGCTCGCGCTCACGGCGGGCGTCGCGACGTTAACCGTCGGTCGGCTCAACCTCATCTCCGTGGCGTTTGCCGTTCTCTTCATCGGTCTCTCCATCGACTTCGCGATCCACCTCTGCGTCCGCTACCGCGAGCTGCTCGCTCAGGGAATGTCCGAAGCGGATGCCCTGCGCCGCTCGGCACAGAGCATCGGCGGATCGCTCGCACTCTGTGCCACGACCACCGCGATCGGCTTCTTCGCATTTGCGCCGACAGAGTACGCGGGTGTGGCCGAACTCGGCGTCATCGCCGGCTCGGGGATGTTCATCAGCCTCTTCACGAACCTCACGCTGCTGCCCGCACTGATCGGTGCCTGGGTCCCGCGCGGAAACGTGGCGCTTCCGCCCGGTCGACCGCCGCGAATCCCCGGCCTGCTCGCGGTGCCGGTCCGCAGCCCGCGAATCGTCGTGGCGTGTACCGTGATCGCTGCCGCCGGGAGCCTCGCCGTGCTGCCGCGCGCGCACTTCGACCCCAATCCGCTGCGCATGCGCGACCCGTCCGTCGACTCGGTTCAGGTGATGGACGAGATGCTCGAAGACGGCGACGCCTTCCCCTGGAACCTGAATGTGTTGGCCCGCGACAGCGCCAGCGCGAGCGAGATCGCCGGGCGCCTCGAGGCACTCTCGACCGTCGACGAGGCGGTGACGCTGTCGAGCTACGTACCGTCGGACCAGGTCGAGAACCGCGAGGCGCTCGAAGACGCCGCGTATCTGCTGCTCCCCACGCTCACGCCGACCCCCAGGACGGCGCTGGCGTCGGATGCGACGCGCTCGGCCGAAGCGCTCGTGGTGTTCGAGGCCCGGCTCGACGACCTCCTCGCC
>JABSQW010000578.1 GCA_013215605.1 Myxococcales bacterium
CAACCACACTTCCAGCACCTCGAACAGGAGGAGGGCATGGAGTTCGGCATGGACCTCGTGCTGCGCGGCGCGAGCGAGCGCCTGGCTCCGATCCTCATGACGGCCACGACGACGGGCCTCGCCCTCGTGCCGCTGGTCGTCGCCGGCTCGATTTCTGGCTACGAGATCGAGCACCCGATGGCGGTCGTGATCCTCGGCGGGCTCGTGACGGCGACGGTCCTCAACCTGTTCGTGATCCCCTCGCTCTACCTGCGCTTCGGCGTTTCCCGGGCGCGGACGCTGCAGGTGCGTGTCTAGCGGCAGGCACTCGAGGAGATCCCACAGAGCGTTCATTCAGGGACTCCGGACGGGCTTTGATCAGCCGTCCGGAGTCCGCGCGCTCTAGAGGAGACCCCGCCGAAGCAGGCGAAGGCGGTGTTCGCCGCCATCGATGTCACTCGCGTCGGCGCCGGATCGCCGCATCGCGATGCGGTGCTTGATCTCCGAAGCGAAGCGCAGCATGGATTCGTCGTCGACGTCGTTGCGGCCCGCGTTGCGCTCGCGGAAGCCCTCTTCGGAAACCACGCGGCTCCGCATCGTGTTCTGCCTCGTCAGGTACTCCTCGAGGGATTTCGTGTAGTAGTGGTGCACCCGCATGTCGGCGACGTCCTGCTCTCGGATCTTCACGCCGCCACGGATTCGTCGGAACCCCCAGCTGTGGGCGCTGTTCGTGCGGAGGTTGTTGCTGAGGAACCGGCTGTTGCCGAGATCCTTGTGGTTCGACGATTCGGCCTCGCGCTTCGTGTACGACTCGAGGACGAGACCATCGGGTTTCTTGAGGTGTCCGTTGTCGCCGAAGTTGAACCGGGGGACGCGGATGCACTTCGCTCGTGAAGCATCGCGGCGATCGACGATGTCCGCGATGCTGTCGCCTTCGATCGGGACGAGGAACTCGTCGACATCGATCTTCATGATCCAATCGAACTCGCGGTGATAGTGTCGTGCCGCGTGGTCGAAGGCGATGCGGTTCTTGTCGCGCCCGCCGAAGGGCGTCGGTCGATCGTGACGCGTTCCGTTGATCCAGGTGAAGGGGTGGTGACTGACGATGCCCGCGCGGAAATAGGGAGCGAGAAGCTCTCGCACTTCGTTGCTGCCATCGTTGTCGTAGAGGTAGAAGTGGTCGAACCCGACGAGCAGGTGGTACTCGAGCCACTCCTCGAGGTAGGGAGTCTCGTTCTTGAAGATCGCGGCGATGGCGAGGTGGTAGGTCACACGCCGCGTTGCGATGCGCCGGAACGCGTGGTGATTTCGCGGACAACGATTCCAAATCGCATCTCAGGCATTCGCCCCACTCTTCGGTCGCTGCTCGACCCATCGCGTCGTCCGGATGCAATCTACCTCAACCTGCCGAGCGAGGCGAAGCACGAGAATGCAGCGACGTCATCCCGCCCCGGCTGGACGCGATTCCTGTCGTAGAGCGCATCGACTGCGGTGAGGACCGCGGACCGGGCAGCAAGCTTCTGCCGACCCTCGAGCGGCGAGACGGATCCCGACACCGCGATCATCGTGCTCGACGACGACCCGATCTATCCGCGAAATCGCGTCGACACGCAGACCCCCGAAGCAGGGGCCAGACGGGGCGGCATGGGCTCCCGAGGCGGGCGGGCCTGCGACGGTTTCCAGCCTCCCGGGGCAGGGGGTCTTGGACGCACCCGCTCGGGAGCAAATCCGTGTTCTACCGCAGTGATTCGTCCCGCCGGGATCGCTGGCTCTCCCGCAGCCACCCGCTATCTTCCCCGGCGATCCGAAGCCCTTTTAATTCCGTCCGGTGAGGCGGAGAAAGGTGCCGCCTTGTCACGCGTTTCTTCCCGCGACAACGCGCCTGCGACTGCGGGCTCGACTCTCAGTTCGAACACGAAACCGTCAGCGGATCGACCCACCCGTACCGGTGCGAGCCACCACGGCGCTCGTGGAGCAACGCGCCGCGGCGGAGAGTTCGGAGGAAGTATGCCGGAGAACGACGCTGGCGGCGCGCGCACGATCTTCACCGATACGGGAATTCGCCGTGCACTCATGCGGATCGCGCACGAGATCCTCGAGCGCAACGAAGATCCGACGAACCTCTACCTCGTGGCGATCCCCAACGGCGGCGTTCCGCTCGCGCGTCAGCTCGCGGCGAACCTGCGCGAGATTGCGTCCAGCGAACCCGAGGTCGGCGTGCTCGACACGACGCTCTATCGCGACGACCTGGCGACGCGCTCGGAACGTCCGGCACTGCGCGAGACGGTGATGCCTGCCGAAGTCGATGACCGCATCGTCGTCCTCGTGGACGACGTCGTGAAGACGGGAAGAACGATCCGCGCCGCAATGGACGCGCTCATGGATTTCGGACGTCCGCGGGCGGTGCAGCTCGTCGGCCTCGTCGACCGCGGACACCGCGAGCTTCCGATCAAGATCGACTTCGTGGGAAAGAACCTGCCGACGAGTCCCGGCGAACATGTCCGCCTGCTGGGTGCTACGGGCGGCGCCGACGGTCCGCTCGAGATCGTCGTACTCCCCGAAGGACAGTCGCTCGAGTCGGCGAGGCAGGGCGGAAGCGAAGCGAAGGCCAGGACGATGCTGGGGGGAGCGGCATGATCGGCAACGACCTGCTCGGGATCGAAGATCTCGAGCGAGAAGACATCCAGCGCATCCTCGACACCGCCGTGCACATGGCAGAGGTGAGTGAGCGCGAGGTGAAGAAGGTGCCGACGCTCCGCGGTCGCACGATCGTGAACCTCTTCTTCGAATCCTCGACGCGGACGCGCGCGAGCTTCGAGATCGCCGGCAAGAGGCTCTCGGCCGATGTCGTCAACTTCTCACCGGCGACGTCGAGTCTGAAGAAGGCCGAGAGCATCCTCGACACGGCGCGCACCCTCGACGCGATGGACCCCGACTGCGTCGTGGTTCGGCACGCGGTGGCCGGTGTGCCGAAGCGGATCGCAGAAGTCCTCGACGCGCCGGTCGTCAACGCCGGCGACGGCGCCCACGAGCACCCCACCCAGGCGCTCCTCGACCTGTTCACCGTGCAGCAGGAGAAGGGGCGCCTCGACGGGCTCTCCATCGCCATCGTCGGCGACATCCTCCACTCCCGCGTCGCGCGCTCGAACATCTACGGCTTCACCAAGATGGGCGCGGAGGTGCGGGTCGCTGCGCCGCCGCCGATGATCCCGCCCAGTATCGAGAGCCTCGGCGTGAAGGCCAGCAGCTCGCTGCGCGAAGCCCTGGATGGCGCGGACGTCGTGATGGCGCTGCGCATCCAGAGCGAGCGCCTCGCCGGCTCCTACATCCCGAGCATCCGCGAGTACGCGAACACCTTCGGGATCGACCGCGCCAAGCTCGCCTACGCGAAGGACGACGCCATCGTCATGCATCCCGGACCGGTGAACCGGGGCGTCGAGCTCTCCCACGATCTGACCGACGACCGCCCGAGCGTAATCCTCGACCAGGTGCGCAACGGCGTCGCCGTTCGCATGGCGGTTCTCTATTTGCTCACCGGGCGCCGCCCGCGCGCCGTCGCGGCCCCCGACGAAGGAGGCCTAGTGACGTGAGCCGAATCCTCATCCTGGGGGGGCGCCTCCTCGATCCCGCGAGTGCTCGCGATGAGACTGCCGATCTGCTCCTCGAGGGCGGTTGCATCGCAGCCGCCGGGTCGGACCTCGATAGCCGCGGCGCCGAAGTCATCGATGCTGCCGGCTGTTGGGTGGCGCCGGGTTTCGTGGATCTCCACACCCACCTGCGCGAGCCGGGCCAGGAGCACAAGGAAGACATCGCCTCGGGAGGACGCTCTGCCGTGGCGGGTGGCTTCACCTCACTGGCCTGCATGGCCAACACCGAGCCCGTCAATGACGACCCGGCCACCACCGACTACATCATCGATCGCGCCCGTCAGGAGTCCCCGGCCCGCGTCTACCCGATCGCCGCCGCCACGAAGGGGCTCAAGGGCGAGATCATGACCGAGATGTCGGCCCTGATGGCGGCCGGCGCAGTCGCCTTCAGCGACGACGGCAAGACGATCATGGATTCGGGCCTCATGCGGCGGATTCTCGAGTACTCACGACTCGTCGAGGTGCCGGTGGTCGTGCACTGCGAAGACCGCATGCTCGTGCTCGACGGCGTGGTCAACGAGGGGCCCGTCTCGACGAAGCTCGGGCTCCCCGGCAACCCAGCCGCGGCCGAGGAGGTCCACGTCTCGCGCGACGTCAGGCTGGCGGAGCTCACGGGAGCCCATCTCCACGTGGCCCACGTCTCCACCGCCGGTGCCGTGAAGACCATCCGGGAGGCGCGGGAGCGCGGCGTTTCCATCACCGCTGAGGCGACGCCGCATCACCTGACCCTCACCGACGCGGCGGCCCTCGACTACGACACCAACACGAAGGTCGCGCCGCCGCTGCGCTCGGCTGCCGACGTCGAGGCGTGTCGACGCGGCCTGGTGGACGGCACCATCGACTGCGTGGCCACCGACCACGCCCCCCATGCGGTGCACGAGAAGGATCAGGAATACACCGCTGCCCCGCCCGGACTGATCGGCTTCGAGACCGCCGTTCCGGTGGTGCTGGACCTCGTCCGCCGCGACGAGATCAGCCCGCTCGAGCTGATTCGGCGTTTCTCCACGAATCCGGCGCACATCATCCAAAGGCCCGGGGGCAGCCTTGCCGATGGAGAACCCGGGGACGTGGTGGTGATCGATCCGAATCGGCGCTGGACCTACGATCCGGCGAAGGGCTACTCGAAGAGCCGGAATTCCCCCTGGGCGGGACTGGAGATGATTGGACGGACGGTGGCCACCCTGGTCGAGGGGCGGCTCGTGTACCACGTGGATCGGGGAGTGCTGGTTCCGTGACCCCGCAGCGCGCAGAGCCGCCGAAGGCCGCGTTCCTCGCGCTCGCGGACGGCACGATCTTTCGTGGGACGGCCTTCGGCGCTGAGGGCGTCGGGGTGGGCGAGGTGTGTTTCAACACGAGCCTCACCGGCTACCAGGAGATTCTCACGGATCCCTCGTACGCGGGTCAGATCGTGGTGATGACCTACACGCAGATCGGGAACGTCGGGGTGAACCCCGCCGACGAAGAGTCCGAGCGACCCTTCCTCCAGGCCTTCGTCGCGAAGGAGGTCTTCCACCAGCCGAGCAACTGGCGCTCCACCGAATCGATGGACGCGTACCTGAAGCGCCACGGCGTTCCCGGCATCGCGGGAATCGACACGCGAGCGCTCGTCCGGCGAATCCGCGACGGCGGCGCTCAGATCGGCGTGGTCTGCAGCGACCCGACGCAGCTCGGCGAGGCCGCCCTCGTCGAGCGCGCGCGCACCGCGGAGGGCCTCGACGGCCGTGATCTCGTCGCCGAGGTGACCTGCCGAGAGGCCTACACCTGGAACGAGGGCCTCTGGCCCGGCATCGAGGGCCAGGTTCCGCGCAGCGAGCGGCCGAGTCCGTCCTACCGCCTCGTCGCGTACGACTTCGGGATCAAGCGAAACATCCTGCGCCGGCTCACTGAGCAGGGTTTCGATGTCACGGTGGTTCCCGCCACCACGAGCGCCGAGGACGTCCTCGCCCTCGAGCCCGACGCGGTCTTCCTCTCGAACGGCCCGGGCGACCCGGCCGGCGTGCAGGGGGTCCGCGAGAACGTCCGCCAGCTCGTCGACGAGAAGCCTGTCTTCGGCATCTGTCTCGGCCACCAGATCCTGGCCCTCGCGCTCGGTGGCACCACGAAGAAGCTCAAGTTCGGCCACCACGGCGGCAACCAGCCGGGGCAGGACCTGAACACGAAGAAGGTCGCGATCTGCGCCGAGAATCACGGCTACGCGGTGGACGCCGATTCCCTGCGCGAAGCCGGCGAGCCGGTCGAGATCACCCACGTCAACCTGAACGATGGCACCGTCGAGGGCCTCGCCCACGCGAAGCGTCCCCTGTTCTCCGTCCAGTACCACCCGGAGGCGTCGCCGGGCCCCCACGA
>JABSQW010000058.1 GCA_013215605.1 Myxococcales bacterium
TGCGACCCGCGTTGAAGGAGGCCGACGAGTGATCGATGGCCATGAGCACCATCACGAATCCGCGCATCCAGTCGATGGCGATGATGCGTCGATTCACGCCGGGGAGACCGTGGGTCGCGGGGCTCGGCGCGCTCAGGACTCGAGCACACGCGCCTTGGGGGATTGGTAGGCGGTCTCATCGAGCCGGTCGTCGCCGAGGACGATCGCCGGGCTCTTGGTCTCGATGTGCCCCATGATGCCCTTGTAGAGGCTGTAGCCGCACAACTCGAGGAGGCGATCGGAGAAGGTCCGGGTGATCTCGCGCGGCACGCCGAGCTGTTGGTTCTGCTGTGGGCGCGTCCAGCCCGCGCAGTACTGGACATTCACGCCGAGGCGCCACTCGTCTTCCGTGATGTTCGAGCCGCCGCCGTGCCAGAGGCTCGCGTGGAAGATCATCACACTCCCGGCGGCCATCTCGATGGGGATGGTCTCGATCTCGGCGCTGTAGTCCGGCGCGTGGTCGTAGAGGTGGGAGCCGGGGACGGCCCGCGTGCCTCCATTCGCCTCGGTGAAGTCGCTGAGGGCCCACATGCTCGTGCACATGAGCGGCACGTGGGGGCGCGGGACGTTCATCACGATGTCGTCGGGGTGAATGGGTTGTCCGATCTCGCCGGGTCCGATGTCGATGGCCGTCATGCCCGAGAGGAGACAGCCGGGATCGAGCACGCGCTCGACGATCGGCAGCACGTTGTCGTGAACAGGCATCTTCTGGAAGGCGGGTCCGCGCGCGAGCAGGTTGTAGTTGCGTTTCGTCGCCCAGCCTTCAGCGGGATTGCCCTTCGGCTTCGTACCCAGCTCGTCCTCGACACGGTGGATCTCCGAGGCGAGTTCGTCGACCAGCACCGGCTCGATGGCGCCCTCGACGATGGTGTATCCCGTCTGCCGAATCTCTCCGAGGTGGTGCTCGATGCGTGCTGCGTCCATGCCGCCTCCGTTCTCGCGAAGTCTATCATCTCTCCTGCAGGATCCCCGAGCGCTCGATCTTCGCGCGCAGCCGCTCCGCGACCAGGCGGTGCCCGGCGCGGTTCAGGTGGATGTCTTCCGCGAAGTAGTACCGCTCGGCGAAGCGCATGAGCTCGCGATCGCGACTGAGGTCGAGAAAACGCACGCCCTCGGGCTTGTCGTCGTGGAGCCAGCGGTACTGGTCGGGACCCTGCGCGCGACCCGGAATGCCGAGGACGAGCACGGCGAAATCGTCCTCACGGCCCAGGCCCACGAGCTCCCCGATCTCGATGCGCGTCTTTCTCTGCGTCCAGCCGGCGATGTCATCGGCGCCGGGCTCCTCGTGCGGGTTGAACGCGCCGATGCGCGCGAGAAGCGGCGCCGACAGGCGCACGAGCCGCCACTCGCGCAGAAAGCGGGGCAGCGCCCGTAGAAGCCGCCCTTCGCGGTACAGGGGGTGGCGCTTGGCATCGAGCGCCACGAGCACGTCGCCATCGAGCCGGTAGAGCGAGAGATTGAAGTTGTCGAAGAGATCCGTGGGCGAGAAGGCCAACACGAGGACGTCTGGGTCGAGCGAGCGGAGGCGCGAGGAGAACAGTCGGAAGGACTGATCGGTGCCGTAGCCCTTGACGCCCGCGTTGATCACGTCCACCGCGCGCCCCTCCTGTGCGAAGAGCGCCTCGAGCTGGTCGGGATACGACTCCTTCGCCGCCACGCCCTGACCGAACGTGAGCGAATCGCCGAGCACGATGATGCGCTCGCCCAGCTTGTCCCCCACTTCGTCGTCGCGCAGGCCGAGGCTGTTCGTGCGGGAGTACTCGACGAACTCGTCGTCGACCATCGTGTTCTCGGCGTTCGGCGCCATGGCGTAGATGAGCTCGGGATCGGGGCGATGGAAGCCGCGCGTCTGCCAGGGCGCGTCGCGGTCGGTGCGATCGATGACTCGCAGGGTGAGCTCTGCGGCGCCGAGGGCAACCAGCGGTGCGACGAGCGTCAGGCCGAGCAGCGCAGCGATACGTGCGCCGAGCGGAAACGATTGCGCGGAGTTCGACAACGGGGCCTTCGCAGGGAGTCGCAGAGAGGGCTTGCAGACCGGGGGCATCGCTATTCTCCGCGTGTGTCGCGCTCGATGCAACGTGGACTGCTCGCGCCGTCGCTTCTGCTCCTCCTCTCCTCGGGCGCGCAGCGCCTGTCGCTCGGCCGCCCCGCGCCAATCAATTGAATCCGTCCGGAACCTCCGGCAACGGCGGCAGCGCACCGTCCATCAGCACCCGCGGAAACCCGGCCTTCGTGTGGACGCGCGACGCGTCGATGGGCGCGAGCACGGTGAGGGGCCCGAGGTCGTGGCGGGGCACCGCGGCACCCGAAGCAGCAAGTCGCGCCTCGATATCGGCGAGCAGCGGGGCGTCGTGGTTCAGCACGAACGCCGCGCGGCGCCCCGCCGGGAGTGGCCCGGGCGGCAGCGCGACCGACACGTTGATCGCCTTCCCGGGCTCCCCGGCACGGCGGGCCCGCGCGACCTCGAGCTGCAGCGGCCACGCACTCCAGTAGCCCGCGAACGCGAAATCGACCCCCTCCTCGAGCAGCAAGCCGTGAAGTCGCGGCGCATCGATCAGGGAAAACGTGCTGCGCCAGCTTCCGGCCTCCCTCGGCTCGCCCGACCGCCACCACGCGACGAGCGAAACGACCTCCGAGGCGCTCCACAGCGCGAGCACGAGCGTCGCCAAGGCTCCCCGAACGCTCTTCCACTGCGGCCCGGGGTCGACGGCGACGGCCAGCAGCACCGCGACCGCCGGAGCGGTCTGATACAGCACCCGCGATGGCGGGAAGTCGAGGAAGCGGAGCCCGTTCAGCCAGTACCCGAGGACGTAGATCCCGAGGGAAATTGCGAGCACGTGCTCGAGCGTCAGGCGGTCGCGCTCGGCCGCGAGACGCGCGGCTGCGACCGCGAGTGCCGCGACACCGAGCCCCCAGAGCGGTCCCAGCACGAAACGCGCTGAATCGGCGAGCTGCGCGAGCATGAGCGGCGGCCGAGAGTCCCCCTCGAGCAACCGGAACACGACGGAGCCCCGGAGGTTCGCCCAGTCATGGGTCGCGTTGTAGAACACGAGTGGCGCGAGGCCGATCAGCCCACCCAAACTCAACGCCAGCAGGAGCGCCCGACGCTCGCTCGCATCGCGCCTTGCCACGAGCCAACCGAGCGCGCCGGGGATCAGCGGCAGGAGCATCTCCGACACCCACATTCCGATGCCGCACAGCAGACCGAACGCGAACCCGAGGCCGCGCGTCCGCGAGCGCAGACGCGCGGGCGGCTCACCGAGCCACAAGAGCGCAATGCCGATCAGCAGCGTCTCCTCGTAGCCACCGCGGGCCTTCACGCTCCACTCGACGAAGAAGGGGGTCCCCAGGCTGAAGAGCGCCGTCGCGATCACGGCACGCCGCGGGGACAGAGCGCGCCCGCAGAGACCGGCGAACAGGAGAGCCGCGCCCGTCCAGACACCGAGCACCGCGAGCTTCAGCACGCTCTCGCCCACGCCGAAGAGCGCGAAGCCGAGCGCCGCGAGGTACGCCTCGACGACACCGCCGCCGTCGTAGCTCGTGAAGTAGACGAAGTACGGAAGCGACCGCCCTTCCAGGATGTCGACACCCATCACCGCGATGAGCGATTCGTCGGCGTCGAGGCGGTGCTCGGCGAGCCCGATGGTGAGGACACGGAGCAGCACGCCGACCCCGGTGATCGCGACGAGAACGGGCGTCACTCGCGCCGTCACGCCTCACCCCTTGCTGCGCAGGTCTTCAATCGAACGAAGCGCTCGCAGACACGGACAACGGACCCCACCCCCCGAGTGTCGCACGCCAGCCGCGCAGACGATGCAACTCTTGCAACCTGAGGACGTTCCTACTTTCCCGCAACTTGGGGACACTCCTCGCGTCGAGCAAGAACGTCCCCAAGTTTCCCCTGAGATTCCCGCGTTTCGGTCAGTCGGAGGTGTCCAGGAGGCGTTGGCGGGCGGTTTCGTCGCGGTGTTTGCGGAGGTAGGACATGAAGGGGGTGCCGCCGGTGCCGACGTCGGATGGGTTCGCGTCGCCCGTGTTGCTCTGCTGGTTGATGTAGCGGGCGGCGAAGTCGAGGTGGGTCGAGCGGAAATGCTCGATCCCTCCAGGCCCATTCATCGGCCGCCCGGGGCGCGCAGGCGACTCCTGTGAAGTTTCCCCTACGCGGCCCGTCGCAGCCGCTTGGAGGACCGGGGAAGCAGACCGGGCCGAGCCGAATTCGACCGCAATTCCGGGGACTTTTATGACGCGCCGGAGTCCGGCGATCGGATAGACTGCGCGTCATGAGAGTCGACTACACCGATGCGCAGCGGGCTCTGCGTTCGGAGCTGCGGGAGTACTTCGCCAAGCTGATGCCACCCGAGATCCGCGCGCAGATCGGCCCCATGGAGGGCGGCAGCCTGATCCGTCAGATCGTCGAGCAGATGGGAGCCGACGGTTGGCTGGGCGTCGGTTGGCCGGAGGAGTACGGCGGGAAGGGGCTGACCTCGATCGAGCAGCAGATCTGGTTCGACGAGGCCCGGCGCTTCGGAGTTCCGATCCCCTTCGTGACGCTCAATACCGTGGGTCCCGCGTTGATGGCTCTCGGTAACGAGGCCCAGAAGAAGAGGTTTCTGACGGGCATCCTCGCCGGCGAGATCCACTTCGCGATCGGTTACACCGAGCCCGACGCCGGCACCGACCTCGCGAGCCTGAAGACCACCGCCCTCCGCGATGGCGACCACTACGTCGTGAACGGCACCAAGATCTTCACGTCGGGCGCCGACGACGCGGACTACATCTGGCTCGCCTGCCGCACTGACCCGGACGCCAAGCGGCACAAAGGCATCTCGATTCTCATCGTGGACACGAAGCTGCCGGGCTTCTCCGCATCGCCGATCCACACGATCAACGGCGGCCACACGTGCATGTCGTACTACGAGAACGTGCGGGTGCCGGCCGAGATGCTCGTCGGCAAGGAGAACGGCGGCTGGAAGCTCATCACCCTGCAGCTGAATCACGAGCGCGTTGGACTCAGCGCCTACGGCAACGCGGCACTCTCCTGCCTCCAGGACGTCATCGACTGGGCGAAGCAGACCCCCGCAGAAGACGGCAGCCGCGTGGCCGACAAACCCTGGGTGCAGATCGCCCTCGCCGAGGCCTTCTCGCGCGTCGAGGCCCTCAAGGTGTTGAACTGGCGCATGGCCTGGGAGATCGAACAGGGCGATCCCGATCCCGCGAAGTCGTCCGCCACGAAGGTGTTCGGCACGGAGGTGGTGATCGAGATCTACCGCCTGCTGCGCGAAGTGCTCGGCGCAGCCGGGACCCTGCGCGGCGGCAGCGCGGGTGAGGCACTCGCCGGTCAGATCGAGCAGGAGATGAGGACAGCCACGATCAACACCTTCGGCGGCGGCGTGAACGAGATCCAGCGCGAGATCGTTTCGATGCTGGGTCTTCGGCTACCCCGCGCACCCCGCTAGATCCGCGTCGGTCCAACGACGTTCCTTCCAAAAGAGCCCGCTGCCTCGGACCCCGAGGCCGGCGCACCCCGATGACGGAGCCCCCAACATGGACTTTGCCTTCACTGAAGAACAAGAAGTCGTCCGCGATCTGGCGGCGCAGATCCTCGCCGACCGCACGAGTCACGAACGCTCGAAAGAGCTCGAGACGAGCGGCGTCTGGTACGACGACGACTTGTGGGCCGAGTTGGTCCGGGCGAACCTGCCGAGCGTCGCCATACCCGAGGCGTACGGGGGCAGCGGCTTTGGCATCGTCGAGGTCTGTCTCGTCCTCGAGGAGATCGGGCGCCACTGCGCACCCGTTCCGCTCTTCCCCACGCTCGTGCTCGGCGGCCTCGCCATCGACGCGTTCGGCAGCGACGAACAGAAGCAGCGCCTGCTCGCGCCGGTGGCCGAGTCCGGCAGCGTACTCAGCGCAGCGCTCGAAGAAACGGGCAGCAGCAACGTGTCTCGTCCGCGCGTCACCGCCAAGCGAGACGGCGGCGGCTGGCTCCTCGACGGCGAAAAGGTGGGCGTTCCCGCGGCGCGCCTCGCCAGCGCGATTCTCGTTCCGGCCGCCACGGGCGAGGGCGCGGTCGGCGTCTTCATTCTCGACCCGAACAGCAACGGCGTTGCGATCGAGCGCCAGACCGCCACCCACTTCGAACCGCTCGGTCTGCTGCGCCTGTCGGGCGCGAGAGTCGGCGCGAACGACGTCCTCGGCGACCCCCAGGGTGGCGCCGCCATCGTCGAGTGGATCCTCGACCGCGCACTCCTCGGCATCTCCGCGATGCAGGTGGGCGTCTGCGCCTCGGCGATCCAGCAGACCGCGACCTACCTCACCGAACGCAAGCAGTTCGACAAGCCGATCGGCGCCTTCCAGGGGGTGCAGCTGCGGGCGGCCGATGCGTTCATCGACCTCGAGGCGATGCGCGCAGTGCTGCTCGAAGCCAGCTGGCGGCTCTCCGAGGGGCTCCGAGCGCGCGCAGAGATCGCTGCGACGAAGTGGTGGGCGGCGCGCGGCGGCGACCGCGTGGTCAACACCGCGCAGCACCTGCACGGCGGTATCGGCTCCGACATCGACTACCCGGTCCACCGCACCTACCTGTGGGCCCAGCATCTCGCCAACCAGCTCGGGGGCAGCCACCCGCAGCTCGCTCGGCTGGGCGCGATGCTCGTGAGCGAGAACGAGCGCCCCACCCTCTGATCTCCGATCTCCGAGCCTCTGGTGCCCCAGCGCAAAAACGTGCCCGCATTCGATCCGCCGCGCCACGACCGCACGCGGCCCCAAGCCACGGAACTCAGTGCGCCGTTCTGGGAGGGCACGCGAGGCGGCGTGCTGCTCGTGCAGCGCTGCGATGAATGTGGGACGTGGCGCTGGACGCCGCAGCTCGCCTGCCCGCGCTGCTGGTCCGAGGCCACCACCTGGGCCGAGGCGAGCGGGCGCGGCTCGCTGTACAGCTACACGATCGTGCACCGGTCGATCGACCCCTCGCGCTTCGAGACGCCCTACGTGCTCGCGGTGGTGAAGCTCGCCGAAGGCCCCCACATGCTCACGAACCTCGTCGACTGCCCGCTCGACGAGATCGAAGTCGACATGCCAGTGGCGGTCCGCTTCGAGCGTCTCGACGACGAGTTCACCGTCTACCCCTTCACACCGGTGAAGGACTGATGGCGCCGCGCGAGGTCGCGATCGTCGGAGTGGCCACGACGGAGCAGACCCGCCAGTCGAACGGACGCTTCGGCGCGAGCTACGCCCTCGAGGCTCTGAAAAGCGCCATCGACGACGCCGGCCTCGCGCGCGAGGACATCCAGGGCCTGTACCCGCGCATCGATCAGTGGCCGTTGATCGGCGATCCCGGCGGAAACTACCGCGATACCAACTGGGCCGCTCAGCTCGGCATTCCGATCCGCTGGTTCACGGGCGCCGTCAACTCCGGCGCGGGTACCGGGGTGTCGGCCATCCTCGACGCCAGCGCGGCCATCGGCGCCGGCTACATCGACACGGCGGCCATCGTCCTCGGCATGGCGGCGAGCACACCGAGCAGCAGCCGCACCGCCGCGTGGACCACGCAGCCGAACCCGTGGAACGAGTGGACGGGCACGTACACGGCGGCGCAGTTCGCACTGGCCGCTCGGCGTCACATGCATCTCTACGGCACGACTCCCGAGCAGCTCGCGCGCGTATCGGCGACCATCCGCAACTACGGCCACCTGAATCCCGATGCCGTCATGCGCGGACGCGGCCCCTACTCCGTGTCGGACGTCCTCGAAGCGCCGATGATCGCCGAACCGCTCACGCGCCTCATGTGTGCCCAGGTGAACGACGGCGGCGTGGCGATGGTGCTCAGTACGGTCGAGCGCGCCCGCGACCTCGCGAAGCCCGTCATCCGCGTGCTGGGCGGCGCCGACCAGCTCAGCTACCCCGCCTACGCCGAGCCGCCGCTCCTCGAGCACGCGCTCGGTCACGAGTTCTCGCGCCAGTGGGTCGACGACGGACTCTCGATGGCGGGCGTCACGCACGACGACTTCGATGTCGTCGAGCTCTACGACGGCTTCGCGTCGTGGATCGTGATGCAGTTCGAGCTGTTCGGTTTCTGTGAGCGCGGCGAGGGCGGCCCCCTCGTCGAATCCGGCGTCATGGAGCTGTCCGGGCGCTGGCCCACCTGCACCGACGGCGGCTGCCAGAGCTACAGCCACATGGGCGCGCCGGCCCTCTTGCGCCCGGTCGAGGCCGTGCGCCAGCTGCGCGGAGAGACTCCCGACGCCTGCCCGGGCTGGGCGAGCGGCGAGCACAGCCACGAGCCCGGGCGCTGCCGCCAGGTCCGCGACGCGCGCATCGCCTTCGCGGCCAGCATGGGCCCGCCCACGGGCGGCGGAAATTTCGCAATACTGGCACTCGACTGAGCTTCCCTCTACGGCAGGAGTCGACGATGACGGCGAAGCGTGGAAACAGCGCGAACGGACGGCGCTTCGCGATCATCGGCGCGGGTCCCGGCGGCCTGTGCACGGCGATCCGGCTGAAGCAAGCCGGCCTCGAGAACTTCGTGATCTTCGAGCGCGGCTCCGCCGTGGGCGGGACCTGGTGGAACAACCGCTACCCGGGGGCGGCCTGCGACGTCCCGTCGCACCTCTACTCGTTCTCCTTCGAGATCAAGACCGACTGGTCGCGCCCCTACTCGACGCAGCCGGAGATCCAGGCGTACTTCGAGCACTGCGCGGAGAAGTACGCGATCACCCCGCACATCCGCTTCGGCACCGCCATCGCCAGCGCGCGCTGGGATGACGAGCGCGCCCTCTGGCAGCTCACCACCGAACACGGCGACAGCGATGAGGCTCACGTCGTCGTCAGCGCGATGGGAATGTTCAACGAGCCCTACACACCGAAGATCCCCGGGCTCGACGCCTTCGCCGGCACGACGTTTCACTCCGCCCGTTGGAACCACCGCCACGACCTCGACGCCGAGAAGGTCGCCGTGATCGGCAGCGCGGCGAGCGCGACGCAGTTCGTTCCGGAGGTGGCGAAGCGGACGAGCCAGCTCAGCGTCTTCCAGCGCTCGGCCAACTGGGTGCTCCCCAAGGAGGACGACCCGTACACGCCCGATCAGATCGAAACGTTCGCGACCGAGCCGTCGGTGCGCGAGGCGCTCCGCCAAGAGATCTACCAGAACATCGAACGGCTCATCACGTACTCGAGCCAGCAGACGCTCCAGAAGGCCGAAGCCGCCGGTCTCGCGAACCTCGAGACCATTCGAGACCCCGAGGTGCGCCGCAAGCTCACCCCCACCCACCCCTACGGGTGCAAGCGCCCGCTCCTCTCGAACGAGTACTACCCGACCTTCAACCGGCCCGACGTCGCGCTCGTGACCGAGCCCATCGCGCGCATCCACCCCGACGCCATCGAGACCGACGACGGCAAGCGCCGTGCCGTCGACACGATCATTCTCGGCACCGGCTTCGAAACCACGCGCTACCTCTCGGCCATTGAGGTCGCCGGCCGCGACGGCGTCGACATCGAAGCCGCCTGGGCGGACGGCGCGCAGGCCTACTTCGGCATCACCACTTCGGGCTTTCCGAACCTCTTCATGCTCTACGGCCCGAACACGAACAACGGATCGATCTTGTTCATGCTCGAGTGCCAGGTCGACTACGTGATGCGCCAGATCGCACGCCTGTCGAGCGAGGAGCTCGCGTGGCTCGACGTCCGACCGGACGTCATGGACCGCTACAACGAAGATCTCCAGCACGATATCGGCCAGGTCGGTGTCTGGCAGGCGAGCTGCAACGGTTACTACCGCGGCCCAGGTGGGCGCATCATCACCCAGTGGCCGCACACGACGGCGGAGTATCGTGCCCGCACGCAGCGGGCGGACGACGACGCCTACGAAACGAAGGTCGCTTAGCGGATCCGCGGAACTACCGGCTCTTCGAGGCAGGCTGCTCGAACTCGACGAGCCGGAAAATAGCTCGCGCGTTCCAAACCCGGGCTTCGACTCGCTGACCGGACGTGCTACGTCGCGAGCCCGAACAGATCCGCACTGTTGTCGCGCATGATTCGCCGCACCACGGGTGCCGCGAGGCCGTCGACCTCGTCGAGGAAGTCGAGGGGCTCGCGAACGCCTTCGGGGTGCGGCCAGTCCGAGCCGAACAGCGTGTGGTCCGCGCCGACCCAGTCGACGAGGTCGGGAACCGACTCCTCGAAGAACGGCGCCACGTAGAAGTGCTGCTTGAAGATCTCGCTCGGCTTCGCTCTGAGGGCACCGCCGATCAACGACGTATTCTTCTCGCCCTGGGTGCTGACGGTGACCATCGCACTGCGGTCCATGTCTTCGAGGAGGCCCGGAATCCACTTGCAGCCGTTCTCGATGGAGAGCATGCGGATGTTCGGGTAGCGGCCAAACAGGTTGTGGAGGATGAAGCACGCCACCGTGTCCATGATGGGTCGCTTGCCGAAGCACGAGTAGTAGAGAAACGGCGACATCTCCTTCTCCGAGGCGTCGGGATTCTCTCCCCACATGGCGCCCACCACCGGGTTGTAGCCACTCACTCCAATGTGGAGCACCACGGGGATGCGCGCCTCGTCCACGCGACTCCAGAACGGATCCAAGGTGGGGTCGGCCAGGGAGCGGTCGAAGATGGGTCCGGGGCGGATCATGATCACGCGCGCCCCCGCCACGAGCACGCGCTCGAGTTCTTCGACCGCGGTGTCGAGATCGAAGAGCGAGATCGCGGGAGGCGCGATGATGCGGTCCTGGTAGCTGTATCCCCAGTCGTCTTCGAGCCAGCGGTTGAACGCGCGGACGTTCGCCGCCGCAGCCGGCGGATCCTCCCGACAGTCGGCTTCGAACGCGAGGCCGAAGGACGGCAGCATCATCACCGCCTGTAGTCTGAAGCGGTCCATCACCTTGATTCGCGCGTCGCGGTCGGCGAACGCGGGGGAACTCGCGGGAACGAACTTCGGTGGCGCATCGGGATCGAACGCCTGGCCCGCCATGAAGGCGCGATACTCGCCGGGCTCCATCACCTGGTCGCGCGGGTAGCGGTGGAACGAGAGAGGTTTGTCGCCGAAGCGCCACTCACCGCTGCCGTCGGTGCCGCGCACGACGTGGACGGCGCGGTCCCTGAATCTCGATTCGAGGTGCCGCGTGCAGCAGTCGTCGGGCTCGTAGTAGTGGTTGTCGGCGTCGATGGCGAGGTAGTCGATGCTGGGCATGGCGGGGGTCCTCGTGTCGCGGTTCCGGCGTCAACCTACCACGAGGGGTTTCCGGCCTCGATGCCGGCGCCCGGCCCGCTGGCCCGGGGCGGGGCGGGCGAGGAGAACGGCCGGCGACCCCCCTGGGGCTGCGTCGCTGCGCCGGGATCGACACAGCGCGGTGGTTTCCCCTACAACTTTGCCATCACACTCACATCCGCTTAGGATGGAATTCTCAGTCGAGGTCCTCTTGTCCCCCCCCATTTGCAGGATGCGCCGTCGCGCGCGAGTCCCGAGGTGCCGTCGCGCCGCTGCGTCCACTGCGCTCGTGGCCCTGCTCGCCCTGGGTTGCGGGAGCGACTCCGCGGCGGTCCGCCAGCCCGCAGCGGTTTCCGCGGGCGCCTCCCCCACGCCGATCGTCGTGTCGCGTCTCGACCGCCGGACTTTCTCCGACCGGATCGAGGCCATCGGAACCGCGCGGGCCCGCGAGTCCCTCGTGATTACCGCCGAGGTGACCGAGCGGCTGACGAGGATCCACTTCGCCGACGGCCAGTCCGTCAAGCAGGGCTTCGTCCTCGCCGAGCTCACGAGCAGCGAGGAGTCGGCCCAACTCGCCGAAGCTCAGGCCAACTACGAGGAAGCGGTGCGTCAGTACCGCCGCTCGGCCGACCTCTTCCAGCGCGGCAGCGCGTCCCGTTCGAACCTCGACAAGCGCACCGCGGGTCGCGACGCCGCCGCCGCGCGCCTCGAAGAGCTGCAGGCCCGCCTCGCGGACCGTCTGATCCGCGCGCCCTTCGACGGCGTCCTCGGGTTGCGCGCGGTAAGTCCCGGCACTCTGCTCAAACCCGGCGACGAGATCACGACACTCGATGACATCGACACGATCAAGCTCGACTTTTCGATTCCCGAGGCCTACCTCGGCGCCGTGCGCGCAGACCTCCGCATCGACGCGCGCGCCGCCGCGTATCCCGACACCCAGTTCGCCGGTGTGGTCGCTGCCATCGACACCCGTATCGATCCGCGCACCCGGGCCGTTCGCATTCGCGCCATCGTTCCCAACCCACACCACCGATTGCGCCCGGGCATGCTGCTCAGCGTCGCGCTCGAAGCGCACCCAGAGGTGGCGCTCGCGCTGCCCGAGCAGGCGTTGGTTCCGCGCGGCGAGGTCCAGTACGTCTTCGTCCTCGACAGCGACGGTCTCCCGCGGCGGAGGAAAGTGACGATTGGGCGGCGGCGACCGGGCTTCGTCGAGCTGCTCACGGGTCTCACGGGCGACGAGACCGTCATCGTCGACGGTGCGCACCTCGTGCGACCTGGCTCCGCGGTCCGGATCGTGCGCGCGAGCGACGACATCGACCCAGGCGCCTAGGTCCCTCCATGTGGCTGTCCGACATCTCGGTGCGGCGTCCCGTGCTCGCCACCGTCGCCTCCGCACTGCTCGTCTCATTCGGAGTCCTCTCGTTCTCGAATCTCTCGCTGCGCGAGATGCCCGCCGTCGATCCGCCGATCATCTCCATCGAGACGGTCTACCGCGGAGCCTCGCCGGCCGTCGTCGAGAACCGCGTCACGAAGCCCATCGAAAAGCGGATCAGCGGCGTCGAGGGTATTCGGACGCTCTCGTCCGACAGCAGCGATGGCGTCTCGCGGATCAGTATCGAGTTCGAGCTGTGGCGATCGATCGACGACGCTGCGGCCGACATCCGCGATCGCGTATCGCAGTCCCTCGACGACATCCCAGACGAGGCCGACGCCCCGGAGATCTTCAAGGCTGAGGCCGACTCGAACCCGATCATGTGGCTCAACCTCACGAGCGCGGCCCTGACCCCGCTCGAGCTCACCGACTATGCCGAGCGTTACATCATCGACCGTTTCGCGGTGCTCGACGGGGTGGCGCGGATCAGGCTGTCGGGCGAGCGACGCTACGCGATGCGCATCTGGCTCGATCGCATCGCGCTGGCCGCGCGTCAGCTCACCGTGGCTGACGTCGAGACCGCGCTGCGTTCGCAGAACGTCGAGCTTCCCGCGGGTCGCCTCGAGTCGATCGAGCGCGATTTCACGGTGCGTGTCGAGCGGAGCTACCGCACCCCCGAGGACTTCGAGCAACTCGTGGTGGCACGCGGCGACAGGGGTCACCTCGTGCGGCTCCGCGAGGTCGCGCGGGTGGAGGTCGGTCCCGAAGAGTGGCGCAGCGATTTCCGGGGCAACGGCCAACCGCGCATCGGCGTCGGCATCATCCGGCAGTCCGATGCGAACACCCTATCGGTGGCGCGCGGCGTGATCGAAGAGATCGAACGAATCAAGCCGACGCTTCCAAAAGGCGTGGATCTCGACGAAGGCTGGGACTCCTCGGTCTTCGTGGAGGCCGCGGTCAAGGAGGTGTACTTCACGCTCGGCCTGTCCGTACTGTTGGTCGTCGGCGTGATCTATCTCTTCCTCGGCACGAAGCGAGCAGCCCTGGTGCCGGCAGTGAGCGTGCCCATCTGCCTCATCAGCACCTTCGGTGCGCTCTACGTGTTCGGCTTGTCGGTGAACCTGCTGACCCTGCTCGCGATCGTGCTCTCGATCGGCCTCGTGGTCGACGACTCGATCGTGGTGCTCGAGAATGTGCAGCGGCGCATCGAACTCGGAGAGCCCACCCTCGTGGCGGCCTATCGAGGCGC
Organism: Myxococcales bacterium; assembly: GCA_013215605.1. GTDB lineage: Bacteria > Myxococcota_A > UBA9160 > UBA9160 > SMWR01 > JABSQW01. The sequence goes on from JABSQW010000058.1 coordinate 13,866, forward strand.
GAGCGAAGTGGGCTTCGCGGTGATGGCCACCACGCTGGTGGTGATCGCCGTATTCGTGCCCATCGCCTTCCTCGAGGGCCTCACAGGGCGCCTCTTCCGCGAACTCGCCATCACGGTGTCGGCCGCGGTGGCGATCTCGAGCGTCGTGGCGCTCTCACTCTCGGCCATGCTCTGTTCGAAGTTGCTCGTCCCGAAGGACCGCGAGCAGGGAATCTCGCGCCGGACCCACGAGCGCTTCGAACGGCTGCGGGTCGGCTACGGTCGCGCGCTTCGCTTCTGTGTGCGGCGCCCACTTCTCATCGCAGTGGGGTTGGCGGTCGTGCTCGCTGCGGTGGTCGTACTCTTCGCGAACATCGACAGCGAGCTCGAGCCCTTCGAAGACCGCGGCGCGTTCATGACCTTCATGGTCGGACCCGAGGGAGCGAGCTTCGACTACACACTGCGCCACATGAAGCAGCTCGAAGAGCAGGTGATGTACCCGCTGCTCGATGCCGGCGAGGCGGCGCACATCCTCGCGCGCGTACCGGGCTCTTTTGGCGGCGGCGAGCAGATGAACACCGGCTTCATCATCACGGTGCTCACGCCCTGGAACGATCGGGAGCGGAGCGCGAAGGAGATCGTCGCGGACCTGCATCAGAAGCTCAAGGTGGTTCCCGGCGTTCGAGCATCTCCCGTCGTCCCGGGTGGCCTCGGAAGCCGGGGATCGGGTCGCCCCGTGCAGTTCGTCATCGGCGGTGCGTCGCACGACGAGGTGGGCGAGTGGCAGGACCGGTTGATCGCACGCGCGTCGGAGATCGAGGAACTCGTGAATGTGCAGGGCGACTACCGCCCGACCCGTCCGCAGGTCCGCATCGACATCGACCGCTCGCGCGCCGCGGATCTCGGCGTCTCCGTCGAGACGGTGGGGCGCACCCTCGAAACGATGCTCGGCTCGCGCCGCGTTACCAAGTACGTGGATCGAGGCGAGGAGTACGACGTCATCGTCCAGGCCATGGAGAGCCAGCGCGCATCGCCGGGCGACCTCACGAACCTCTTCGTGCGCTCGGATACGAGCGGCGAGTTGATCCCGCTCTCGAGTCTCGTGACCACGCGGGAGATCGCGGCGCCGAGTACGCTGCGCCGCTTCAACCGCCTCCCGGCGGCGACGATCGAAGCGAATCTCGGTCCGGGTCTCGCGCTCGGCGAGGCCCTCGAACGCCTGCACGCGCTCGCTCGAGAAGAGCTGCCGGCGACGGCCCAATTCGACTTCAAGGGCATCTCGCGGGAGTTCCGCGAGTCGAGCCTCGCTGCCTACTTCACGTTCGGTCTGGCGTTGCTCGTCGTGTTCCTCGTGCTCGCGGCGCAGTTCGAGAGCTTCGTGCACCCGCTCGTCATCATGCTCACCGTACCGCTCGCGATCGCCGGCGCGCTCATCGGCCTGCTCGTCATGGGCGGCACGCTCAACATCTACAGCCAGATCGGCATGACGATCCTGATCGGCCTGGCAGCAAAGAACGGCATCCTCATCGTCGAGTTCGCGAACCGGTTGCGCGACGCCGGCCGCGAGTTCGACGACGCCGTCCTGGAAGCCGCCGAAACCCGACTGCGTCCGATCCTCATGACCGGCATCTCGACGGCGGTCGGCGCGCTCCCGCTGATCCTGGGCGGCGGCGCGGGCGCCGGCGGTCGCGGGACGATTGGCGTCGTGGTGTTCTCGGGCGTGCTGTTTGCCACCTTCTTCACGCTGTTCGTCGTGCCGGTCGCCTACGTCGTACTCGCGCGACGCACCCAGCTTCCGGGCGCCGTCGCCCAGCGCCTCGAAGAGCTCGAGCGCGGCGTCCCGTCAGCAGCCGGAGCGATGTCCTCCACCCCATGAAGTCCACCGACCAGGCGCGGATTCGCGAACGTCCTCTGGCCTACTCGAGCCACTCGACGACGCGGGCGTCTCGCTCGGCGGAGAGCCGCGCCAGGTCTTCGTTCATCGGCACGCCACCCGCGTCCAGGAGAACGGCGGGACGCTTCGGCATCGGCGCGCTCGTCGCCTGCCAGCGCTCGAACACCTGCATCGACACCGACGCGCGGTGGTCCCGCTCGGCCACGTAATCGAACGCGAGATCGTCGTATCCCGGGAGACTTCGCAGCGACCGCCACGCCACGTAGCGCACGGCGGGATACGGATCGTCGAGGAGCAGCGCCAGGTAGAAGGGGAGCCAGTCTGTACCGCTCGTGCGACGCGCGGGCTCCCACCCCATGTGCCAGGCCAGGAGTACGCGCTTGCCGGCGTCCCCGCGCAGCGCCCACAGCGCGCCCGCCGCCACGCGCTGCTCGTCGGGGTCGAGCTCCGGTGCCTCGACGCCGTACCACGCCTCCAAATGCTCGGCCGTCCAGCCGAGGGACCGGTCGAGGTGGCACAGGTTGCAGGCATTCGGACGCCCCGCTTCGACGGTCTCCGCGACGCTCGGCGGTGCCACCTGGTGGTTGCGGATCGCTTTCAGCAGCGCGTAGCTCGTGTGGGGCATGTGGCAGTCGTTGCACGCGCTGCCGAGGGATCCCTTGGCGTGGTGGGTGTGGGCGCGGACGTCCGGCATCTCGTGACACTGGAGACACGCGAGGTCGGAATCGTTCTGCGGGCGCAGCTGATCACTCGCCCAGACGCTGAAGGGCCGGAGATCGTCGTCCCCGCGGTGCATGGCGTGACAGGAGAGACACGACATCTCGCCGCTGCGAAAGCAGCCGGTGTTGGAGATGGCGTCGTACTCGCGTCCGCCCATGCGCACGCGGCCATCGCTCCAACGCGCGCGTTGGTCGATCTCGTCCTCGAGAGAGCTGCGGTCGTAGTGATCTTCGAGCGTGCCGCCCGGCTGAAACTCGCCGACCGCCGCCGCTGCGACCAGCGAGTGACACTGCCCGCAGACCGCCGACGACTGCCTCGCCGTGAGCTCCGAGGGATCGACGATCGAGCTCGACACCTCGCCTCCAAGGTGTTGGCTGTAGCGCGTGCCGGGATTGCGGTACTGCCGAACGTGATCGGCGGCCGGCCCGTGGCACGCCTCGCACGCGATTCCGAGCTCTGCAGCCGTGGCCTCGCCGGTCTCCGCACGCGGCTCTCCCGCGCGACTCGACGCCGCGCGGGGCGCGGTGGTGTGGCAGTTGATGCACCCAACGCCCCACTTCCCGTCGAGATGGCCCGTCGACCAGGTCCGCTGCGGAGGCTGCATGAAGGCGGCGTCGCGGGGCACGAAGCGCCCTTCTGCGATCAGATAGATGAAGGGCAACGCAGCCAGCGCCCGACCCCGCCCGGTCTCGAACCACAGCCATTGTCGATGGTGCGAGCCGGTGGTGAGCTCCAGGCGACGCCGCTGGGGCTTGCGGTCGGGGCGTTCGATCGTGACGAACCAGCGATCGCCGTCGCGATCGAAGCGATACGCGCTCCCGGAGAGAGCCAGCACAACGCCCTCGAGGTCTGGGGCCAGCGCAGCCGTCGTCGCGCGCTGGGTCATCGTGCGGTGATACGACTGCTGCCAGCTGTAGTAGTGGCCCGGGTGACAGGTTCGACA
>JABSQW010000579.1 GCA_013215605.1 Myxococcales bacterium
CCAGACGTCGCCGGAATCGAATCCGATGTCCACGAGTACCTGAGCGAGATGCGAACGCTCGGGGTGCTGCAGCGCGGCGCATGAGCGCGCCGCGGCCGTTCAATCTCATCGCCGAGCTCACGTACCGCTGTCCGCTCCGGTGCATCTACTGCTCGAACCCGGTTGCCTACGACGACGTGCGCGAGGGACTCGATGCCGCGATGTGGTGCCGCGTCTTCCGCGAGGCGGCTGCGCTCGGCGTTCTCCACGTTGGACTCACCGGCGGTGAGCCCGGCCTGCGCCCGGATCTCGACGAGATCGTGCGTGGCGCCTCCGAAGCACAGCTCTACTCGCACCTCGTCACGGCTGGTGTCACGCTGGACCGCAGCGACCTCGAGGCGCTGCGAGGCGCCGGGCTCCGCAGCGTCCAGCTCTCGATCCAGGACACGAACGCCGCAGCCTCGGACCGGATCGCCGGCACCCCGTCGTTCGACCGGAAGCTTGCGTTCGCCGAGGACGTTCACGCCTGCGACCTGCCGCTCTCCCTGAATACGCCGCTCCACCGGCACAACCTCGACCGCGTCGGCGAGATCATCGAGCTCGCGTCGAATCTTCGCGCCCACCGCATAGAGCTTGCGAACACGCAGTATCACGGATGGGCGCTGCGCAACCGAACGGCTCTCCTCCCTTCGCGCGAGCAACTCGAACGCGCGGCGCGCGAAGTCGCCGAAGCGCGAATCACCTTCCCCGACCTCGAGATCCTCTTCGTCCTCCCCGATTACTACTCGGATCGCCCGAAGCCCTGCATGGGCGGCTGGGCGCAGAAGAACATCGTGATCTCGCCGAACGGTCGGGTGCTTCCCTGCCATGCCGCGGCCGAGATCGAGGGGCTCGAGTTCTGGTCGGTACCCGAGCGTTCACTCGAGGAGTGCTGGGGCAAAGCCCCGGGGATGAACGTGTTTCGCGGCGAGGCCTGGATGCCCGAGCCCTGCAAGAGCTGTCCCGAGCGCGTGCGCGACTTCGGGGGCTGCCGCTGCCAGGCCTTCGAACTCACGGGCGATGCCGGGGCTACCGATCCCGCCTGCGAGCTGTCACCTCGACACGAGACGATCCTGGCGGCCCGCGCCCGCGCCGAGGCGGTGCCCGCGGACGACTTCGTCTATCGCGGTCCCCAATGAAAGACGTCAGCGGTAGCTGAGTTCGGGATACAGAAGATTGATCGCGACCAGGTGGATCGGCCCGAAGATCGGCCCGATCAGGAACCACGCGATCAGCACGCCGAACATCGCGAGCTGCGGCTGGTTCATCATCGCCTGGATGCGGCGCGCCGTGTCCTCGGAGACGAACAGCCCGACGACACCGCTTCCATCGAGCGGCGGCACCGGAATCAAGTTGAAGACGAGCAGCAGCAGATTGAGCGTGAAGAGAATGGAGAGAAGCGTCGCGATGGTGTCCCACAGCTCACCACCACTCGACGCGACCACGTGGGTGAAACCGATCGACGCCGGGGCGTTGAAGACGCCTGACAGAATTCCGAAGCGGATGACCATGGCGGCGCCGATCACGAGCACGAGGTTTGCCGCCGGTCCGGCCAACGCCATCCAGGCGGCGCGGCGCGGGTGTTCGTAGGCCCAGCGCGGATCGTAGGGAGCGCTCGCCCAGCCGATCATGAATCCGGAGAATGCGAACGAGAGGAGCGGCATCAGAACGGTGCCGAAGGGCGATCGGCGGACGTGGGGCATGGGGTCGAGAGAAACCTGCCCCGCCCAATACGCGGTGGGATCGCCGCCCCGGAGCGCCGCCCACGCGTGACCCGCTTCGTGGAACGTCAGCGAGAACAAGAGGGCCGCGTACCAGATCAGCCCCAACAGGATCTCTTCCAAACGGCGTCCCTCCCCCGGGCGCAGATTCTATCCGGCTTTCCGTCCGGATTCACCGCTCCGTCACATCGGCTACCTTCGCTCCCGTGACGCCCAGCCAACAGAAGAACACGAAGCGATCGATCGTCGTTGCGAGCAATCGCCTCCCGTTCACTTACCAACGAACATCCGAAGGTCTGGAGCGGCGACCCTCGGTCGGCGGTCTCGTCGCGGCTCTCGACCCCGTGCTCCGCAAGCGCGGCGGCACGTGGGTGGGTTGGCCCGGCATCGAGATGGACGCCGACGAGATCCTGCCCAGCGCCGACGAAGGGTATTCCGTCTCTCCCGTCCTTCTGTCGGAAGCCGAGATCCAGCGCTTCTATCACGGCTTCTCGAATCGCACGCTGTGGCCCCTCATGCACTCCATGCCTGCCCGCGCGAAGTTCGAAAGCCGCGAGTGGGAGGTCTTCAAGCGCGTCAACAACCGTTTCGGCGAAACGCTCGCCGCCGAATCCGCCGACGCGGGTCTCGTCTGGGTGCACGACTACCAGCTCATGCTGGCTCCCGCGCGCGTTCGCCAGGAGCTTCCCAACACTCGGCTCGCCTTCTTCCTCCACATCCCGTTTCCGCCGTACGACATCTTCCGGCTGCTCCCCTGGGATCGGGAGATCCTCGTCGCCCTGCTCACGTGCGACCTGATCGGCTTCCACGTGCGCAGCTACGCGCACAACTTCCTCGATTGCGTACAGCGCATCCTCGGCGCCCGCGTGCGGCGCGACGAGATGGTCGTGGAGTACGGCGACCGCACCACGCGCGTCGGTGCATTCCCGCTCGGCATCGAGTACGGAACTTTCGAGTCGCTGGCGCTCGCGGCGTCGCGTCAGCCGGAGACCCAGAAAGAGACCGTCGTGCTCGGCGTCGACCGGCTCGACTATACGAAGGGCATTCCGGAGCGCATCCACGCCTTCGAGCGCCTCCTCGAGCGCTACCCCGAGCACCACGAAAACGTGGCCCTCCTGCAGGTGGCGGTGCCGAGCCGCTCCCAAGTTTCCGAGTACCGCGAACTCAAGCGCGAGATCGACGAGCAGGTGGGCCGCGTGAACGGCCGGTTCGCCACCGCCTCGTGGTCGCCCATTCGCTACCTCTATCGCTCGATCACTCCAAAGCGCCTGGCAGCGCTCTACCGAGACGCGCACGTCGCGTTGATCACACCGATCCGCGACGGAATGAACCTCGTCGCCAAGGAGTTCGTCGCGTGCCAGGTCGGGGACCCGGGCGTGCTCATCCTGTCGCGCCTCGCGGGTGCGGCCGACACGATGCGCGAGGCGCTGCTCGTCAATCCCTACGATATCGAGGGCTCGGCCGACGCCCTCCACCGCGCGCTCACGATGGAGGAGGAAGAACGCCGGTCACGCATGACCGCGCTGCGCCGCCGCGAGCGACGCGACGATGTCGACAGCTGGGTCGCGTCGTTCACGAAGGCGGCCACGGCCGCGCGCGCGTCGATGGTGCCCTTCACCGACGAGGACTTCACCGGTTGGCTCGGCGACTACATGAAGGGCTACCGCCTGGCACTCTTCCTCGACTACGACGGCACGCTCACGCCACTGCGCGAGCACCCGTCGAAGGCCACTCTCACGCGTTCGATGCGCGCCACCCTCGAAGCCCTGGCGGACAGGCCGGACACGGACGTCGCCATCGTGAGCGGTCGCGCCCTCGACGACGTGCGGAGCATGGTGAAGTACCGCGAGCTCACGTACGCGGGCAACCACGGCCTCGAAATCGAGGGACCCGATTTCCCCGGCTTCGTACACGAAGATCTCATCCACTACCGCGAGCGCTCCGAGGAGCTCTTGCGCGACCTCGAGAAGATCGCCGTCGACGGTGCCTGGACCGAGGCCAAGGGACCGACACTCACCTACCACTACCGCGCCGTTCCGGAGAAGCGCCGTTCGGCGTTCATTCGGGAGGCCCACCAGATCATCAGCCGTGCCGGTTACCAGCCGCGCGACGCCCAATGCGCCGTCGAGGCGCGCCCGCCGATCGGCTGGGACAAGGGTCGGGCCGTCCTCCACATCCTGCGCCAGCGCTATGGACCGTCGTGGTCGGAGGAGGTGCGAGTGATCTACGTCGGCGACGACCAGACGGACGAAGACGCCTTCCGCTTCCTGGCCGGGCTCTCGCAGACGTTCCGCGTCGGCAGCGCCAACACGCCGACCGCGGCATCGCGCCGCCTCGCCGACGTGAACGGGGTGCGCTCGCTTCTCGAGTGGCTGGCGCGGCGGTCCGGCTCGAACTAGGGACAGCCTCTACTCCGGACCCGCCGCACTGCGGTTACACTAGCGGCCATGTCGCAGGAGAAGCCGCATCAGGCGAACGGCACCACCCCGGTGCCGAGGATCGTCAGCGTCGACGACCACGTCGTCGAGCCGCCCCAGATGTTTCAGGATCGCCTCCCTGAGAAATTCAAGGACGAGGGCCCGCGTATCGTCGTCGAGCCCCGCGGCGTGATCAAGCTCGTGGGCGGCGTCTGGCACGAGGCACCCGGCGACACCGACGAGATGGCCGCCTGGTGGCACTACGAAGATCACCGCTACCAGCTCAAGCAGATCATCGCCTGCCCGGGAATCCCCCCCGAGGAAGTCGAGCCGTTCGGCATCACCTATGACGACATCGCCCCCGGCTGCTACGAACCGAAGGCCCGCATCGCCGACATGGAGAAGAACCACGTCGAGGCGTCACTGTGCTTCCCCAACTACCCGCGTTTCTGCGGACAGCTCTTCGCAGAGCGCAAGAACATGGAGCTCTCGAAGCTCTGCGTTGCGGCCTACAACGACTGGATGGTCGACGAGTGGTGCGGCGACAGCGGCGGCCGACTGATTCCGCTCTGCATCGTTCCGCTCTGGAACGTCGAACTCGCGGCGGCGGAGATCCGGCGCAACGCGGCGCGCGGCGTCCGTGCCGTGGCGTTCTCCGAGCTTCCGGTATGGCTCGGTCTCCCGTCGATCCACACGACGTATTGGGACCCCTTCATCGAGGCGTGTGAGGAGACGGGCACCGTCATCTGTATGCACATCGGCTCGGGGACGAAGACGGTCAACACCGGCGACGACGCGCCGGCGATCATCGGCGCCAACCTGATCGCCTGCAACAGCATCGCCTCGATGATCGACTGGATCTTCTCCGGCAAGCTCGAGCAGTTCCCGAAGCTCAAGCTCCTCTACGCCGAGTGCCAGATCGGCTGGATCCCCTACTTCGTCGAACGCGCCGACGACACCTGGCAGACCCACCAGTGGGCCCAGGGCGAGACCCGCATCCCGAACCCGCCGTCGTTCTACTACCGGCGCAACATATTCGGCTGTTTCTTCAAGGACACGGTGGGGATCGACATGATCGACCGCATCGGCGTGGACAACGTCATGTTCGAGACCGACTACCCCCACCAGGACGGGACGTTCCCGCACTCGAAACAGGTGGCGGAGAGGCTGTTCGGCCACCTCGACGCCGAAGCGGTGCACAAGATCGCGCGTGGAAACGCGATCAAGCTGCTCGATCTCGACCTGACGACCTAGCCCGCATCTTTCACGAAACTCTCTACTGAGTCCACGCGGCGACTGCGCGATCGATCCCAGAGCACGATCGCTCCGAAGACGACGATCAGGATCGCGGGGAGAATCGCGAGCGTCTGGAAGGACGTCGCCGCTGCACCGCGCAGCACGACCTCGAGCGCATCGCCCTGCAGTGCAGCAAACGCCGCCTCGCCGCCTGAAGCCTCGAGCTTCGCGCGGTCGAAGATCGCGCCGAGCTGCGGCAGGACGAATTGGATCGCCATCGCGCCCGCGAAGCCCATCAGCCCGATGAAGAGTTCGCCGCCGCGCGGATACCGCTCGGAGACGTTCGCGAGCATCGTTGGCCACATGAAGCAGACGCCGAGCCCCCAGATCGTCGCGGCGCCTATGGCCGTCTGCGGGGAGTGGGCGTTCGCGAGCGCGAGCAGCCCGAGGAGTGCGAGCACCGACGAGCCCCAGAGCATCCCCGAATTCGATACGCGGTGCGCGATGGGCCCAGCGAAGTGGCGCAGTACGAACATCATCCCGGATACGTAGATGAGCAGCCAGATGCCCCGCATTCCGACAGTGCGCGTGAGCGTGAGGTCGATCCATTGTCCCGGTGCCAGCTCCGACGCCGCCGTGAGGAACATGCAGCCCCACCACACGAGGAACATCGGGCGCTTTGGAATCTCCGCGATCATCTCGCCGATCGACACGCCGGCCGCGGCGCGCTCCGTGCTGGGGAACCGGACGCCAACGCAGATCGCGATGGTGGCGACAGCAGGCAGCACGATCGCGGCGAACTGCATCCGCCAGCCGAGACCGAGCGCGCCGAGACCGAGACCCAGAAGCCCGCCCGCGATGATGCCCGCAGGCCACCACGCGTGGACGATGTTGAGGCGGCTCGTCCTGTCGTTCGGATAAACGGCCGCAACGAGGGGATTGACCGAGGCTTCGGCGAATCCCCACCCGAGTCCCGAGAGCAGGAAGCCGAGCCACAGCAGCCGCAGCGTCTCGGACGCGACCACGAGCCCCGTGCCGACTGCGAAGCACGTACCCGAGAACACGAGCATGCGCCCCATGCCGATCGCCTCGAGGAAGATGCTGCCCACCAGTAGCGTCGACGCGAAGCCGAGGAATGCGACGCCGAGAATGCTGCCCGCCAGGGTCGCGGACGCCACAGGGTCGATGGCGACCAGGATCTCCGTCTCGATATCGCGGATGACGCTGGCTCGCAGAGAGAACGAGAGTCCCGCGGTGAATAGCGCGAGGATCGACGCGAGGAAGATGCGGCGTGCGTTGCGTCCCGTGTCGGTCAAGGTGTCCCTCCGTTTCGCGCCGGACACCCTCCCGCGTTTCTTGTGGGAGCGGATGCCGTGGTACAGCCCGTCGGCGCTCGGAAAGTCCGCGATGACACGCGCGCTCGCCAGCTACGAGGCCTGAGCGGCTCCATCGACGCTCAATCGCGAGGCAGGACCACCTCCGGAAGCGGATGCCGGTAGAGCTTCGCCGCGTTCTCACTGCACATCATGCGGAGTTCGTTGGTGGGAATGTGGCCCCAGACCTTCTCGATCACGCTCTGGCTGTCCGGCCAGGTGCTGTCGCCGTGGGGGTAGTCGGACTCGAACATGACGTTCTCGACCCCGATGCGATAGCGCGTATCGATCGTGCTCGGGTCGTCGATGGTGCAGAACCAGAAGTTTCGCTTCAGCACGTCGGCGGGGCGCATCTCCCAGCCCAATCCGTAGCCGGAGCGGTCGACGATGTTGTCGAGTCGGTCCATGAGCATCGCCACCCAGCCGATCCCGCCCTCGGACATCGCGATCTTGAGGTTCGGTTGTTCGACCGCGAAGCCCGACCACAGCCACTCCGCACACGCGCCTAGCGAGAGCTGGCCGAAGAGCGTGGCGCCGAGCTGGAGCGCCGGAGCGTTCGGCGGCATCTCGTGCATTCCCGAGCTCGCGACGTGGAGCGAGATCACGGTGTCCGTATCCGCGCACGCCTGGATGATCGGACCCCAGTGGTCGCGGTCCCAAAGACTCGGGAGACCGACCGCGTGCGGCCGCTCGGGGAAAGTGACGGACACGAAGCCCCGCTCCGCGTTGCGCCGGATCTCGGCGACGGCGAGCTCCGGGTCGGAGAGGTAGGTGATGCCGCAGGGAATGATCCGGGTCGGATGCGGTGCGTACCACTCTTCGAACAGCCAGTCGTTCCAGGCACGCACGCAGGCGAGACCGACCTCTTGGTCCTTGGCCATTGCGAAGATGCGGCCGCAGAAGCCGGTGATCTGCGACGGGAAGTTCAGCATGGCCCAGATACCACCGAGGTCCATGTCGCGAATGCGCGCTTCGACGTCGTAGCAGCCGGGGCGCATCTGCTCGAAGCGGAACGGCTCGAGCTCAACCGTCTCCTTGCGGCGTCCCGCCACGGCGTTCATC
>JABSQW010000580.1 GCA_013215605.1 Myxococcales bacterium
AAATGTAATCAGATTTTGGTATTAGACAGTAAGATCACTACAACAAAATTGTCCTTGTATATTTGAAAAACTGCACATCCAAAATAAATCCCAAATGCTCTACTATTATCCCAAAAATAATAACAATAACTTTTGCCCGCAAGTACACGATGATGCCAAAGGACGTACGAATGCGCAAACGATTCTATTCACTACTCATAAGGAAATATATATCCCATTACAAAAATACACAGCTTCATGCGATTTAACAAACAACACCGATGATATATCCTTATGCAAAAGCGCCGAGCAAGGTTATAATAACACGTCTACAAAAAATAACGCGCTAAAACAGACAACAACAACTGATCGCTTTCACATTCACATTAACATATGCGCCATTGAAAGGGGTGTGATAGAAACACGCCACAACGTTGTTACGATACGATAACGCCTCAACGCTGTTACTTGTTAGAACAGAAATCAACAACAATGAAGCTTCTACATACATAAACATGCGAGTATAACTCCGGTCTCAACAGACAAAATCAACTTTAGGCATCGTCTTCTCATAATCGAAAACGATATAAACAACTTCATACACGAAAGAAATCCCAAATGCTCTGCTTAAATCTTAATTCAATTCCCCACATATGAACAACATCAAGGCTGGTTATGTACTAAGCCAGAAAAGTCTGCAAAACAAATTCTCCTTATCACAAATCAGGTGAAAATGTAATCAGATTTTGGTCTTCGTCAGAAAGATCACTTCAACGACATTGTCCATGTATAAAATCGAAAAACTCCAAACGCGAAATAAACTCCAAATGATCTATTAATTATCTCAGAAGTAAAAACATATCACTTTTGCACGCAAGTACCCGTTGTAGCCGAAACACGTACTAATGCGGAAACGCTACTATTCTCTAATAAGAAAATATATATCCCACTACAAAAAATACAAAGCTTCCAGCGATTTAACAAATAACACCGATGATATATCCTTATGCAAAAAGCGCCGAGCAAGGTTATAATACCACGTCTACAAAAAATAACGCACTAAAACAGACAACAACAACTGATCGCTTTCACATTCACATTTACCTATGAGCCATTTGATGAGGTATGATAGGAACACGCCACAACGTTGTTACGAAACGATAACGCCTCAACGCTGTTACTTGTTAGAACAGAAATCAACAACAATGAAGCTTCAACATACATAAACATGCGAGTATAACTCCGGTCTTAACAGACAAATCAACTTTTGGCAACGTCTTCTCATAATTGAAAAAGACTCATAGAACTTCAAACACTAAACAAATCCCAAACGCTCTGCTCACATCCTAATTGAATTTCCCAACTAACAACAACATCGAGGTTGATTATGTACTAACCCAGAAATGATCCGTATTACAATATCTCCTTATACCAACTCAGATGAAAATGTAATTAGATTTTGGTCTTAGACAGAAACATCACTTCAACGACATTGTCCATGTATAGTCGAAATACTCTATTATTATCTCAGAAGTAAAAAACAATCACGTTTGCCCGAAGAAAAAACTAATGTAAAGCGCAAACGATACCATTATCTACTCATCAGGAAAGATAATTCCCACTACAAAAATACAAAGCTTCCTGCGATTAAACAAACAACACCGATGATAGATCCTTATGCAAAAAGCGCCGAGCAAGGATTATAATAACACGTCTACAAAAAATAACGCGCTAAAACAGACAACAACAACTGATCGCTTTCACATTCACATTAACATATGCGCCATTGTATGAGGTATGATTGGAACACGCCACAACGTTGTTACGAAACGATAACGCCTCAACGCTGTTACTTGTTAGAACAGAAATCAACAACAATGAAGCTTCAACATACATAAACATGCGAGTATAACTCCGGTCTTAACAGACAAA
>JABSQW010000581.1 GCA_013215605.1 Myxococcales bacterium
CTGGTGTTCCTGTTCTCGGTGATGGACAGCACGTCCACCCAGGGCATCCTGCTCGCACTGACCATCATCGCGGCCCTCGTCGCCGACTTCCTGTTGATGCCCGCACTGGTGATGACCTTCGAGCCGTTCGGCCCGAAGGGCGCGGGCGCCCGGAATGAATCGGTCCGCGAGGCTGCCTGAAGGTCCTCTCGCCGTGACCCCCCTGCCAGCGTCCTTCTAGTCCGATGCCGTCTTCCGGCTGCGACCGGGTGAGACCGGCGGGGGGGCGAGCTTCACGTCCGCGGCCTCGGCGACGCGCTCGACGGACTTCTCCATCAGGTCCCGGAACGCGTCGAGATCGGGCACGAGGTCCGGATCGGCATTGAAGCCCCAGCAGACCCGGCCGTTGTAGCTGATCAGTGCGATGCCGATGCCCACGCTCGGCAGCAGCGGCACCTGCGGGAACATGTCGGTCATCTCCGCACCGAGCATGAAGAGGGGGAACTGCGGTCCTGGTACGTTGGTGACGATCGAGTTCATCGCTCCCGATGCGGCCTGCGCGCCCAGTGAAACGAGGGCGCTCGGCATGACCTCCATGATCGACATCATCATGTCGACACCCTCGGCCTGTTTCGATTCCTTGAGGTCCCGGGTGGTCTCGTGGATGGCTTCGAGTTGCCGGAGGGGATCCGACTCCTCGAGGGGCAGCCGCACCATCCACCCGGAGACGCGGTTTCCCATCTTTCCCTTCTCCGATTCGCGGCGCACGCTGACCGGGGCCTGGATGCGGAAGTCGAGTTCCTCCGGGCGCACCTGGCGACGGATCAGGTAGTCGCGGAAGGCGCCGGTGACGATGGTGAGCACGACGTCGTTCACCGTGCAGTCGAGGCTGCGGCGCAGCGCCTTCAGATCTTCGAGGGGGGTGCGCATCCACTCGACGGCGCGGTGCGGTCCGAGCGGCCCGTTGATGGGGGTTTCGGAGGCGCCCTGCGATTGCGCCGCGACCGCTTCGAAGAGGCCCTGCACGCGGGTGCGCGCGTCGTCGAACCAGTGCTCCGCCTCGCTTCGGAATACGCGGAAGTTTCGCAGTCCCCGCAGCGGCAGCGACAGCCGGTTGGCCATCGAATCGCGAAGCAAGTCGCCGCGCGACGGCTCGGGGCGCGGAATGAAGGGCGGTGACTCGGGGATCGCCGTGTCGGGGGTGGGGGACTGCAGGATCTGACCGATGTCGACGCCCGAGCTGCCGTCGATCATGCAGTGGTGGATCTTGCTCACGATCGCGAACCGGCTGCCCTCGAGGCCCTCGATCACCCAGATCTCCCACAGCGGACGCGTGCGATCGAGCTGTTGGGCCAGGATGCGTGCGGTGAGCTGTTTGAGTTGGGCCTCGCTGCCCGGCTTCGGGAGTGCCGTGTGGCGGACGTGGTAGTCGATGTTGAAGTGGGGATCGTCGACCCAGACCGGGCTGTTCTCCAGCGGAATCCACTTGAGCCGCTGGCGATAGCGGGGAATCCGGAAGAGCACCGACGCGGTGAAGCGCTTGATGGACTCGTAGTCGACGCCGGCGCCGTCCGTCTCGAGGGGCCCGAGGTCGAAGACCTGGGTCGACGTGACGTGCATGTGCTGACTCGGGTTTTCAAAGAGCAGGAACGCGTTGTCCTGGGCGGACAGGCGGTCGTAGTTGTAGCGGGTCATCGGGGGGGGGCTCCTCGTGGCCTTCGGGTCACAGAAATCGCGCCTACTCTCCTCATCTCCACCGGTGGCGTCAAGAACATCACGAATCCTGTGAATGTGCGGTGGTTCCCGCGCTGCGCGGCCCCGAGGCGGAGTTTGGATCCTGAGCGGGCGAAAGACTCAGTCGAAGAACGCGAGCGTGCGGACTTCGATGCTCTCTCTCGCGGGAGCGTCTTCGGGCGCGCCGGGATCGCGGAACGCGGAGTGAGCGGTGAAGCGCGCGCGTCCGTCGGTCTCGGAGTCGTAGCACTTCAGGAGCATGGCCTCGTCGGCCCGCATCTGCGGGTAGTAGAGCCAGCGGTGCCCCTCGCTGAAGCCTAGAGAGTAGATCTCACCCGTGCGTTCGGTGTAGGCGAGGTTCGTCGCGATGAGCTGACCGTCGCCGATGCTGGCGGCGTCGCAGACGGCGAGGGGCGTGTCGATCACGGGACCCGAGATGGGTTTCCACACGTTGATCACGGCCACTCGCTTCGCGAGCAGGGTCTCTGCCTCGTCGGGGAACAGGTCGCGCACGCGGCGGGGGCCGGATTTCACGGTGTAGTCGTTGTGCGCGTACTTGACCGGCGATTGGACACCGGGGTCTCCGCGCTCGGCGCGGGTGGCGTTGCGCAGGTTGTAATCGAAGGCCTCGACGCGCGCGGCGCCCGTGACCTCGGCAACCAGTCGGATCACCTCCGGAAAGTAGATCCCGCGGACCTGCGCGTCGTCGTACAGGTCCGTGGCTGCCGTCGCGAGGCGGTGGAGTTCCACGCCCTCGGTGTCGAGTGATGCGGGACGATCGAGGCTGCGCGCGTCGACGATGTCGAAGCCGTGGCGGTCGATCCCGGTGCGGGCTCGGCGCGCCTCGCCGGCAGTGCGCGGCGCCCGCGCCTGGATCTCCGGCTTGACTTCGGCGTCGAGCGACGCCGGTGCGTAGTTGATCGTGGCCTCGAGCGGACCGGGGGCGGTGGCCATGGCGCGGACCGATCAGTCTTCCCAGCGAAGGGACGTCGGGCTCTCGGGATCGTGCTCGAGCAGCTCGATGACGTTGCCGAACGGGTCGCGTCCGTAGACCCAGCGGCCGCTGCCCTCACCCTGCGGCTCCGTGTTGAACTTCATGCCCGCGCCCTTCAGGCGTTCGTACTCGTTCGCGAAGTCGTCGACGCCGAGGGCGATGTGCGTGATGCCGCGCCGGCTCACGGGGCGGTTCGGGGTGGCGTCCTGGGTGCTGCCCGCTGTGAACTCGAAGAGCTCGATGCAGGAGTTGCCCTTCTTGATCATCGCGACCTTGCACGCAGAGTCTTCGAGGGCCATCGCCTCATCCATCGGCGTCACGCCCGATGGCCAGCCTGCTTCCATGGCGGTCTCGAAGCCGAGAACACCGCAGTAGAACTCGAGGGCCTGGTCCATGTCGGGGACCGAGAGGGCCGGGTGGTGTACGCCGAGGATCATGGGGGGACTCCTTGAGAACGTGGGATGAGGTCCGTGGGCCGAAGACGCGATGATAGCTCCTCTCTCGAGCTTCGTGGGAGGATGCGTCGCCGCCGAGACGAGAGAGCGTATGATCGCCGCGTGACCGAACCGGAATCCGTGCCCCATGACTCCGAGGCTCCGGCGCCGGGAGACGGCGCCGAACCCGACGGCCCCTTCTCGCGCGCCTACACCAACTACGTCCTCGTGATGGTGTTGCTCGTGATGATCTTCAACAACATGGATCGGACGGTGTTGTCGATCCTCGTCGAGCCGATCAAGGACGAGTTCGATCTCACCGACACCGAGATGGGCGCCGTGATGGGGCTCGCGTTCACGCTCGTCTACACGTTCACCGCGCTGCCGGTGGCCCGCCTCGCGGACTACCGCACGCGCCGCTCGATCGTGGCCGTCGGCCTGTTCGTCTGGAGCGCCTTCACGGCGGCTACCGCGGCCGTCCAGAATTTCGTGCAGTTGTTCCTGATGCGGATGGGGGTCGGAATCGGCGAAGCGGCCGGTACCGCGCCGAGCGTTTCGCTGTTGTCCGACTACGTGCCCCCGTCCCGGCGCGGGCGCGGGGTGTCGGTGGTGTCGATCGGTGCGGTCACCGGCATGGGGCTCGGGATGATCCTCGGCGGGACCGTCAACGAACTCTACGGCTGGCGCATGGCGTTCGTTGCGGCCGGTGTTCCCGGGATGTTCCTCGCCCTGGTGCTGCGCCTCACCGTGCGCGAGCCGGCTCGCGGTGCCAGCGAGAAGGGGCGCTCGGTGGAGGGCGAGTCGGTTGCGGAGGTCGTCCGCTACCTGCTGGGCAACAGGACGTATCTGCTGATACTGACCGCCAACGCCTTCGCATTGTTCGCCGCCATGGGGAGGAATCTCTGGGAGCCGACCTTCCTCGTGCGCACATACGAGATGGGGACGGCCTCCGCGGGCATCTGGTACTTCGTCACGAGTCCCGTGCCGTCGATCCTCGGGATCTACCTCGGGGGTTTCTTCGCCGACCGGTTCGGGGTGCGGGACGGCCGCTGGTACTTCTTCGTCCCGGCCATCGGGCAGGTGATCAGTGTGCCGATCCTGATCGCGTTCCTGCTGTGGCCGGCCGACGACGTGTTCGCGATGCCCGCGTTCGTTGCCGCGTCGGGAATCGAAGTCGTTCCCGTCGCGTTCGTGCTGAGCTTCATCGGCTCGGTGTTCGGCTCCTTCTTCACCGCGCCCTTCATCGCCACGATCCAGGGAGTTTCGAAGCTCCGCATGCGCGCAATGGCAGCGGCGCTGTCGACGATGGTGAGCAGCTTCGTGGGTCTCGCCGCCGGGCCGCTGTTGGTGGGCGTACTCAGCGACCATTTCACGGCAGAGTACGGCGCCGATGCGCTGCGTTACTCCCTTCTCGTTCCGACGGCGGCGCCACTCTTGAGTGCACTGGTCTGTGTGCTCGGCGCGAGCGCCGTAGCGGCGGATCTCGACCGCGCGAAGCGCAGCTGAGGTTCGCCTGCCTAGACACACTGGCGCCCCCCGGGTAGGGTGCTCGCATTCCGGGGCACGAAGACCGGACGAAGGAGGATCGGAGATGGCGACGCGACCGGCGGGCGGACTCGAGGGCAAGGCCGTACTCGTGACAGGCGGTGGGACGGGAATCGGGCGCGCGTGCGCCGAGGCGGCTGCGGCGGACGGCGCGGCCGTCACGATCTGCGGTCGCACCGAGTCGAAGCTGCAGGACGCGGCCAAGCGAATCCGGGAGAAGGCGGGCTGCGGCGGGAGCGTTCAGTACGTCGTCGCCGACGTGACCGACGAGGAGAGCGTGAAGAACGCCGTGGCTGTGGCGCTCGAGCCCACCGACCAGCTCGACGGCTGCGTGGCCAACGCCGGAGGCGGTGGCGGCATGGGCCCCTACCACATGCAGGACACCGCCGAGTTCCTCCGCGTGCTCCACTTGAACGTGCTCGGCACCATGCTCTGCGTAAAACACACGGTGCCCCACATGGTGAAGGCCGGCGGAGGATCGTTCGTCGGCATGTCGTCGATCGCGGGACACCAGACGCACCTCTATTTCGGTGCCTACACCGTTGGGAAGGCGGGCATCGAGCAGATGATGCGCAATGCCGCCGATGAATTCGGCGCGAAGAAGGTGCGCTTCAACGGCATCCGTCCCGGGTTCATTGCCACGGAGATCATGGAGGGCGTTCCGCGCGACAGCGCCGTCTACGACAGCTACATCACGCAGACCCCCATGCAGGGCGTCGGTGAGCCCGAGGACGTGGGGAGCCTCGCGCGTTTCCTGCTCGGCGAAGAGTCGCGCTGGGTCACCGGCCAGATCATCAACGTGGACGGCGGCCACAGCCTGCGCCGCGGTCCGGATTTCACGGCGTTCGTAGAGCCGGCGCTCGGGCGCGAAGTGCTGGAAGGGAAGCTGCCGGACTCCTGAACGACGGGGGCGCCGCGAGCGAGGTCCCGAAGCTGTTCTGCGCGCTGCGCGTCGGGCCGCTCAGAGATTCTCGGTGTGGAGCTCGATGAGATCCGCGAATTTGCGCAGTGAGTCCTCCCGTCGCGTCGGGATGTGCTCCGTGGGCCAGCCCTCGACGGGCTCTGCGTCGCGCAGGAAGTGCTTCGCGATCGTCACCTTGTGGACCTCGTCCGCGCCGTCGGCGATGCGCAGCGCACGGGCCGAGCGGTACATGCCCTCGAGGGGCAGGTCGGTCGTGTAGCCGAGGGAGCCGTAGATCTGGATCGCGCGGTCGAGGACGTTCATGGCGACCTTCGCGCTCCAATATTTGATCATCGCGATCTCGGCGCGGGAGTTCGACGCGCCCGAGTGATCCATCGTCCACGCGGCCTTCAAGGTCAGCAGACGCGCGGTTTCGATTTCCACCGCGGACTTGGCGACCATGTCCTGCATCATCTGATGCTCGGAGAGCCGCTTTCCATGGGACGTGCGCGATACGAGGCGCTCTCGCATCGCGTCGAAGGCGCGATGGCAGACGCCGATCAGGCGCATGGCGTGGTGGATGCGCCCGCCACCGAGGCGTTTCTGGGCGAGCACGAAGCCGTCCCCGGGCTGACCGATCAGGTTGTCGGCCGGGATGCGCGCGTTCTCGAACAACAGGTGGCAGTGATTGCCGCCCCGACCATCCAGCGGTCCGTGCTGGGGGTGCGACATGGTGCCCGGCTTGTGCTTGATCGTCATGCCCGGCGTGCCCTTCGGCACGATCAACATGCCCGCGCGCCGGTGCGGCTGCGCTTCAGGGTTCGTCACCGCCATGAGCACGATGATGTCCGCGACATCGGCGTTCGATGCGAACCATTTCTCACCGTTGATCACCCACTCGTCGCCGTCGCGCTCGGCGCGGCAAATGATGGCCGTCGGGTCGGACCCGGCCACGTGGGGCTCGGTCATCGAGAAGCTGCTGTGGATCTTCCCGTCGAGGAGCGGCCAGAGCCACTTCTCCTTCTGTTCCTCGGTGGCACCGATCGCGATGAGCTCGGCGTTGCCCGAGTCGGGCGCCTGGTTGCCGAACACCGACGGCGCGTACACCGATCGACCCAGGATCTCGTGCATCAGGCCGAGCTTCAGCTGTCCCATGCCCTGACCGCCGAGCTCGGGGTCGAGGTGGGCGGCCCAGAGCCCGCGCTTCTGCACCTCCGCCTGGAGCGGCGTCGTGATCGCTCGGAGCTGGTCGAGCGTGAGCTCTTCGGCGATGGGTTCGATCGGGAGGATTTCCTCATCGACGAACTCGCGCATCCAGTCGAGAGTCTCTTGGAATTCGGGCTCGGTCGAGAAATCCCATGCCATGTCGTATCTCCTTGAAACCGGGAACGCTTTCGTTCGAACTTCGTTCAGAGGTCTGCAGCCGCCTCGGCCGCGCTGTCGAGCATCCACTCGACGCGCTTCATCGTGTCATCCACGTTGTTCGACGTCGAAAGACCGCCGCCCGCACCCGCGCGCAACCGGGCGACGACGCCCTCCACCAGGCACGCCATCTTCCACCAGCTGAACGCCCGGTAGTAGCTCAATCGGGACAGATCGAAGCCGGAGCGCTGCGCGTAGAGTTCGACGGCCTCGGCGCGCCGCGGGAACGCCTCGTGCCGGGTGGGGGAGGGCGAGCCGAAGTCGCGCTCCTCGCCGGGA
>JABSQW010000582.1 GCA_013215605.1 Myxococcales bacterium
ACACCCGCTTGTTGGAAATCTCGAGACGTGGCTCCGCGGAACCTTCCGCGGGGTCAGCCCGAAGCCCCAGCAACGCACCGTGGAAGAGTTCGTGTTCCGCTTCGAACGCCGCGAAGCTCTTTCCCTGCCACCCTTCGACAGCGAAGCGAATCGGATAGGCAGAGGTTATTCTCCCCACGATTCTGTTGGGCCGAGGGTCTGGACCGTACTGGCGCCGGGTCGACGACGGGGAGCAACAGAGCCGATCCGAGCAGGACGACGACGTCTGAGATCGGGAGTACCCGATGGGCCCACTGACGAGAATCGCGCGCCGTCCGTTCGCGCTCCGGCTTCGCTTGGGCGTTCTCTCGCTGGCGGTCGCGCTCGGAGCGTGCGGCCCAACGCCGACCGAGAACCCCAACCTGCTCGACGAGTCCGTCCTCGCGCCCGCGCTGCTCGACGACCGCGCGCGAATCGTGGAGTACCTGGCCGAATTTCCGGAAGAGCAGTACGAGATCGTCGATGTGCCGCAGCTCGGCAAGTTCTATCTCGATGACAATCCGGCCTGGGTCAAACGCTTTCTGCGGACCGGCAGGATCTGGGAGCCCAAGGTCCAGCGGGTGATGGCGCGGCACGCGGCGCCGGGCACGACGGCGCTGGACATCGGGGCGCACATCGGCAGCCACACGCTGGCGCTGGCGCGGATGGTGGGCCCGGACGGCGCGGTCTACGCTTTCGAGCCTCAGAAGAAGATCTTCCGCGAGCTGGTCAAGAATCTGGAGCTGAACGGGTTGCACAACGTCGTGCCCCTGCGCTTCGCCGTCGGAGCCAGCCACGAAGTCATCGAGATGTCCCCGACCGAGGGTCGGGACGGGCTGATGCAGGTGGGAGCGGGGGGAGACGAGGCCGAGCTGCGAACTCTAGACAGCTTCGGCTTTCGGAACGTGTCCCTGATCAAGATCGACGTCGAGGGTTACGAGCTTGCCGTACTCCAGGGAGCCGTGGAGACGATCCGAGCCTGGCATCCGGCGATCGTCGTCGAGATTCTTGCAGGCGAGATCTACGAACAGGCACCGGCCGAGCTGAGAGCCCACGTGGAAGCGACCCGCGAGCTCTTCGACCAGCTCGGTTACGAGCTGATCCGCATCTCCTGCGAGGGTGGCTGCGACTACCTCGGCCTGTACACGGGCGATGCGCGCCCCGAGTGACCCGTGGCCTCGACCGGAGACGGGTGAGCCAGCGCGGGTCGAAGCGGAAAACGAACTCTTCCAAGGTGCGTTGCTGGGGCTTCGATCTTTGCGGGCACGGCAGCCCTCGAGACGCCGGCTTCTTCCCCAGTCGCTGGTTGACGCGGATAGAATTCGAACGTGTTAGGGTCGACTGACTCGACCGAAGGAGACGTGCATGGCCGACCCGACACCGTTTCACCTGCAGGGGAACTTCGCCCCCATCAAGGATGAGATCACGACGACCGACCTGGAGGTCGTGGGGACGATCCCTCCCGAACTCGAGGGCCTCTACGTTCGGAACGGCGCCAATCCGCCGAGTGGATATTCCCAGCACTGGTTTCTGGGACAGGGCATGGTGCACGGTGTTCGGTTGGAGGGCGGGCGCGCCGCGAGCTACCGGAACCGCTATGTACGCACGCCGTACCTGGAGAACCCGGACCTGCAGCGGGTGTCGGAGACCGGCCAGATCGATCGCACGGCGTCGGCCGCGAACACACACGTGATCGAACACGCCGGAAAGATCCTGGCGCTCGAGGAAGGCTCGTTCCCCTACGTGCTCGATCGCGAGCTCAACACGCTCGGTCACACCGATTTCGAGGGAAGGCTGACGACGGCCTTTTCTGCGCATCCCAAAGTCTGCCCCGTGACGGGTGAACTGCTGAGCTTCGGGTACGGCCAGCTCCCGCCCTACTTGACCTACCTCCGCGTCAGTCCGGACGGGAGTCTGGTACAGACCGAGGAGATCGAGGTCCCGGGGCCAACGATGATGCACGACTTCATGATCACCGAGCGGCACGCGCTTTTCATGGACCTGCCCGTCGTCTTCGATCTCGAGGCCGCGATGGCGGGAACGATGCCCTTCAAGTGGAGCGACGAGTACACAGCCCGCGTCGGCATCATGCCGCGCACCGGAACGAACGCCGACGTCAAGTGGTTCGAGATCGAGCCCTGCTTCGTCTTCCACGGCATGAACGCCTGGGACGAGGGCGACCGGGTGGTCTATGACGTCTGCCGCATCAGCGAGATCTGGCGCGAGGCGGGCGACCTGCAGAGCGGGGACGGCGAGATCACGCTGCACCGCTTCAGCTTCGATCTGTCCGACGGTTCCGTTCGGGAAGAGACCCTGGACGACCGCCCGATGGAGTTTCCGCGCGTGGCGGATGCGCGCGTCGGACAGAAGAATCGCTTCGGTTACACGCTCGCCTTCGAAGGGGAGGACGGAGCTGCCCCGGCCATGGCCGGCCAGTACAAGGTCGACCTGAAAACGGGCGCGTCGGAGTACTCCGAGGCGGGCCCGGGCCGAAGCCCCGGGGAGATGGTCTTCGTTCCGGGACCCGGAGCCGACGCGGACAGTGATGACGGCTACCTGCTGAGCTTCGTCTTCGACGGTCCCACGAACCGGAGCGAGCTCGTCGTCGCGGACGCTTCGAACTTCACGGCTCCCCCGATTGCGCGCGTGAAGCTCCCCCAGCGGGTGCCGGTCGGATTCCACGGGAGCTGGATTCCCGACGCCGGCTGAGCCCGATGCCGAGCAAGAGGGAATTGCCATGTCGTTTGGATTGTGGGTCCACGACGCGACACGGGCAGCTTCAGTCGTCCGCTCTCACCCTGGTTGCCGATAGGCGGTCACGCATTGTGAGCAGCTCGCCGGTGAGGGGTGCCTCGCGGTTCTGTTCGAGTCCAGCGATTGCCCGGTCGAGGGCTGCGAGCCGCACCGCTGGCGGCGGAGGGAAGCTCGGCTGGCGGCGACGTACCGGTTGGCCCCGCTCCCTCTCCTGGCCTCGCGCATGGACGGGAAAGCGGCGAGAACTCTCCCCCCCCCTTTCAATCCACTCTACGGCTCGACACGAAGCGAGAAAAGAAGCGAAAGAAGAAGGGACGATTGCGGGCGAATATCGCGTAGCCCACCTCCACCAGCCAGATCAACGGCGGCACGCTCAGGACCCACGTCCACCTCCACCCCAACTGGCGCAGGATGAACATCGTCCCACGCCCCGCGTTCAAGATCACACCATCGCTGGTGATGACGTGCGTCGAACGGGCACACGCCTTGCGCAGCTCCGGAGTCATTGGTGGCGATGGTGCCGTCTGGTACGACACGGTCTCGAACCGCCCGTCCCGATCTTTCCGCCTGACCCAGGCGGCAAGTTGGCCTCAGGGTACTCAGTCGCCGTCCCATAGGATGATGTGTCGGCGAGCGTCTTCAACAGGAGCCATTGCCCGCCAAGATACCGTTCATGATGATCGATACCAACGCCGCGTCGGCCTATCATCGGCCCGTTCATCGGCCCCGCATCACTCCTCTCCTTCTGGCGATAGGGCGGGTCGGCTCAGCGCTCGAACCAGTCGACGCTCGCGGGTTCGATTCGAAACCGGCTCAACAACCCGGTAATCAACGCCCGGTCGCGGCCGGGCTCGCGCTCGTAAGCGCGGCGCAGATGCTCCATCGCGACGGCGGGGCGGCCGCTCGCCAGGTGGATGCGGGCCAGCTTCGAATCGCGCTCGGCGGAGTACGGACGCGCTTCCCATACGCTCCGCGCCACGAGCAGGTCGAGATACGCGACTTCGTCGGATTCCCCCCGCGCGGAGCAGCGCAGCGCGTGGCCCAGAAGGAGGACGCGGTCTCCGAAGAAGACGCGCGGCTGGCGCAATGCGCGAGCGCTCGGCAAGAGAGACACCGCTTCGCGTTGCGCCTCGATGGCGCCTGGCAGATCTCCTCGGGCCTCGAGCGCTCGGGCGAGGTTGACATAGCCGTGGGCGAAGCGCGGCTGCGCCGCCACGGTTTCGCGAAAGCGCGCGATCGCGTCGTCGTAGGCCCCGTTCGACCACGCCTCGAAGCCGCGGTTGTTCGAGATCACCCACTCCTGGTTCTCCAGGAGCTTCCGACCCGGGTGTGACTGGCCCGCGAGTTCCGCGCGGTCCTTCGCCCGCCAGATGGGCTGATGGACGGCGTGGGCCATCTTCGCGGCTGCCGTCGCGGCTCTCGCGTCCAGCGCCGCCGCATCGGGGCGACCCTCCACGGCAGATGCGAACGCCAACTGCGACCAGGCCGGGGCCGAGTCGGGAAAGCGATTCACCGCCTGCTCCCAGGCGCGGAAGGCCTCGGGCCAGCGCTCGAACTGTGCGAGCGCAAGGCCGCGCAGAACGAACAGGCTTGGCGCAGCCTCGCTCGGCGACGAGACGCGGCCGAGAATCTCGAGGGCGCCGGCGGCGTCGCCGCGGTCGAGCCGAATGCTCGCCAGTGCGAGCACCCGCGCAACGTCGCCGGGCTCCTCCTCGTGACGTGCGCGCAGTTCCTCTTCCTTCACGTCGAATAGCAGATGGGTTCCGTAGAGCACGCGCTCGGGGCGCAGCCCCCGCAGCCAAGCTCTGCGGGCGGTCGGATCGAGATAATCCCGGTACACCGCCGCCTGCACGAGCACCCGCCCGGTCGTGGGGCGCTCGGGGTTGACGGCCACGGGCGGGGGCATGTCGGCGAGTGCGCGATCGACGAGCCAACCGCTCTGCCCCCAGTCGAGATTGGAATCGGAGAGAAACGTTCGGTAACCCGCCCGGGTCCCCCCAGAAAGGGCGTTCAGGTACGCGATCTCGTTGGGGTGGCTGATCAGCACGGCGGCCGCGTAGGAAACGCCGAGCACGGCGACCGCGCCGCGCTGCAGCCGCACCTTCAGGTCGACGGAAGCCAAGGCACCGGAGAGCAGCACGAACAGCGGCGGAAATCCGGGCAGCAAGTACCGGATGCCCTGGGCACGGGTGTTGAAGAACGTGAAGTAGATCGCGAAAGCGGCCGCTGACCACGCGAGCAGCCGTTCACCAGCGCTCGTGTCACTCCCTTCGCGTGTCGTGGCGCCACGCCGCACCCAATGCCAGATCGCGAACGCGAGCATGAAGAACAGTGGGATCGGGTTCTTCAGCAGAAAGCCCACCGCCTGGTAGCTCTGCCACCCGTCCAGGGAGTACTCGCCGCGGAAGAACCCCGGGTGGCCCAGTCCCGAGAGGTAGAGTTGGTAGTCCACGCTGCGAACGAACAGGCTCGGAAGGGGGAGCGGTAGGTCGGAGAGCGCGGGCGTGTGGGAGGCCGCGATGACGGGACCGGAGAGCGCAGCGTAGCTCGAGAGGCTGCGACCGGTGCCGCCGAATCCGTACCCCGCGTTCAAGACGAAGAGCGCTACCAGCGCCGCGATCGCCAGTCGAACACTGACGCCGCGCACCTCCGGTGCCCCTCTCCTGCGCAGCGCCTTTGCCGCGGCTCCAAGAATCGCGTCCGCCCCGATCACCGCCGCAGTCAGCAGGGCGACGTGCTTGGTGAGCAGCGCCAGCCCGAGAAACACACCCGTGATCACCGCATGCCGCGCGCCGTCGTGCCCTCCCCGCCACCAGTGGTAGAGCGCCGCGAAGGAGAGCGCCGTCACCGCGACGTCGAGATTCGCCGTCGAAGCGTGGCCCGCGAATATCGGATTCCAGAGAATCAGGAAGAGCGCCGCCGCTGCACAGGTCACGCCGTACAACGCCCGCGTGAAGCGGAAGACGTAGATCCCGAGCAGTGCGCTGAAGGCGAGCATGCCGAGTCGGACGGGGTAGAGAGAGGCTGCCTCGGGAACGAATTCCAGCAGCGCTCGGACAGCGCCTTGAAAGAACGGACCGAGCGGCGCGTGGTGCAGAAGCTGCTGCGTGTCCCAGTCGATGGGATTCGCGAAGAGCGTCTCGCGCATCTCGGCGTAGAAGGGCTCATCGCCGGTCGGCGCGGTACCGAACACCCGCGACACGCACAGCAGCGCAAAGCCAACCGAGGTCAGCCAGATGGTGAGGCGCGGCGCGTCGGGGCTGGCTTCGTTTCCTGCGGGCACCGTCCCTTTCAACGCCGCATCGTCCCGAACAACGGTCTACCCCTACCTCGAACGACATCGAGGGAGGGCCCCGCCAGCTCCGGCTGCGCGCCGATCGGGTCCAGCCGCTGCCGGTGGATCTCGCCGGTTTGCGCGTGATGGCGGCGGCTGAGCTCGGCCATGCCCATCCCGGTCTCGGCTCCTCGATGCGGGGACGTGAAGCTCGTGAACCCGCTGAACATTGTCGGAGAGTAGTCCTATCTCTTATCGAGCAGCAGGACTCTCCAGCGGGCGAACGCACACCACGGATCGATGGGCCCAGCTACCGGTGCAAGGGCCAGGCCCTTCCCGAACCCAGGCCGGGTCGTCCTGCTCGGTCCCGGATTGCCATGCGGTTCGGCGATCTGCGGCCCCGCTGGGCTGTTCCCCCGAGGTCCGGTCCGATTCTGGTCCGATCTGGGTCTCGGCCTCGACTGCCATCTCAGGACTCCCGGCGCGACTTCCGCGCCGGGGAACAGGAGTGGGATCATGATCCATCACGCATCTTGGGTTCGAACTCTCGCCCTCCTCGTGTCGATTCCGGGGATTCTCGCACTCAGCGCGTGTGATCCGGACGAAGCCGAAGATGCATCGGGCACGGAAACCCCGGCCGGGGCGTCGGAGGATGGGGTGAACGGGCCCTTCTTGGGTGACCCTGCACCGGTTTCGAGCCCCGTGTCCCCACTGCCCGGCCTGGACGGCGTCGAGGCCGGGCAACCAGAAGAAGTGAGCCAGGCGACGAAGCCCATCGAGACCGAGCTCTCTTCGGAGGTCCGGATGCTCCTGCTCCGGATGCACGGTTACGACCACAACGGTGACACCAAGGCGGAAATCAACGACCTCGAACCCATGTCTTTCGAGGATCTCTCCAAAGCGCCTCCGAAGGATGCTCCGCTGGTGGTCGTCTTCGTCGAGCCGCGCCTTTTGGCATCACTTTCCGCCAAGGCGCCGACGACGCATGATCTCGAAGAAGCCCTGCTCCGGTGGAAGCAGGACATGTACGCCGAGGGCATTCCTTCGCTCTTCCTGCTGGCCGACGTGCACAAGGGGGGCCACCAAGACGGCCTGACCTTGCTGGGGATGCGCCAGTTCCTGATCGAATTGCGGGAACTCTATCCCAACCTTCGCGGAACCATGCTGGTGGGTTCGTTCCCGGAAGCCCTCATTGTCCGGCGATGGATCCAGGAGCACGAGAGCGGCAACGACACCTACAAGCTTCACGGCGTCTCCACGGTAGGCCGCCCCATACTTCGCATCGTTCCCGAAGTCATCGCAGACCGCTCCGACCTCGTCCTGGGCGATCTCACGGGAAGCTGGCCCGACCTCTACCACCAGGACGTCAGAACGCTCGAGGGCTTGCTGGTCGCGCCCGAGCCGCGGTCCCTGCGCGTGGGGTGGGGCACGCCCGGCAACTGGGACACGCGACACCATCTGGTCAGTAATGCGTTCCAACGAAAATGGCTCTCCATCGCAGATTTCTTCTTCATCCAGGATGATGACTACACGGAGCACCGTGCCGAGAACCTGAGCGACGTCGTCCTGAACGAGGTGAATCTCAGCTACTTCCTGCGCATGCGGCACCCCGAGTTGGCGGCCGACGACCCGCGCGACCTGCCCAACCCCATCGCGATGCCCGACCTCAACGTTTCGCGCATCAACGCGCTTCACGTCGCGATCGAACCCGACCCGGATTTCGTGGATGTGAACGGTCTGACCTACCTGGACGCCGCCCGCCGGCCCCAGATCGTCCGTCGCGGGGAACGCAATGTTCGCTGGCTGCGAGACGCCGGCCTCGAGAGAAGACTCCTGCTCGATTACTTCAACCGGAATCACCTCCACCGCATGGGGGAGAACCGACAACGCCCCCTTCGCGCCGCCGCGATCGGTACAAGTGGGCTCGGTGTCGCCGGTCTCGCCAACTATCTCGACGATGCACTGGGTGCCCACACCATGGATCCCGACTACGTACGACCCTTGGTGGGGTCGAACGAGGCGACCCTCCTGGACCTGGCAGAGTGGCTCAAGGAACCGGCCATTCTCCGTGGACTCTATGCGCACTCCACCGCACGCTCCGGGCACTACTCCCCGATCTACGGGCACTCCGACCTCTACGAGTCCATCGGGGGACGGTTCTGGCGATGGCAGCGGCATGGGGCGCTCCTCGTGCCCAGCGTCGCGGAGTACCCGTATGCGGCAGGTCTCCACTTCAAGCGATCACTCTGGGAGTACCAGACGATCAAGGCCTCCGGGCCCAGCTTCTACGTCGACCTCGGCTGCTTTGCGAACTCGCCCTATCGCAAAACGTATCCCTACGATCGGGTTGGCTACGCGAGTGAACAGAACGCCGAAAGCACGCTCTTCTATCTCGAAGGCCTCGCCGTCGTGGCTCGGGCGAAGAAATTCAATGACCGTCCCGAAAAGTTTGGCGCCACCCTGTCCGCCCACCCGGATGTCGTCTTCGGCGCCACATGGAAGGCCAGCTACGAAGCCGATTCCTGGAACGAGACGTTGGCTCACCAGGTCGCCCGCGTGAAGAAAGCCTATCCGTGGGGAATGCTGGGAGACTGGACGCTGCGACTCGACTACTAGAGCGGAGGGGCGGACGGACGGGGCGCGCCGCTCCCACAGGGGACTGTCCGTAGCGGTGGGCTTCGACGGGCAGTACGAGATGCTCGCCGGCTCCGAGGCCCCCTGACCTCGGATCCACGCTTCGCTTGGGGATCACCCGTCGACGGAACACGACCCTGCCGCAATCGACGCAGATCCCCAGAGGTCATTCCAGCCGCCGTGTGCCCGTGGATCGGAAGAGAGTCGACCCGGGGCACTCCGGTCACGCGCTCCAAGACGCAAGAACGCGCAAAAAGGCCCGCGATAAAACCCACTCTGGAGCCACTTCTTCCGTAAACGGAGTGGGTATGCGTTCCTTCCCCTGGATTCTCGTGGCGTTGTGTGCTCTGGCGGGATCCCCTGCCAGAGCGGTTCCGGATTTCGGCCCCGTGGATTACACCGTCAACCTCAGGGCGACCTCGGTGGTCGACCTCTCCGGCGACGGAAGTGTTGCGGCCGGAGATTTCACAAGCAGCCCTTCCACCGGGAATCGCGCGGGTTTTCGCGCACCGGTGGCCAGCTTGCCCTTCGGCAATTCCGAGGTGCTGAAACTCCCGGGGCCTTCCGGACGCCGGCAGGCTTGGGGCATCTCTCCCGACGGCAATTTCGTGGTGGGCACGATCGGACTTCCACCGACGATCAGCGATCAGCGTGCAGCACGCTGGGATGCATCGGCGGGTCTCACGCCCGAGCGGTTCGACGATCCGGCAGGCCTCGACGTCTTCCTGAGCGTCGCCGAGGACGTGGCCAACGACGGCACCAGCGTCGGCTGGGTGCGGAGCGGGGGCGCCAGCGGCCCCATTCAACCCTATCGGTGGCTCGCGGACGGAACCCCACAGGAACTCGCCCTGCTCCCGAACGCGACTTCCGTTTTCGCTCGCGCCCACGGGATTTCGGGCGATGGAAGCCACCTGGCCGGAGTGGGGCGCAGTGACGATCCCGCTGGGCTGAACGTGGCGGTGCGCTGGGTCGACGGCGTCCCCGAGAACCTGGGGACCCTCCCCTCGGACCTGCTGAGTTGGGGCTGGGACCTCTCCCTCGATGGCTCGACGGTCGTGGGCTGGTCCGGCCTCGGAACGACCACGACCCGGGAGGCCATCCGCTGGGTCGAGGGGGTGGGGATGACCTCGTTGGGTGCGCTTCCGGGCAGCGTCGGCTCAGGCGAAGCCCTGAGTGTCTCGGCCGATGGCTCGGTGGTCGTCGGCTTCGGCACGACCTCGGGCGGGGAAGAAGCCTTCATCTGGGATGAGGTGCATGGCATGCGCTCTGTCGAGGAGGTGCTCTCCGGCCTCGGTCTCGGTCCCGACCTCTCGGGCTGGAGTCTGGAGCGCGCCACCGGTCTCTCGGCCGATGGACTCACCCTCGCAGGCACGGGCATCGACCCCAACGGAATCGAGAAGGGCTGGATCGCAACGGTCCCCGAGCCCGGGACGGGGAGTCTCCTCGTGAGCGGCCTGCTGGTCCTGGCCAGAGCGAAGAGGCGCGTCTCGGTCCAGCGTTCGAGCTGAAGCCTGCGCGCCTGCGGCGCGGTGCCGAGCCATTGAAGAATGGCGGTCCGCCACGCATCGTCGCGAGGAGTTGCGCGTTGCAACACGGAGGGGTCCGAGACGTCGCAGAGTCTTGCAACGTGCGAGCGCCGTCGCGCTCTGAGCGGGAGCGTTCACACGACGACGGGGGGAACGCCCGCGCCACTATACTTCCGCGGCATGAGGGATGCGCTGCGATGCTCTCGCCGTTGGGCGTCGAGAACGGGGGGACCGCGCGGAATGCCGGTGCGCTCTGCGCTCGGCCTGGCACTCGCGGTGGTCGTCGCGTGTCGCCAGGAAACAGCGCCGGACGGAGTGCCGGACCCCACATCGCCGTCCATCGCTCGCGAAGTGGCCGAGGAATTTCACGCGCTGTGCGCCGCCGTGCGCGACAGCGACGATCCCTACTACGGAGAGCGCAAGATCCGCCGGATCGCCGGCTGGCTCACCGCTGCGGAGTCCGGGAGCGTCGACGCGACGCCCCACGCCATCGAGCGCGAAACGCTGCGCCTCGCGAGTGCACTGATCGAACTCGATCGGGCCGACGACGCGATCTCGCTGCTCGAACAGACCGACCCGGAGCTCCCGTCCGCTGAGGGCACGACACGGCTCCCCGAAAGCCTCGCCAGCGGGGCGGATCCCACCGCGGACCTGCGATCCCCGGACGTCGAGACCGCTCCGCCCGACCTCGCGTTCTCGCTGGGTGGCGCGCGGCGCACGTCGAACGCGCCTCTCGCGGTGCGCCGCCTGACGCTGAAGCGCAACGCGCACCTGCGAGCCGGTGAGACCGCGAACTGCGTGCTCCACCACGCCCCCGAGAGCTGCATCCTGCCGCTGCGACCCGAAGGGCGCCACGTGCTGCCCGATTCGGCGCGGCGCGCCGGCGACCTCTCCCGGGCGATCCTCGCCCACAATCCGGGATCGGTGTCAGCGCGCTGGATCTTGAATCTCACCCGCATGCTCCACGGCGTCTACCCGGAGGCGGTGCCGCCGGGGCTTCGGCTCCCCGACGACGCCTTCACCCCGGAGGCCGATTTCCCCTGGTGGCCCGACCGGGCCGGAGCCATGGGGTTGACGGCCTTCGACCTCGCGGGCGGCGCGGTGATGGACGACTTCGATGGCGATGGTCTGCTCGACCTCGTGAGCTCCACGGCTGATCCCTGCGACGGAATCAAAGCGTTTCGAAGCGCGGGAGACGGAACCTTCGAGGATGTCGCCGACGACTGGGGACTCGCGAACCAGCTCGGCGGTCTCAACCTCGTGCACGCCGACTACGACGGCGACGGAAGGCTCGATCTGCTCGTGCTTCGGGGTGGGTGGTTGGGGAAGCGCGGTCGCATGCGGAACTCGCTCCTGCGGAACGAGCTCGCCGAGACAGCGGGACGCTTCGTCGACATCACGCGAGCGGCCGGGCTCGGCACCGACGCCTACCCCACCCAGACAGCGGCCTTCGCCGACTACGACGGCGACGGAGACCTCGACCTCTACATCGGGAACGAGGCCTGGAGGAATCGCCCCTACGCGTCCCAGCTCTTCCGGAACGAGGGCGACGGCACCTTCCTGGACGTCGCGCGCGAGGCGGGTGTGGCGAATCGGCGCTTCGCGAAGGGCGTCGCCTGGGGGGACTACGACGACGACGGCGATCCGGACCTCTACGTGTCGAATATCGGGCCGAACCGCCTCTACCGGAACGACGGGAGCGGCGGGTTCACGGATGTCGCCGAGTCCCTCGGCGTCGTCGAGCCGAAGGGACGCAGCTTCGCGACGTGGTTCTTCGATGTCGACAACGACGGTCGCCTCGACCTCTTCGTCGCGGACTACAACGCGCTGCCCGAGGATTCGATGGCGTCGTACTTCGGAGTCGAGGGGCGCAGCGGACACCCTCTCGTGTACCGCAACACGGGAGATGGCTTCGAAGAGGTGTCTCGAGAGCTGGGACTCGGTCGCCCGCTGCTCCCCATGGGTGGAAACTACGGCGACATCGACGGAGACGGCTGGCTCGACGTGTATCTCGGCACCGGCAATCCCGACTTCGAAGCGCTCTTGCCCAACGTGATGCTCCGCAACGTCGGCGGAACCCGCTTCGACGACGTGAGCTTCGCCATGGGGGTGGCGCACCTCCAGAAGGGTCACGGAGTCTCGTTCGGGGACATCGACAACGACGGCGACCAGGATCTCTTTCACCAGCTCGGCGGGTTCTTCCCGGGAGACAAGTACGGAAACGCGCTGTTCGAGAATCCGGGATCCTCTCACGGCTTCATCACGTTGCGGCTCGAAGGGCGCACGGCCAACCGCTTCGGCGTGGGCGCGCGAATCGAGGTTCGCGTGGGGGCGAAACCGAACGCGCGCAGCATCCACGTCCTTGCGGGCAGTGGGGGATCGTTTGGTGGCTCGAGCCTCCAGCAGGAGATCGGACTCGGCGACGCGGACGCGATCGATGAACTCATCGTTCGCTGGCCCGGTGGCTCTGAACAGCGCTTCTCGAACGTCGATGCGAATCG
Source organism: Myxococcales bacterium (assembly GCA_013215605.1). GTDB lineage: Bacteria > Myxococcota_A > UBA9160 > UBA9160 > SMWR01 > JABSQW01. The sequence continues at coordinate 12,708 of JABSQW010000582.1, forward strand.
GACCTATCGCGTCGTCCAGGGGGAACGCGACCTCGTGCCCATCGAGGTCGAGCGACTGACGCTCGGCGGCACGGGGGCGAAAGCTCACCACGCGTCGCTCGGCAACGGGTTGCGTCCGCGTCGTTAGGAGGGGATGGATTGCTCGTCGACAACCTCGTCCATCCGAAGATCCCGGTTGCCTAACATGGGGTCGAGTCCGGTCCCGACCATCGATATCGCGCCCCTCGTCGAAGGGGGCTTCGACGCGCTGGGCGCCCCCGCTGTGATCGAGGCCCTCGGCAGCGCCTGCGCGGAGGTCGGATTCCTCGCCGTGACGGGGCACGGGGTGTCGCCCGCGCTGCTGAAGGCCAACCGGATGGCAGCACGTCGCTTCTTCGCGCTCTCGAGCGAGGCCAAGCTCCGCGTGGCGCCCCGTCGCTGGAATCCCGAAAGCGCGAATGTCTATCGCGGGTACTTTCCGAGCTCGGTTCACGGCAAGGAGGGATTCGACATCGGAGATCCCGGCCTCGATGCGTCGATGCCAGAACTGCTCGAGCGGCCCTACTACGAGCGAAACCGGCTGCCCGTGGAACTCGGTGCGGCGTGGAGCGACACGGTGTTCACCTACTACGATGAACTCCTCCGGTTCGGCCGCACGCTCCTGGAGGCTCTGGCGCGGTTTCTCGGTGGGAGCCTGGGCGCCGAGACGCGATCCTTCGAGCGTCCGCACAGCCTGTCGACGCTGCGCTTCAACCTCTACCCCGCCCGGGAGGCGCCGGTCGAGATCGCACGAGACGACGGAGCCGGGCTGTCCTGCGCGGCGCACGTCGACAGCGGACTGGTCACGGTGCTCTACCAGGCGGATCCGGACGCTCGTGCGGGGCTCCAGGTCCGGGCCGCGGATCGCGGCTGGGTCGACGTGCCTCGGGACGCCGCCGCGTTCGTAGTCAACACCGGCCTGGCCTTCGAGACCCTCAGCAAGGGCACGTTCCGGGCAACGCGCCACCGCGTGCTCCACTCGGGGAGCGAGCGACTCTCGATTCCCTTCTTCGTCGAGCCCGCGCACGATTTCCCGGTCGCGCCGCGATCGCTCGGGCTCAACGAAGAGCAGCCGCTGCACGCGATGGACTACGAGACGTTCCTCGCGAAGGCCTTGGAAGAATTTCCCGAGTACTCCCGCGATCCCTGAGCCGCGACTCACGAGGAAATTCCTCCGCGCGCCCCCAGAGAGCACTCAGCACCACCGGCACCGCGAGGATCGTCATCCGTCGAGGCCGCGAGAAACGAAGCTTCGGCGACGCGCGCGAACTCGACCATCGTGGCCTTCGGGCTCGGTTCACATTTCTGTTCAAGGACCGATCTCGACGGCGTCGAGTTGCGCATCGCGATCCGCTCCCTGTTGCCGATCCTGTCGAACAGGGAGCCGGTTGAAACTCGCAAACCGGGCGCTGAGTTCACGGCTCGGGTCACCTTGACTGGTACTATGGAGCTATGGATTCACCGAAAGGGACGGAACCGCCGGATGCCGGCGGCCCGAGACGGCGCCGGCGGAGAGGGCGAGGACCGCGGGCCTCCGATGGCAAGCCCTCAGACCAGCCAAGCGAGCGAAAGCCCGAAGGCGGGCGACGCGGCGGGAGCCAGCGCGGACGCGGTGGACGAAAGCCCTCGAATCGCGCAGCAAGGGTGTTGTCGAGGCAGACCGAATCCGTCGATCTCGACAAGAACGTCGAGGAGCCGCTCACTGAGCAGGAAATCGGCGTACTTCGCGATCACTTCCGCTTCCTGCGCGAACACCGCAAGGACCTGCGGCTGAAAGTCAACGCGAACGAAGATTTGTTGTTGAACGGTGCGCGCGAGCCGGTCCATCGCGGTGTGTGCCGTCACCTGCTCGCGAAGGTTCAGCGAGGAAACGTCCTCGCAGCCGCAGAGCGCCTAGAGCCGGCCCGAGCGGCCAAACTCCTCGCTGGGATCATTCGCTTCTCTTCCGACATCGAGTACGTGCTGCTCTTTCTCGAAAAGATCGAGCGGTCGTCTTCGCCCGAAGAGGCCACCGCGGCGCTCTTCCAGGGTCTCCAGCGCATCGAGTTCGACAAGGTTTCGAATGCGCAGATGCGACGCGTATTGCAACTGATGACCGAACTCTTCGATGAGAAGGAACGGCCAGCGCTGTTGCTCGGCATGTTGGAGAGTGCGAGTTTTCGCGACGCCTTCGACAAATCGACGGAGGATCTGCCCGACGCGCTTTCCCACCTCGTTCTCCCCCTTCGCGCCGTCCAGGCCGTCATCTTGCACGGTGAGCCCAATACCTTCGATTCCGAAACGCTTGACGCCGGCGTGAAACTTCTCATCAACCTGGATTCCAGGATCCTCCTGCGCCATTCCGCGGAGATGCGGCAACGACTCTTCCACTTCGGTCTCCAGTCTTGTGCTGCGCCCCATCATCGCCTGCACGATCGCCTGAAGATGTTGTTGCGGAGTCTCCCCTCCTCTGATCCCAAGCGTGGTGATCGGGGGATTGCGCTGGCACGCCACTTCATCGCGGCGAGTTCTCACGGAGCCGCCCGACAGCTTCTTCAAACGCTCTCGCGCGAGAATCCGGATTCGGGCATCCCGGCGCTGTGGCTCGAGCTTCTCGACGCTGAGCGCCTCGATCGCATCGCGCTACTGGAGCAGCCCTCTGATCGAATGGATGCCCTCGGCCAACACACGCGGCGTGCCGGAATCTGGCTCGAAACCATGCGACCCGTGTGGGTCCAGATCGCTCGCTCGGACGCGGTCACCACCCACGAAGAAACACTGGGCGTCATGTGCGAACTCGCCATCCCCGGAGTGGCTTCCGTGTTGGAATCCGGCGCCACAAAGGACGGTGAACCCTATTTCGTCGTCGCGAATTCCGGCGAATTTCTCGACCGGGCCCTCGCTGAAGACGCGGGACTCGAACTCGGCCCCGCCCTGCGGGTCTGTCGCGAGGCGGTGGGTCTGTTGAACGCGCTCGCAGCCGTGGGTGTTCGGCTCCCCGACGTCGATCCAGGTCGCTTTACGCTCGAACGTTCGGGCTCTCTTCTGCTGACGGACCTCGCCGGCGCCGGACGTATCGATTCCGATGCACGCGGAGGGTTCCACTTCGAGTTGGCTCGATCGTTTTGCACCGACGTCTTGGACCGGGCACGTCGCTACATCGTCCCGGTCGAAGTGAAGTCGGTGGTGTCAGACTCGAAGAGTTGTGCCGAACTGTCGAGAGGGCTCGCTCGTTGCCGAGACTGATGGGCTCGCAGCTTCGCGCCCGACAGCGGCGAAGAACACCGAGGGCACCACGAGGCACTGCGTGGTTCGACCCCATCGGCTTCGGCAAGGGCCTCGGCCGCCCCGTACTCGATTCACTCGAGCACGATCGACGTGAATGGAGCCGGTCGCTCCACAGGGTCTAGAGCGGCGAGAACGGGAGGGCGTGCAAGATCCGGTCATCCCAGTCCTGGCGCAGCGACATCGCGATCTCGGTCCAGGCCCACACGTCGCGGTCGTCGGGCATGGTCCGGGTCGCCTTGTTCAATGCTTCCCATCCGTCCAAGGCCCAGATGTTGATGACCTCCGCGTTTCGCCAGGAGACGGAGTAGACGCCGAGCATCGAGCGGCCGTGTCTCTCGGCGATGGGCTTCCAATGCCTCGAGACGTGCTCTGCATACTGCCGGGTCTTGTTGGGAGTCGTCTTGACGGTCTCATGGACGCAGACCTGGACGCTGAGCCCCTGCTTCCGCAGCTGCTCCAACGTGGGTGTGTCCGAGGAAGGCCGCAGGACCATCCCCTGTGTGCTCGTGGCGACCTCGGCCAGCTGCTCCAGCCAATCCCGGAAGCGACGCCCGGGGGACCCCTCGGAATACTGTCGGGCGAGGATGGAGCCGTAGGCATCGAGGTCATCCAGCTCCCAGAGGCTGATGACTTCGGGCCAGTAGCCCTGCGTCGTGACGGTCTCCCAGAACGCCACCGACCGGATTCCGAGATCGTGGTAGAGCGGTATCTGCTTGGACTCTGCAGCCTCGAGGTAGTCGTCCAGGCGGGAGGGAACCAGCTTCGTAGTCTCTTGCACATAGATCACGGATTCACCTCCGCCGCTGTGGGTAGCGGGTTCCGAGGATAGGAAACAAGAGCTGGGATTTCGGGCCGACGGGGCAAGGAATCGCTAGGTCGATGGGGTCCCGCATCGCGGGGTGGGACCGGCACCTCTCGACTTCGAACAACCCCGGACGAGGTCGGACCCCCCTGTGGGGCAAAAAACCCTTACAGTGATCGAGGAACGGCTTCGGAGCAGGAGTCCGTGATCATGAGAACGTCCGTCGCGACCGGGGAGAGCCGAGCACGCAGGACGAGCTTTGGCATCTGCTGCCTCCTCGCGGTGGTCATCAGCGCATCCGGTGCCCGTCGAGCGAGCACCGGGGACGCGGATCGGGACCTCGGGGCTGCTGCGCACCGGCGCGCCTCCGCGTCGTGCCTCGTGGTCGATACGGACGTCGGTCTCGACGACTTTCGAGCGATGGCGGTGCTGTTGCCAGCGCGCAGGATCGACGCCGTGGTGGTCACCGAGGGAATCGCCTCGGTCGAGCGGGGCCGCACTGCGATGGCACTGTTCCTCGCGAGCAGCGGCTCGACCGCTCCCGTCTTCGCGGGCGAGACGGCTGAAAGTCCCCACGC